>JAABRX010000232.1 GCA_011390675.1 Trueperaceae bacterium | reverse complement strand
GGCGGCGCGCTGCAGGCGAAGGTCGATGGGCTCCCCTGGAGCGACCTGGGCGACAACTGGGCGGGGGTGCGCGGCCGCTACCTGGGGCGCGCCTTCGACGCCGACGGCCTGGCGCTGCGCTTCGACGAGACCGCCCTGGCCCGCGCTGCCGCCAAGTACGGCGCCGCCCTCGCCGGCGCCGCCCGGCTCCACCGCGTCCTCGCCGCGTCGGGCGCCCCGTACGAGGTCGAGGTCTCGGTCGACGAGACCGCCACCCCGACCACGCTCGAGGAGCACGCCTTCATCGCGCTCGAGCTCGGCCGCCTCGGCGTCCCGTTCGTCTCGCTCGCGCCGCGCTTCGTCGGGCGCTTCGAGAAGGGCGTCGACTTCCGCGGCGACCTGGCAGAGCTGGTCCGCACGCTCGATGGCCATGCCCGCATCGCCCGCGCGTTCGGCCCGTACAAGCTGTCGCTGCACAGCGGCAGCGACAAGTTCAGCGTGTACGGTCCGATCGCCGAAGCGACCCGCGGCCTGGTGCACCTCAAGACCGCTGGGACCTCGTACCTCGAGGCCCTGCGGGTGGCCGCGGTGGTCGACCCGGCGCTGTTCCGCGCCATCCTTGTGCTCGGCCTCGAGCGCTTCGCGACCGACAAGGCGAGCTACCTGATCGGCGGCCGCGCCGAGGCCGTCGCCCGCCCCGATTCGATCCCGGACGCCGAGCTGGCCGCGCTCCTCGACCAGGACGACGCCCGCCAGGTGCTCCACGTCACCTTCGGCAGCGCGCTCGACGCCTTCGGTCCGGCGCTCCGCGACCTGCTGCGCGCGCACCGTGAGGCGCACGTCGAGGGCCTCGCCCACCACTTCGAGCGCCACCTGCGCCCCTTCGCCCCCCACGCGCGCGCCGCGGTCGAGTCCGGGGCCCGCTGATGCGCCTCCGGCTCGTCGCCGAAACCGGCACGACGCTGGCGCACGGGCACACGCACGCCGCGCTGCAGGAGGCCTTCGCCGGCCGCCACGCGGGCCAGCGCGTGCTGGTGCTGATCCCGGACCACACCCGCAGCCTGCCGCTGCCGAGCCTGTTCCGCTCGATGGTCCAGGCGCTCGCCGAAGCCGCTTCGGTCACGTTCATGGTGGCGTTGGGCACGCACCCGCCGCTCGACGAGGCGCACCTGAACCGGCTCGTCGGCGTCACGGCCGAGGAGCGCACCGGTCGCTTCGCCCACGTCCACGTCGTCAACCACGGCTGGCAGGACCCCGACGCGCTCACCTCGATCGGCGTGGTGCCCCAGGCACGCGTGCAAGCGATCGCCGGCGAGCGCTGGCACCCGACGCTCGGCGGCGACGTCGACGTGCGCCTCAACCGCGCGGTGCTCGAGCACGACCACGTGATCGTCCTCGGGCCGACCTTCCCGCACGAGGTGGTCGGCTATTCCGGTGGCGTCAAGTACTTCTTCCCCGGCGTCAGCGACGGCGACATGATCAACGTCACCCACTGGCTCGGGGCGCTGGCGGGGGTGCGCGGCACGATCGGCGTCGCCGACACGCCGGTGCGCGCGCTGCTCAACGCCGCCTTCGAGCTGGTGCCCACGCCCACCACGGTGGCGGCGCTGGTGATCGACGGCGGCGAGACCGCCGGGCTGTTCGTGGGTGCCCCCCTCGAAGCCTGGGCGGCCGCCGCCGAGCTCTCGAGCGCTCTGCACGTGCGCTGGGTCGAGCGCCCCTTCCAGCGGGTCCTGAGCGTCGCGCCGCCGATGTACGACGAGTTGTGGACGGCCGGCAAGGCGATGTACAAGCTCGAGCCGGCGCTCGCGGCGGGCGGCGAACTGATCATCCACGCGCCGCACCTCTCCGAGGTCAGCTTCGTCCACGGCCGCTGGATCCGCGAGATCGGCTACCACGTGCTCCCGTACTTCTTGGCCCAATGGGAGCGCTTCGCGCACGTGCCGCTGGGCGTGCTGGCGCACTCGACGCACGTCCGCGGCGACGGCGACTACGTCGACGGCGTGGAGCGGCCGCGCGCCAAGGTCACGCTCGCCAGCCGCATTCCCGAGGCTACCTGCGAGGCGCTGGCGCTGGGGTACCTCGACCCCGACGCGATCGATCCGCGCGACTTCATGGACCGGGAGGACGAGGGCATCCTCTACGTGCCCAAGGCCGGTGAGGTGCTGTACAAGGCGCGGGGCCCCAACCCGTGAGCGAAGGCGCCACGGACCTGACCTTCACCCGCGTCACCGAACGGCTCCGCACCGCCGACCTGCCGCGCCGCGACGCCGTCGACGCGGTGGTCGCCGTGGCGCGCGGCGGGACGGTCCCCGGTGCGCTGATCGCCTTCCACCTCGAGAAGCCGCTGCGGCTGCTCCGCCTGAGCTTCCGCGACGACGCGCACGCGCCGAAGGCATCGGAGCCGGAGCCGGTGGGCGCCGTGCCCGACGTGCGCGGCCAGCGCATCGTGCTGGTCGACGACGTGGCGGTGAGCGGCGCGACGCTGCGCCGGGCGCGTGCGTTGCTCGGCGCCACCCACGTGGTGACGGTGGCCTTCAAAGGGCGTCCGGGGGCCGCCGACGTCGTCCTCTTCCCCGACGTCCCGACCTGCGTCCGCTGGCCCTGGGCTTCGGACATGGCGGAACCCGTGCCGGAGCGCCCCGTCCGGGCGGTCGTGGTGGCGGGGGTCTCGGGGAGCGGCAAGAGCACCGTCGGCCGGCTGCTCGCGGCGCGGCTCGGCTGGCCCTACGTCGAGGCCGACGACCACCATCCGGCCGCGAACAAAGCCAAGATGGCGCGCGGCGAACCGCTGGACGACGACGACCGCGCCCCATGGCTCGCGTCGCTGCGCGCCGAGCTGGAGCGCCACGCCCGCGAGGGCACGCCGGTGGTCCTCTCGTGCAGCGCGCTCAAGCGCCGTTACCGCGCTGTCCTCACCGATGGGCTGCCGCACGTGGCGACGGTGGTGCTGCACGGCCCGACGCAGCTGCTCGGCGAGCGCATCGCGGAACGCACCGACCACTTCTTCGACCCGAAGCTGCTGCGCAGCCAGCTCGACGCGCTCGAGCTGCCGGCGCCCGACGAGCGAGCGCGCGTGCTCCCCGTCGACGATCCGCCCGAGGCGCTCGTCGACCGGATCGTGCGCGACCTTCGGCTCGAAGCCGGCGACCCCACCGCTCCCCCGACGGCGGTCGCATCCCGAGGAGGCACCTCATGAGCTCGCCCTGGACCCTGAACCCCGATCGCTGCTTCGCCCCGGAGCCGTCGGTGCGCGACCGCGCCCGCGAGCTCTACGCGCAGGTGCGCGACCTGCCGCTCGTCTGCCCGCACGGCCACGTCGACCCGCACCTCCTCGCCGACCCCGACGCGCGCTTCGGCGACCCGGCGGAACTGCTCATCGTCCCCGACCACTACGTCTTCCGGATGCTCTATTCGCAGGGCGTGGCCATGGAGGACCTGGGCGTCCCGACCCGCGACGGCACGCCGGTCGAGACCGACCCGCGCGCCATCTGGCGGACGTTCTGCGCGCACTTCCATCTGTTCCGTGGCACCCCCACCGGCACCTGGCTCAAAGCCGAGCTGATCGACCTGTTCGGCGTCGACGAGAAGCCCTCGGCGGCGAGCGCCGACCGCCTGTACGACCAGATCCAGGCCCGGCTCGACGCCCCGGAGTTCCGACCTCGGGCGCTGCTCCGCAGCTTCGGCATCGAAGCCCTCACCACCACCGACGCGGCCACCGACGACCTCGCACCGCACGCTCGCATCCGCGAGGACGGCTACCCGGTGGCCCCCACGTTCCGCCCCGACGGCGTGCTGCACCTTGCCGCCGAGGGCTGGGGCAAGGCGATCGCGCTGCTCGAGCGCCGCTCGGGCGTCGCCGTCGACAGCGCCGCCGCCCTGTTCGACGCGCTGCGCGAACGCCGCGCCGCGTTCCGTGCCCTCGGCGCCACCGCCACCGACCACGGCACCTTCACCCCGTTCATCGAACCCCTGGGCGACGCCGAGGCCGAGGCGCTCTTCGCGCGCGCCCGCAGCGGTGCGCCGATGAGCGCCGACGACGACGCGCGCTTCCACGGCCACGCGCTCATGCAGATGGCGGCGATGGCGCGCGAGGACGGCATGACCATGCAGCTGCACGTCGGCAGCTTCCGCAACCACCACGAGCGGATCTTCCAGCGCTTCGGCATCGACAAGGGGGCCGACATGCCGGTCGCGGTCGACTGGACCCGCGGGCTGCGCACGCTGCTGAACGCGCACGGCCACGACCCGGCGTTCCGCCTGGTGCTGTTCACGCTCGACGAGGCGACCTACGCGCGCGAGCTGGCGCCGCTCGCCGGCCACTACCCGGCCCTGCGCCTGGGCGCGCCGTGGTGGTTCTTCGACTCGGTGCTCGGCTTCGACCGCTACCTCGACCGGGTGGTCGAGACCGCCGGCGTCTACAACCTCGCCGGCTTCAACGACGACACGCGCGCCTTCGCCAGCATCCCCGCGCGCCACGACGTGTGGCGGCGGACGGTGGCGAACTGGCTCGCGGGGATGGTCGAGCGCGGCCTGGTCGACGCGGACGACGCCCCCGAGATGGCGCACTGGCTCGCCTACGGCGCCGCCAAAGCGACGTACCGGCTCGGGTGATGCCGGGATAGCGCGTCGGTGGCGGTCGGCGCCCCACGCGGTCGTTGTGGTAGACCGACTCCGTGGACACGGCTCAGCTGCTCGCGCTCGCGCTGGCGATCGGGGCGAACAACCTCGCGGCCGCCCTCGCCCTCGGTGCGATGGGCCAGGCCAAACGCTGGCCGCGGGTGGCGCTCGTGTTCGGCGCCATGGAGTTCACGATCCCGCTGGTCGGGATCTGGCTCGGGCGTCAGGCGGTGCGCGTCCTCGGCGCCGTCGCGGCCTGGTTGGGCCCTGCCTTGCTCATCGGCCTCGGCATCTGGGTGGCGACCTCGCCGCTGCGCGGCCGCCGTCGCGCGCAGCGCGAGGCGCGCCAGCTGACCACCTGGACGGGTCTGATCGCGCTGTCCTTCGGCCTCGCCG
>JAABRX010000231.1 GCA_011390675.1 Trueperaceae bacterium | reverse complement strand
CCTGGTCGGGGTCGAAGCTGGCGCGGTGGCCGTCGAGCTCGATCGTCTCGAGCCCGGACGACGAGGCGAACGCCAAGAGGGCGGCGGCGAGGATCGCCGCCAGCGGGCGGAGGCTGGTTCGGAGGGTCATCTCGTCCTCCTCGTGGGGCGCAGCGGGTGGTCGCCGATGGCCTGCGCCGTCGGTTGGGGGTGCGGCACCACCACGCTGGCGTCTCCTACCTACAGGCTCCCGATGCGGCGTATCGAAAGCGTGGAGGCGTCGTCACCGCTCGTACTGCGGCACCCCGGCCCCGTCCGCCCGCACGCCGTGCTCCGCTCGGAAGCGTGCCGTGACCTCGTGCAGCCGCGGCAGCAGCGCCGGGTCGGGGCGCGCGCCCTCGAGGGCCGCGACCACCTCGAGCAGCTGCTCGGGCGTGTTGATGCTCACGACGGTCGATGCGATGAGCGGATCGATGAGCGAGAACTTCAAGGCGTAGCTCGTCCACGACCGAGCCGTGCCCCCCTCGCCGACCTCGGGGTCGACGATCGCTCGAGCCGCGGCGAGGTGGTCGTACGCGCGGTCCCAGCCGGCGTCGTGCATGCGGTCGCCCGGGGGCAGCGCGGCGCGGTCGATCCGGGCGTCGGTGAGCAGGCCGCCCATCAGCGGCCGGATGCCGATGAACCCCATGCCCTGATCGCGCATCAGGTCGAACACCTCGACCATCTCGGTCTCGAGCAGGTTGAAGTACGCCACGATCCCGTCGAAGGCGCCCGACGCGATGGCGGCACGAGCGTACCCGACGGTGTAGGGGAAGGTCGTCAGGGCGCCGATCAGTCCCTCGTCGCGCAGCCGCTGCGCGACCTCGCGCAGCGGTTCGAGCACCGCGTCGAGATCGGCGACGCGCTGCGGCTCGGCCCGGTCGTCGTAGCCGAGCAAGCGCTCGATGCCGCCGCGCTGGAGGTGCTGCACGACGTCGATCCGGTCGGCGTGCAAGTCGCGCAGAGCGTCCTCGACCTGGCGGCGGAACGCTGCCGGGTCGAACTTCGGCTCGCCCCAATCGGGCACGTTGACCTTGATGGCGTGCCGCACCCGGTCGCGGTGTGGGTGCCCGGCGAGCACCTTGCCCGTCATCCAGCGGGTGCCGTACTCGTAACTCGAGTGCACGAAGTCGATGCCGAGGTCGAGCGCCTCTTCGAGTGCGCGCTGGCCGGCCCGCGACGGGGCGTCGTCGCCGGGCGTCTTCGCCGCGTAGCGCATCGTCCCGAAGCAGATCTCGGGGAGCTCCATACCGGTGGTGCCGAAGGGTCGTCGTTCCATGATGCCGGCCTCCCTCGTGCGCATGCCTTGGTCCACCCTACGGTGAAGGGACGAGCTTGGCGACGACGCATGCGCCCTAGCGGACGACGTACCCGGCGCGTGGCCGTGAGCGATGAGCGCCGCTTCCAGGGTGGGCCACTTATGCTTTCGGTGGTGGCCTACCTTACGCCGGGTGGCAGCGACTGGCCGCGCCCTCGGTCGGAGCGCGGTCGGGCCCAGCGTGGAACCTGCGGCTTGGCCGACGAGCGGAACGTGCCGCTCCCGGCCCATGAGGAGGAGCCATGCACCTCCGGTTCGTTCGTCTGTTTCTGTCCGCACTCCTCATCGCCACGCTCGCCCTCGCTCAAGGCGACGCCGGCGACGCCCTGCGCCAACTGGGCAACCGCTGGGCGGAGCTGTACAACGCGGGCGATTTCCAAGGGGTCGCCGACCTCTACACCGAGGACGCGATCGTCGTGAACTTCGACGGCCGCGCCGACGTCGGTCGTCAGGCGATCTACGAGGGCATCGCCGAACCGCTCCCGGAGCCGATGGACCAGGGCACCATCGTGGTGAACACCGAAGAGGTCGAGATCTTCGGCGACATGGCCTACGGCATGGGGACCTACGTGCACTCGGCGCCCGACGGCACGGTCATGATCCAAGGAAGCTTCATGACGATCGACAAGCTCGTCGACGGCGAGTGGAAGATGCACCGGCACCTGATCAACATGCTGATGCCCGAGCCCGAGGCAGACGCACCGTAACGGAGCACCCGACGCGCGCATCGCTGCCGCGCGCCTGGTCGCGCACGTTCGAGCCCCACGGCGGACGACCGCCGCGGGGCTCGAACGTGCCGCAGCGCGTCAGCCGATGGCGCCTGGCGTCTCGGACCGTGCGGCCCGCGCCAGCAGGTTCTTGCCGAGCAGCCCGTCGACGTGGTGGTCGGAGGCGCCGAGTTCGCGCAGCCGCCGCTCCGCGCTCGCGATCAGCGCGCCCGGTCCCGCGCCGTCGCTATCACCACCCGTCCGTTCCGACGCCCACGCACCGGGCCGAGCCAGCTCGAGCCCGATCGCCACTCCACCTTCGTGGCCGTCGTCCAGCCGCTGCTCCAGCGCCGCCATCGCGCCGCGGGCGCCGTCTTGGACGAACGCGCTCGCGCCGTAGCCGAGCAGCGCGCCGGTGCTGGCGAGCTCGCGATGTAGGCCGTCGTCCGGTTGCGTCTCCATGCGGCAGACGTAGGTGCGCTCGCCGGACACCCCCCGCGCGTCCAGAAACCGCATCAACGAGGCGAGGTCGGCGTCGGCTTCCAGCCGCACCAGGAGCAGCGCGCCCGACCGGCGGCACGCCTCGACGGCGGCCTCCCAGCAGGGATCGTCGTCCGGTGCTTCCGCGTCCAGGGCGGCCGCCACGGCCGCGGGCCGTGCCAGCGGCTGCTCGCGCATCCCGCCGTCGAGCTCGCGTTGGAAGGTCGCGAGCGCGGCGTCGGCCGTGATCCAGGGGCGCCGGCCCGTCGGGTAGTGCGCCGCGGTGTGGAAGCCGGTCACGGCCGCGATGGCCACACCGCTCTTGCTCGACAGGCGGGCGAGGGCGGCCGCGTCGCGACCGCAGCCCTGCGGTTGGGCGTCGAGCAGCGCCGCGCGTCGCGGCGCGGTGGCGCGCGCGAAGCCGCGAAGCCCCTCGGCCAGGCGCTCTTCGTCGTTCAGCGGCGCGAGCGTCGTGGGGGCCTGCGAGGTCGGCGCGATCCAGGCGTGGCCGTACCCGTCGAACCGGACGTCGGCGTCCGCCCGGATGATGGAGCCGGTGACGAGCGGCACCATGTGGCCGGGGTTCGCGGGCGCGGCGGTGGCGGTCGTCTCGAGGCTCATGCCGGGCATGGTCGCACGGGTTCCGCCAACGGTCGGTTCGCGATCAGGCGCAGCGGCGCCCGCGAGTCGGCCTCAGGCTCGGACGCGCAACGGGAGCTCACGGCTCGCGTGCTGCTCGAGGTAGGCCAGCCACCCCGCGAGGCTCAGGTCGCCCAGGTCGTTGTGCCGGACGGTCGTGGTCGGGTCCACGCCGGCGGCCGCGAGGTCACGAGCCAGCGCCACCGTGGCGGCGCGCGTCTCGGTCATGGAGGCCCGCAGCGCGTCGACCCCGGCGGCGAGGTCGGGCCGGTACCCTTGATGGCCGTCCATCTGCAGCGGCTCGCCAAGCCCGACGCGCAGGCGGCTCTGCCCCCACCGCTCGATGCCCACGCAGTGCGCGATGGCCTCCCGGTTAGAGGGCGTATCGGGTTTGCCGGCCAGGTGGGCGTCGATGCGCTCGCCGGCGCGCTCCAGGTCGCGTGCGGCCTCGTCGAGCGTGCGCTGGCGCGCCCGCCGCTCCGCGAAGGGGCGAAGGCCGAGTCCGATGAGTTTCTGAAGGATGGACATGGTGGCACCAGAACACAGGTCCGCCGTGATCACCGTGCGCCGTGCCGGCGTTCGACGGCGGCCCAGCCACGCGCCGGGGCGACGTCGGCCACGAACGGCCTATCCTGGAGTCCCCCGACCCCCGCGCCCCGCATGGCTCGGCCAGATCGAGGGAGAGGGAGGTGCGCGTATGCGCGTCATCGTCACGGGCGGAAGCGGCCGCGCCGGCAGCTACACGGTGCGGGAACTGGACACGGCAGGCCACGAGGTGATCAACCTGGACGCGGTGCGGCCGCCGGCGGACCTGCCGGGCGACTTCATGCACCTCGAGCTGACCAACGCCGGTGAGGTCTACGACGTCCTCGCCCAGGTTCGGCCCGACGGCGTGTGCCACCTGGCGGCGAACCCGTCGCCGCACGGGTTCCCACGCAATCAGACCTTCGCCAACAACGTCCTCTCCACCTACAACGTGATGCAGGCGGCCGGCGACCTCGGCGTGCCGCGCCTGGTGTACGCGAGCAGCGAGATGGCGACCGGTTGGTTGACCACCGACGAGCTGCCGCCGAAGCTGCCGTTCGACGAGGACGACCGCGTGGCTTCCCCGAACGCCTACGCGCTCAGCAAGTACATGGGCGAGGTGATCGCCGAGTCGATGGTGCGCCAGTACCCCGCGATGTCGATCGCCAGCTTGCGCATCAACAACGTGATCATGCCCGACGGCTACGACGTGCTGCGCTACCGACGCGAGAACTTCCCCGAGGGCGGCGTCAACTTCTGGAGCTACATCGACGCGCGCGACGTGGCTAGCGCCTTCCGGGCGGCGCTCGAGGGCGAGATCGAGGGGCACGAGGTCTTCCTGATCGCGGCCGCCGACACGTGCCTCGACACGCCCATCCAGGACGCCGTCGAACGGCTCTACGGACCCGGCGCCAACTTCGCGGTCGACCACGGTCCGTTCGACTCGGTCTTCGATTGCCGCAAGATCGAGGCGCGGCTCGGTTGGAAAGCGCGGTACTCCTGGCGGAACGCCTGACGCCCGACGAGGCTGGGGGGCGCCCCGATCAAGCGCGACCGTGCGCCATCGAGCGGAGGGGTGGCCACCGGCCTCACGGCTGCCCCTCGAGGGCACCCAGCCCCACCTCGCCGCACGCGAGCGCCGGCACGTCCAGGCCCTCGACGTCGGGCCGTTCGATCGCCTCGCCGTCGAAGACGTAGACGAAGTGATCGCCCTGGGTGAGCTCCGCGAAGGTCAGCGTCGACTCGGTGATGCTGACGTACGGGTCGTTGGCGCGACCGATCGGCTCGAGCTCCAGGAGCACCGGCCGCTCGGGACCGCAGGAGCCGACGTACACCGCGGCTGCGTA
>JAABRX010000230.1 GCA_011390675.1 Trueperaceae bacterium | reverse complement strand
GAGTCGTCCGCGAAGGCAACGCTCACGCGGTAGCAGGTGTCCCTGCCCGCCTTGCGCGTCTTCCAGTTCTGGATGAACAGGTCCTCGGTCGCGTCGTAACGCAGGCTCGTGCTGCCGGTGGCGGTGAAGTCCACCGGGTCGCCCTCTTCGCCGCCGCTGGGGCAGGCGACGGTCGTCGCGCCGAAGACGATGCCGGCGGTGCTGGTGATCTCCGGGCCGCCGTCGTACTCGTAGAGGTTGAACTTCAGGGGGATCGTCGAGCCGCCCGTGGCGAGGTTCCACACCGTGTCCGGGCCCGGCGACGGCGCCGCACCGTCCGGCACGAAGACCGAGTTCGACGAGCCGATGGGGGCGTAGAAGCCCGTCGCGTGGACCGGCGCGGTCGCTTCGAGCTCGAAGGCGTCGTTGGCGCCGCTGCTGTCGACGAGCGTGCTGGTGCCGCACGGTCGGGGTCAGGTCCCCCCTCCCCTCGCTCCGGTAGGCTGCGTGACCGAGCGACGAGGTCCGCTGGCCTCGATCCCGTGCGCCCACCAAGGACCGCGCACGCGCGAGGAGGACCCATGAACCTGCACGGCCGCCACCAGATCGCCGGCACGCCGACCGCCTCCGGAACCGACACGTTCGACGCGATCGATCCACGCACGGGTGAGGTGCTGGGGCCACCGTTCGCCGAGGGCGGGGTGGACGAGGCCGAGGGGGCGCTCGCCGCCGCCGCGGCGGCCTTCACGACCTACCGGCGGACACCGGCGCACGACCGCGCCGCGTTCCTGCGGCGGATCGCAGACGAGATCGAGGCACTCGCCGACCAACTCATCGAGCGCACCCGGCGCGAGACCGGACTCCCCGAGGCGCGACTGCTCGGCGAGCGCGGTCGCACGACGGCCCAGCTCCGCCTCTTCGCCGACCTCCTCGACGAGGGCTCATGGCTCGGCGCGCGCATCGATCGCGGTGACCCGCAGCGCAAGCCCCAACCGAAGCCCGACCTCCGGCGCACGCTCGTCCCGCTCGGACCCGTGGTCGTGTTCGGCGCGAGCAACTTCCCCTACGCCTTCTCCACCGCCGGCGGCGACACCGCCTCCGCCCTCGCAGCAGGTTGCCCGGTCGTCGTGAAGGGTCACCCCGCCCACCCCGGCACCGGCGAGCTCGTCGCCCGCGCCATCGCCACGGCCGCCGCCGCCACCGGCATGCCCGCCGGCGTCTTCTCGCACCTGCAGGGCACCTCTCACGAGCTCGGACGCGCGCTGGTGACGCACCACCTCACGGCCGCCTTCGGCTTCACGGGCTCGCTCCGCGCCGGCCGCGCGCTCTTCGACGCGGCCGCGACCCGATCCCATCCCATCCCCGCCTACGCGGAGATGGGGAGCGTCAACCCGGTGTTCGTGCTCCCAGGAGCGGCACGCGAGCGCGCCGAGGCGATCGCGCAGGGCCTCGTCGCCTCCGCCACGTTGGGCGCCGGCCAGTTCTGCACCAACCCCGGACTCGTGTTCACGCTGGCCGGGGCCGACACCGACCGCCTGCTCGCCACGGCGGCGACGGCCGTGGCCGCGGTTCCCCCCACGACGATGCTCTACCGCGGCATCTGCGAGCGCTTCGCCGAGGGCGCGGGCGGCGTCGAGGCGACCG
>JAABRX010000229.1 GCA_011390675.1 Trueperaceae bacterium | reverse complement strand
AGGACTTCCCCGATGACGTGCTGCCGCCCGAACTGCAGGACGCCAACCCGCTGGGGATCTGGAGGACGGTGGACGGGCGCCTGACGCGGGAGCGGGTACGGCGGTAGCGTTCGCCTCCCAGGTTTCGGCCGGATCCCCACGTCGGCTTAAGCGGGTTCGAAGTGGAGACCAGGTTCGTTGCCAGCCACAGGGGCGCGTGCGGCGCTTCGGTGCGCGGTATTCCGCTTTCCGGAAACTGGTAGCCGTGGTAGCTTGGGAGCATGCTGCTGCCAGCCGACATGTACGTGTGCCTGTACTTGACGACACGGGACGACGACCCGCCGGGATTCGAGCGGATCGCCGCGGACCTCGGCATCGGCATCGGCACATCCCACCGGTCCGTGGGACGCCTGATGGCGAGTGGTCTGCTCCTTCGCTCCCGGCGCGTGCAGCGCCGGGCCCTGCTCGACGTACTCCTCCACGCCGTCCGCCACGTCTACTACGTCGAGCCCGGAGGCGTGACGCGCGGCATTCGAACCGCGGAGGCTGCGCCGCCGCTTGCGACCGTGATCACGCCGACCGATCTACCACCGGTATGGCCGCATGCCATGGGTGACACCCGCGGCCACGCGGTCCAACCGTTGCACAAGTCCGTGCCCGACGTGGTCAAGCGCGACCCACCGCTGTACGCGCTGCTCGCCTTGGTCGACGCTCTGCGCATCGGCCAGGCTCGAGTTCGGGGCCTTGCCGCAGCCGAGCTCCGCGACCGCCTCTCGTCATGAACCCTCTAGAAGCGATCGATCGCGTCGCGCGTGCGTTGTCCGCCCTCGGTGTGGAGGACGCGGTGTTCGTGGGCGGAGCTGTCGTCGGCCTGCTACTGACCGACCCTGCGGCTCCACCCGCGCGGGCTACCGACGACGTCGACGTGGTCATCGGCGAAGCATCGCGCGTTGCGTTCGCACGTCTGGAGGCGCGGCTCCGCGACGCAGGCCACGTGCAGCCGATGCTGGGTCCGATATGCCGCTGGCAGATCGAAGGCGTCAGCGCGGACCTCATGCCGATCGATAGCGTGACACTCGGCTTCACCAACCGCTGGTACCGAACCATGATGGCCCATGCCGTCGCCGTCGAGCTCCACGACGAGCGGACGGTTCGCATCCTGAGCGCTCCATACCTGATCGCCACGAAACTCGAGGCCTTCCACGACCGAGGTGCCGGTGACTACCTCTTCAGCCGGGACCTGGGCGACATCATCGCGCTCGTCGACGGTCGGGAAGAGGTCATCGAAGAAGTGCGATCGTCGGACGCCGCAGTCCGAGGCTTCATCACGAACACGTTCCGCGACCTCCTCACCGACCCGGCGTTCATCGACTCCTTGTCGGCGCACCTGATGCCCGACGCCGCAAGCCAAGCTCGGGTGCCGGTCGTGGTGGAACGGATGCGCCGGATCGTTGCCGCGACATTCGGAAGCGGGCCGTGAAGCCCGACATGTTCACCGCCAGCGCCGTCGAACCCCCGCCCCAGCCACGGATAGGACCCCTCCCCGAACCAGCGACTTGAGGTCCGAGGGTGGTCGGCGACGCATCGTGCGACCTGACGACCAAGGACACCGGCGCACCAAAAGGACCCAAACCCAAAACGAAACGGACCGAACCACAAGTTCAGTCCGTTTCCGATCTCCAGAGAGATCTCGTGGTGGGCGGCACAGGATTTGAACCTGCGACCCCTCGCGTGTGAAGCGAGTGCTCTCCCGCTGAGCTAGCCGCCCACGCCGAACGCGTTCCCAAGCGTACCGGTCGAGCGCGGTCGCGTCAACGCCGGGTGGTCCAGCGCACGCGACGGCGCCGCCCCGGGCGCGGATCGGTCCGGCCCGGGGCGGCGCGTCGACGAGTGGGGTGCGTCAGTTGCAGCTGCCCTCCGATTCGGCGGCGCACTCCGTGCCGTCGACCCAGATGGCATCGTCGAAGGTGGCCCCTTCGTGCGTGAAGCTCTTGCCAGGCATCATCGCGTCGATGAAGGTCGCGCGGGTGAAGTCGCCGTAGCTGAGGTCGGCGCCCATGAGCCGTGCGCCCGTGAAGTCCGCGTCGACGAAGCTGCCGTACCAGAAGGTGACGCCGCTGAACTTGGCGCCCTTGAAGATCGCGCCGTCGAACTTGGCGCCCGCGAGCGTCGCGTCGGAGAACTCCTTGTTGCTGAAGTCGAAGCCGGAGAAGTCACCGCGCAGCGTCTTGCCGGCCAGGTCCATGTCCTTGATGTCGTTCGGCTCCACCGGCTGACCGTCGATCGTGGGGGGATCGTCGTAGGTGATCTCGGTGTCTTCGGGGTCGCCTTCGCCCTCTTCGCTGCCTTCGCCTTCGCCCTCTTCGCCGTCGCCGGTACCTTCGCCCTCGTCACCGGCTTCGCCTTCCTCGGTCGTGCCGTCCTCTCCCTCGCCGGGCTGGGTCCCAGACTCCTCGCCGCCGGTGGGTTCCTCGGTGATGGTCTCCTCGATCTGCTCCGCGTCGTCGAGCAGCGCATCGGCGTCGGTGAGGCCGCCGCACGCGCCCAGTGCGAACACCAGGCCGAGCGCCAGCATCAGGGTGAAGAGCTTACGGATGATCGGATGACGTTCCATGGCTTCCTCCGGATCGTCCGGCCGGTCGCGCTACTGGCTCCACCCGTCCCAAGCGCCCGAATACGGGATCAGGTTTCATCGCCTCCGGAGAAGGCCCGCCGTTTGGCACGGCGTTGGTTGAGCCACAGGTTGCGCCATCGACGCTTCCGGAACCCTGACGGGTTTCTGTCGGGAGACTGACTCAGCCTTGAAGAAGCCGTGCAGCACGCACGAAGACACGATCATGGCCATCAGGACGGGCCCCCGACCGACGACCCAGGCCGGACGGCCCGCCGCCACCAGCGGTGCCGTGATCGCCAACCCAGACGCTCAGGTCGGTCCGGGCGGCGACCCCCAGGGGCTCGACGCCGGATGGATGAAACGGTGCAGGAACACGATCGCGAACGACCCGCCGATCGCGACGCCGAACACCGCGAGGGTGCC
>JAABRX010000228.1 GCA_011390675.1 Trueperaceae bacterium | reverse complement strand
CAGAGGGTTCCAGTTGGCGAACACGCCGCTGGGGTTGTACTGGCCCAGCCACACGTGCAGCAGGTAGAACGGTTCGTCGAGGAGCGTCGTGTTCAGGTCGAAGACCTGTCCAAAGAGCGTCGGGCGCTCGACGTGGCCCGCATCGTGCCAAGCCTTCTGGAAGACGAGGTACTCGACGCCGAGGAACCGCAGCGATCCGTCGGCGAGCGGCTCGTACATCAGCAGCTGCGGCGCCTCGACCGCCACCGCTGGCTCGAACAGGGCCTCGTTGGCGTAGTGGATGCCCTGCGCCCCGTCCTCGCCGATCATGCATTCGCTGGACGGCCCGTAGCCGGCGGACGCGGCCTGGTCCACGTCCGCGAAGGCGGCGACGGCCGCGCGCAGCGTCGTGAAGGCTCGTGCCAGCGCCGCCGCGTCCTGCGTCGCACGCAGCGGTGGGGCCGACTCGTCGTGGTAGTCCGCCGTGCTGACGTCGTAGCGGGTCACGTTCCCTGGGTCGTCCCATCCGAGGGCGGTCCCGAGGGTCATGGCGAACGCCACCGTTGCCAGAACTCGTCGCATCGATCGTTTCATCGGGGTCTCCATTCGCTCCGCGCCGTGGGCGCGGGTGGATGGAGCCGGGCCCGCTGCCCCGCTCCGTGCCGGGCACCGTAGGCGGCGGCCCGTGGTGCCGGCGTGGTGCGGGCGTGGTGTGGGCGAAGCAGCGGTACCGTGGCCCGCATGCGCGAACGAACCTCGCGGCGGACCACCGCGTGACCACCCCCACCCGAGACGCCTCCCGCGACCTCGCCCCCGACGTCCTGCGCGGCTTCGCGCTGTTCGGCATCGCGCTCGTGAACGTCGCGTTCTTCGCGATCGACCCCGGTTTGGGCGCGACGGGTCCATGGGTGCGCGGGGCGGGGAACACGGCGGCCGCCTTCCTCGTGTGGGCGCTCGCGCAGGGGAAGTTCTACCTGCTGTTCTCGTTCCTGTTCGGGTACAGCTCGCAGTACGTGGTGAAGGCGGATCCGGCCCGGCGGCACCGGTGGATCGCCCGGGCGTTCGGGTTGCTCGCGCTGGGGGCTGCGCACGGCGTGCTGCTGTTCCACGGCGACATCCTCTTCGCCTACGGGCTGCTCGCGCTGCCGTTCGCGGCGCTGTTGTTCCGCGACGCCGCCACCCTGCGGCGTTGGGCCTGGGGCGTCTTCGTCGCCACGGCCGCCCTGCAGGCGCTGCTGGTGTGGGCGTTGTGGAGCGCGGAGCGCGCCGGCGAGCCGACCGCAGCGCTCACGACCTCGACCCTGGACGCCGTGTTCCGGGACGGCACCTACGGCGCGTCGATCGCCGCGCGCCTCGAGCTCTTCGCGGTCGGCCTCCCGTCGGGCCTGGTGCTGCAGGGCGGCTACGCCTTCGTGATGTTCTTGCTGGGGCTGCTGGCGGCGCGCGCGGGGGCGCTCGGCGCCGGCGCGCGCGTGCTCGACGCTCGGCGGCTGATGGCGTGGGGTTTCGGCCTCGGGCTGCCGCTCCAGGTGGCGTCCGCGTGGGTGGGCGTCGCGAACGAGCTGAGCGCAGCCCCGTCCGACGCCGTCGCCGTCGGCGCGCTCGCCTTCGGGCTGACGACCGCGCCGCTGCTCACCTTCGGGTACGTCGGCGCGCTGCTGTGGCTGATCGAGCGGCGCCCGGCGTGGGTGGCCTGGCTGCGCTACCCGGGTCGGATGTCGCTCACCACGTACCTGCTGCAGTCGGTGGTGCTCGCGACGGTGTTCGGCCCGTGGGGGTTGGGGCTCTACCAGCGCCTGCCCTACTGGGGGGCGGTGCTCGTGGCGGCCGCCACGTACGTGGTGCTGGCGGGCCTCGCGCGGTTGGTGCTCGGGCGCTTCCGGCAGGGGCCGTTCGAGTGGGCGATGAGCGCGTGGACGCGGAGGTGGGGGCGGCGCGACGGTGGGGCTTGAGCGGCCGGCGTCGGCGCTCCGGTGCCCGACGCATCGAGCACGCGCACGGACGTGGCCCAGAACGGCTGGGCCACTGCCTGGGTCGTGCCGAGCCGTGAGGCACGTCCATCGCACGATGGAGCATGAGCCGACGGACGCGCGCCTCTGAGTTGAACGTCGAGATCACCCGTTCATACGGTAAGCTCGATGTATGAAGACCATCACGGTCAATGTATCCGAGCCCGTGTACGCGGAGTTCCGTCGGGCCGCTCAGGCCATGGGACGCCCCACGGCGGAGCTGATCCGCGAGGCGATGGAGGCGTACCGCCGCGAGCGCCTCATGCCGCGTCGCGACCTGACGGGGTGGTCGCCGGCTTCGCTGGGCCGCGTGCTGGAGCCGCTCCGGCCCGACGACGACCTCCTCGAGGAGATGACCGAAGCGACCCACCCGTGATCGGGCTGGACACGAGCTTCCTGGTCGCGGTGGCGGTGCGCGAGCATCCGCTGCATGCGGCGGCGTGGGCCGTCTTCGAGCGCGACGTCCGGGGTCGTGCCGGGAGCGTCGCCCTCGCGCCGCAGGTGCTCACCGAGTTCGTGCATGTGGTGACCGACGCACGCCGATTCGAGCGACCGCTGAGCACGGACGAGGCGCTAGCGGTCGCCGACCGGTGGTGGACAGCGCGCGAGACCCGCCAGGTCGAGCAGGGGCCTGATGCGGTGGCGCTGTTCTTCGACTGGATGGCGCACCATCGGTTGGGGCGCAAGCGCTTGCTGGACACGCTCCTCGCCGCCACGTACGTCGCGGCAGGCGTGCGCCGCATCGCGACGTCGGATTGGCGCGACTTCGCGGCGTTCGATGGCGTCGAGGTCGTGCGCCTGGTGGCGTGACCGAGGCGCCACGTTCGCCGCGTCCGAACCGACCGCAACCCGGTGTGCGTCCCGTTCGGCCGATCCGGGGCCGTGCGGGACACGCGGCGGCTGCCGAGTGAGCTCACTTCGTTGGGCCCACGTCTACCTGAAGGCGCTCGTGACCGTCCGCGTCGATGGCCTCTGGGTCGACGCCGGCGCCTACGCCGAGACCGTGGGCGCCCCCGTCCACGTGCTCACCGCCTGGAACCCGGGTGCCGCGCGCCCGAGCGAGGCCGCCAACCGCGCCGCCAACGAGCGGCTGCGAGCGCACCTCGTGGATCTGGGCCTCGAGCCCGTGCCGGCCCTCGGCGCCGATCCCGACTCCGCGCACGCCGAGGAGAGCTGGGCGGTCGTGGGGCTGAGCGACGACGCCGCGCGGTGCGTGGGGGCGGCCTTCGACCAGGTGGCGGTGTTCCGGGCGACGGCGAGCGAACTGGCGGTGCTGGCGTGCAGCGAGGACTGGGTGGTGCGGCGGGCGTTGGGGTGACGAGCTGGACGCACGGCCGGCCTACCGGAGCGAAACCCTTACGCGTCCGGTAGGTCCGCCACCAAGCTGATGCCCATGAACCCCACGCTACGAACGATCCTCGGAACGTCCCTCCTGATCCTCGGCCTCATCGCGGCGGTCACCGTCCCGGTCGGCGCGACCGCGCAACCCGTCCGCCCGATCGAACCCGTCGACGTCGCCCGCGGCGAAGCGCGCTCCGCGAGCGTGGTCCTCGAAGTCGACGTGGGACGCCTCGAGGTCCGTGCCCAGCCCGGCGGCGACGGTCGTGCCCTGGTGGGCGCCCTCGACCTCGGCAACGTGCAGACGCTGGAGCGCACGGTGCGGGGAAACGAGCACCTGGACGTCGTCCTTCGGGGCCGCACCCCGCTCCGCCCGCGCATCGTGCGCGACGGCCCGCACTGGGACCTGAACCTCGCCGCCGATCTCCCGGTCGCCCTCGAGGTGCGCTCCGGCGTCGGCCAGACGATGCTCGACCTGCGCGGCACCGCGGTGCACGATCTGGACCTCGGCGCCGGCATCGGCGACCACGAGGTCTACCTCCCCGATGGCGACGTCGTCGCGCGTCTGGCTACGGGGTTGGGCGACCTGGACGTGTTCGTGCCGCGCGCCGCGATCGTGCGCGTCTACTTGGAAGGCCGGGACCTGGACTCGGTGCCCGAGGGCTTCGTCGCGGTGCCCGGTGGGTACGAGCGCGACGGCGTCGGCGCGACGATCGAGCTGACGCTCGGGGTGGGCTTGGGCGAGGTTCGGGTGCGCTCGTACTGATCGCAGCCGGCTGGGTCGCGGCCACGCCGGTGGCCACGACCCAGCATCCAGGCTGAACGAAGCGCCCCGGGCGTCCTCGGCCCGGGGCGCATCACGATTCGGTCACGGCGTGAACTCGACCAGCATCCGCATCGTGTCGACCTTCAGGCCGTCCTCCCGCATCGCCCGTTGGCCCTCCTCGGACTGCAGAAGCTCGTGGAACGCGGCCATGTCGGGGATCTCGGCCATGACGCCCGTGGCATTGGCGTCGTTGGGGTCACGGAAGTTGCGGCACGTGACGCCGATGGTGCCGAACATCTCGTGCCGGCTGCCAGGGCCCTGCTTCCAGGCGTTGGCCCAGACTTGGCCGTCCTGTACGTCGTGGAAGATGATCGCGGTGGGCATGGTCGACTCCGTTCATGGTGTGGCGGGGCCGGACGCGCCGGCGTTGGTCGTCTACAGCGTGCCGTAGGTGAGCTTCTCGGCGATCTTTCCGTCGCGCATGGTGATGACGTCGACGCCGTGCAACGCGGCGTCGTTCCCGTCCGCGTCCTTCCAGCGGATCACCCAGCGGCAGCACGCCCGGTCGCCCGTGGCGAAGATGTCGGCGATCTCCTGCGTGAACCCCGGGAAGTGCGAGTCCATGGACTCCCAGACGGCTCGCACCGCGGCGGCGCCCTCGTGGCGCCCGAATCCGGCGTTCGCCGGGGCGACGTGCTCGAAGACGCAGTCCTCGGTCATGTCGGCCATCAGCGCGTCGAAGTCGCGCGTGTTGAACTCGTTCTCGAAACGAGTGACCACAGCCAGGGTCGATTCCGTGTCCGCCATGTGGGTGCTCCTTAGGTTTTTGTGACGGGTAACTGTAGGCGCTGGTGCATGAATAGTCAAGCCGTTGGATGAATCCTGACGGAGTCAGGGGATCGGTCGTGGCCTCGCAGGGAACTACGGATACGGCGCCTACGGCGGCGTCGCGATCGGACTGAGTCTGCTCATCAACCACCTGG
>JAABRX010000227.1 GCA_011390675.1 Trueperaceae bacterium | reverse complement strand
TCTGGGCGTAGCGACCGTACAACCAGAAGCCGTACTGGTCGATGCGGCCGTCGTCGTCGCGGTCGACCGTGAGTTCCTGGGCGGCGGCGAGGAACTCGTCCCACGTCCAGTCGGCGCTCGGGTACGCGAGGCCGGCCTCGTCGAACGCGGTGGCGTTGTAGTACAGCACCGGGCCGACCCAGTTCATCGGGACCGCGTGCAGGTCGCCGGCGTCGGGGTCCGGGAAGCGAGCGACGGACAGCACGCCCGTGTAGTAGTCCTCGAGGTCGAGCGCGTCGACGTAGGGCTGAAGGTTCGCGAGCAGCCCGTTCTGGTGCCACTCGGCGACGAAACCCGTCGACATGTAGAAGACGTCGGGGAGGTCGTTGGCGGCCGCCATCGCGCCCATGCGCGGCCAGTACTGGTCGGGCGACATCGCCTCGAACTCGACCGTGACGCCGGGGTTCATGGCTTCGAACTCGGCGATCAACGCCGCCGTCTCTTCGGCGATGTTGACCTCCCACGAGAAGTACCGCAGCGTTTGGCCGAACGCCAGTCCGGACAGCATGAGGGCGCCGACGAGCAGCGCAGCGAGCGCACGAGCCTTATTCATGGTGCCTCCGTTTCCCGCCGAGTATATGGGGCCGACCGCCGCCGGTTGTCAAAGGTTCGTCATGCCGAGTAGGCCCCTACCGGCCGCGAGTTCGATCGCGGGTGGCGGTCCAACCGGAGCGATTCGGCGCGACCCACACGAATGGCGTTCTCGAGCAGCCGGTCCACGGCCGCGATTTCGGTGGGACGCGATCGCGTTCACCGGCCGATGCCGTAAGGAGACGGTAAGCGTCTGGAGCTACCCTTAGGCAATCGCGAAGCCATGGCGCTTCGTAGAGACGATCGATGGCGGCGATGAAACCTGTCCCGTACTTGGGCGCTTGGGGCAGGTGGAGCCAGTAGCGCAACCGGCCATCGCAGGAGCGATTCGTCGTCGTGCCGATGCGGCATGCGGCGGGCGTCCTCGGTGGAACGTTCGGCCATCCCGAGGAGGCATCATGTTCCGTTCTGCACCACCCCATCGGACCTCACACCGTTCGACGCGCCAGCGACGCCGCACCGCGATCGCGATCGGGTCTGGAGCCGCGGCGCTGCTCCTGAGCGCCTGCGGCGTGGTCGCTGCGTTCGTTCCACCCCTGTCGGTGGGCGATCCGCTCGGTGTCGCCGGCCAGATCGTCACCGCGAGCCTCCAGGACGGAGCGATCCAAGCCCAGGGCACCGCGCATCTCGATACCACCCGCACGTTCGACGTGCCCGACCTCGAGGCGGATCTGCACGGGTTCAGCCTCGCGGGCTTCTACACGAACGCCGGCGTGGCCAACGAGGTGTGGTTGAGCGGCCCGGCGGACGCCGAGTATCCCGAGCGCATCACGGTCACGCGCGCCCTGATCGATGCCCGGCTGTCGGACGACGTCAACGGCAGCGTCGCGTTCACCCTGGACCTCGCGCTCGCGCTGCCGTTCGAGCAGACGGAGTGCTCGCTCGACGGGTGCACCTACGCGTACGCCGGGACCGATCCGCTGACCGGCGTGCTGGACCTCGAGGTGACGGACGCCGCCACCCTCGAAGCCATCGTCTCCATCCTGGTCTTGCGGGAGCGCGAGACGCCGAACCAGGGAGCGTTCCGCGTGGCGATCGAGGTGGAGGCGAGTACGTCCCTCAGCGGCTTCGACGCGACCTTCCGGCTGACCTCGCGGGGGAGCACCATCCGCCTGGGCGGCTGAGCAGCGGTCTCGTTCGCCGAACGGGGATCGGCCGTGGCTGGAAGCCGCGGCCGATCTTCGTGATGCCTTCGCCTCCTGCGGTCTATGCCGCGTCGGGCGGCGGGCGGTGGGGGGCCTGGGCGTCGCCACCTTCGGCCGCCGCTTCCACGGGCGTCGATCGTCCGTCCACGAGCGCCACGCCGCCGCGGACCATGGCGCGCGCGCCGGTGTGCACCGTCACCTCGAACACATCGGGTCGGCCGTAGTGCCCGGCGACGTCGAGCTGGAATCGAGCGCCGCGGAGCGAGCCCATGTCGAGGTCGGCGTAGAGGATGTCCTCCCGCTCGGTCACCGGTTCGACCAGGAAGCGACCGTCCGGATCGACGATGGTGCTGCCGCCTGGGTTGATCCACGCTGCATCCGGCAGGTGCGCGGACTTGAACGCGTACGTGTCGGGTACGTCGTCCCGGTGCACCGGCGAGCAGCATCCGATGACGAAGACGCGACCTTCCTTGGCGATGTGGCGGAGCGTCGAGACCCATGGCTCGCCGCGATCCCAGGTGGGCGCGGCGTGGATCTGGACCCCGCCGGCGTAGAGGGCCCAGCGCGCCAGGGGCATGTAGTTCTCCCAACAGATCAGCCCACCCAGGCGACCGATGTCGAGGTCGTAGACGGCGAGGCCGCTGGCGTCTCCGCTCCCGTGGACGAGGCGTTCGGCGACGGTCGGCACGAGCTTGCGGTGCTTCCCGAGCAGGCGGCCGTCGGATCCGATGAAGAGGAGCGAGTTGTACAGCGTCGTGCCGCTGGCCTCGACGTTGCGTTCGTTCACGCCCATCACGACCGACACGCCGGCGGTTCGGGCCGCGTGCGACAGGCGGTCGACGACGGGACCCGGCACGCTCACCGACTGACGAAGGAGCTCGTCGTAGAGCTCGCGCAACTCCTTGGTGCGGTAGGGCGGGATGAACCAGGACCAGAACGGGTAGCTCGGGAGGAAGCCCTCGGGGAACACGGCCAGCTGCGCACCGTTGCGCCCGACTTCCTCGATGCGGGCGCAAGCGAGGTCGAGCGTGGCCTCGAGGTCGAGGAACACGGGCGTGGCTTGGACGGCGGCGACGCGCACGGTGCTCGGGAACGCGCCATCCGGCGAGCGCGGGTTGCTGTGGGGCATGCCACCTCGTCCCCGTGGCGCGTCGCGTTCGGCCTGCGTGGGTGCAGGACGCTCGACTCCGCCGCCGACGTCGCCCGGCGAGCGAGCGACGCAGCCCTCGTTGGGGATGCGGGCATCATGGGGGTTCGCCCGTCCGATGTCAACGCACCTGAGGTGCGGCGGCGTCGTGGGCGTCGTTATCGGCGTTCGATCGCGGCGACGCGACGCAACCTGGCCCGGTCGTGAGCGTTGGGGCGGCCGGAAGGACCGTCGATCGATGCGGTCCTCGACCAGTGTGGCCAAGGAACACCGTCCTGGTAGGCTCCCTCATGCGCCCATCGCATCGCCCGAGGTTCGCCGCTACGGCGACGTCGATCTCCGCCCGTCGACAGCGCTTCGTCGTCCTGACGGTGCTGGCGATGATGCTCCCCCTGACGTCGTGCGCCACGATGTTCAACGGCGCGACGCAGCTGGTTCCGGTGGACTCGCGCCCCGCGCGCGCCGAGGTCTTCGTCGATGGCGTCTCGATGGGGTTCACGCCCGTCGAGCTGGAGCTGCCGCGCAACGTCGACGCCACCATCGACGTCCGCCTCGGCGATCAGGTGCGGTCGTTCGTGTTGCGGAGCGAGACGCAGGGGGCGATGGTCGGCCTGGACCTGGTGCCCGTGGCCGCCGCCGGTGGCCTGGTCTTCGCCGCGGGCGCCCTGGGTGGCTCCATCGAAGGCGGTCAGATCACCACGGGGGGCTACCTGCTGGGAGCCGGCCTGATCGGGGCGTCGCTCGTACCCGTCGTGGTGGACTACGGTACCGGCGCCGTCTTCCGCCTGAACCCGGGGGAGATCGTGGCCGCCTTCGAGTAAGGGGCGCGCGCAGGTCCGATTCCGTCCACCTCGCCACGGGCGGTGCACCTAGGCCGGGTCGAGCCCCTCCAGCCCGCGGACCATCCGCAGCGCGTACCAGCCGCGCTCGCGGATCTCCTGCGCGCGCGCGACGAGCGCGTCGAGGTCGTCCTCGGCGTGCACCATCGTCCCGGCGAGGGGGTCGCCATCCCCGGCCGCGAGGCGCACCATCAGGTCGGCGCTCTTGCCGATGTCGGACCAGGCCTCGTCCGGGATGTCGAGGTGGTCCTTCATGGGCTGCGTCATGCGCGTGAGGACCAGGCCGGGCGACATCGAGATCGACACGACCCCGGTTCCCTCCAGATCGGCGGCCAAGACCTCCGCCAACCTCAAGAGCGAGGCCTTCGAACTGGCGTAGGCGCTGCTACCAGGCATGGACCGGGTGCCGATCAGGCTCCCGACGTGGATCACCCGTCCGCGGCCGCGCGCGACCATCCCGGGGACGACGGCGTGGACGGCATGGAGCGCGCCGAGCACGTTGATCTCCTGCGTGCGCCACCAGGTCGAAGGGTCCGCCGCCCACGCGGGGGCGGGTGGGCCGCCCGACACACCGGCGTTGGAGACCAGCACGTCGGTCGGACCGAGCTCACGCTCGATGGCTTCGACGGCAGCGCGCAGGGCGTCCAGGTCGCTGACGTCCGCGACGGCGCCCCAGGCGCGGCCGCCGGCTTCGCGGAGCTCGTCGGCGACGACCTCGATCTCGTGGTCGCTGCGGGCGATCAGGCCCACGGCGGCGCCTGCTCGGGCGAAGGCGCGGGCGGCGGCCGCGCCGATGCCGCGGCCGCCGCCGGTGACGATCGCCGTCGTGTTCTTCAGTCGCTGTTCCATGGTCGACCACCTTACGGGCCCCGGAACGTCCGACGCCTTCTCTGCCGCCTCTACGCGGCCGATGCCCACGGGAAGACGGCCCCCGTCGACTCCTCGGAGACCGCCCACAATCGGCCCTGCTGCGCCTCGTCGAGGGCGTACGGGAGTTGAGCGACCCTGTTCCCGACGGCGCATCCGCCGGCCGCGGTCGAGAACGTCCTTGCCGAGCCCGAGTTCGCTCCGTTCCGCACCGACTACCGCCACGCCTCCTCGACGCCGCGCGTCTGCTGCTCGGGGCGCTCCTGAGCGAAGACGTGCGGGCTGGGTCGCCTCAGGGGTGACCGATCAGGGCGGGCCCGTCGGGGTTGTCGATGACGAACCTCCAGGTGCCGTCCGCCGACTTGCGAAGGACCTCGGCGGTGGCCCCTTCCGCGGTGCGGCCGTCGGGGAAGGCCATCGTCCACGACCAGTGCACGAGCGCTAGATCGCCCGCCTCGAACGCCAC
>JAABRX010000030.1 GCA_011390675.1 Trueperaceae bacterium | reverse complement strand
GACGGCGCGATCGACGTGTTGCTGGCGGTCGGCGGCAACTTTCGCGAGGTGATGCCCGACCCGCGCGGCGTCGACGCCACCCTCGGCCGCATCCCGCTGCGGGTGCACTTCGACATCACCGCGAGCAGCCAGATGCTCGTCGACCCCGCCGACGCCGTGCTGCTCCTGCCGGCCACCACCCGCTACGAGGTACCCGGCGGCGTCACCGAGACCACCACCGAACGCCGCATCGTCTTCAGCCCCGAGATCCCGGGGCCGCGGGTCCCGGAGGCGCGCCCGGAGTGGCGCGTGCTGGCCGACGTGGTCGCGCGCGCCCGCCCCGAGCGCGCGGCCGACCTCGCCTGGCGCGACACCGGTGCGATCCGCGCCGAGATCGCACGGGTCGTGCCGATGTACGCCGGCATCGAAGGGCTGGCCGCCAAGGGCGACCAGGTGCAGTACGGCGGCCCGCACCTGTGCGCCGGCGGCGTCTTCCCCACCGCCGACGGCCGCGCCCGCTTCCACGCGGAGGGGCCGCCGGTGCGCACCCCCGCCCGCGACCCCGACGTGTTCACCGTCGTCACCCGCCGCGGCAAGCAGTTCAACTCGATGGTGCACGAGGACGTCGACCCGCTGGGCGGCTTCGCCCGCGACGCGGTGCTGCTCGCGCACGCCGACGCGGCGCGCCTCGGCCTCGCGCTCGGCGACCGGGTGGTGGTCGAGAACGAGCGCGGTCGGCTGCTCGGCCGCGCCGCGCCGGTCGCGATGAGCGCGGGCGCGGTACAGGTGCACTGGCCCGAGGCGAACGTGTTGCTCGACCCCGCCGACCGCTCGCCGGAATCCGGCATCCCCGCCTACAAGGGGGGCCACGCGCGGGTGCGCCGCGCCACCGCCGACGACGCCCCCGAAGCGGCCACGCCGCGCCCGTGACGCGCACGTGACGCGACGCCCGGGCCCGACGGTGCGGGTGCCGGTCGTGCGCTTCGGCGACCGGGCCGGAGCCGGCCGCCGCGACCGGGTGGTCGGCGAAGAGCCGCTGCAGATCCGGCTGGTCGCCGGCCCACCCGGCGCCGACGGCCCGCGCGCCGACGTCGCCATCACGCTGCGCACCCCTGGGCACGACTTCGAGCTGGCCGCCGGCTTCCTCTTCGCGGAGGGTCTGCTGCGCGCCCGCGACGATCTGATCGCCATCCGCTACTGCACCGAGGTGCCCGCCGAGCAGCGCTACAACGTGGTCCACGTGCACGTGCGCGGCGACGCGCTCCCCGACCTGGCGAAGCTCGAGCGCCACTTCACCGTCCACTCGGCCTGCGGCGTGTGCGGCAAAGCGCACCTGGACGCGCTCGAGGTGCGCTGCGACGGCCCGCTGCCGGCCGGTCCGCAGGTGCCGTTGCCGGTGCTCCTCGGCCTCCCCGACGGGCTGCGCGCCGGTCAGGCGCTCTTCGACGCCACGGGCGGGCTGCACGCCGCCGGTGCGTTCGCCCCCGACGGCCGTGCCCTGGCCGTCCGCGAGGACGTCGGCCGCCACAACGCCTTCGACAAGCTGCTCGGCTGGGCGCTGTTGGGGGGCGTCGACCTGGAGGGCGCCCTCGCCTGCGTGAGCGGTCGCGCCTCGTACGAACTGCTCCAGAAGGCGGTGGCGGGGCGCTTCACGGTGTTCGCGGCGGTCTCGGCGCCCTCGAGCCTGGCGATCGCCGTGGCGCGCCGCTTCGGGGTGACGCTCGCCGGCTTCGTGCGCGGCGGCGGCTGCACGGTGTACGCGGGGGCCGAACGGGTCACCGAACCAACAGGTCGCGTGCCTCCCCGAGTCGCTTGAACTCCGCTTCGGCCAGCTCCGTGAAGGCGCGCGGGTACTTCGTGCGCGGGAAGTTGTCGGGGTGCGCGGAGCGCCGCAGTTGCCGGTAGCGCTCCTCGACCTGCTCGATCGTCGCCGCGTCGGGGAGGTCGAGGACCCGCAGCGCCTCGGCCCGGGTGCGCGGGCGCGCGGTCGACGCGCTGGCCTCGGGTGCGCGGCCTCGGCCCGGCGCTTGGGCCTGCGCTTGGGCTTGCCGCATCGCTTCGGTGTACCCCTCCGCGCGCCCCTGCTTCAGGCCGGCTTGGAAGCCCTCCCGAGCGCCCGCCGCGCGAGCGGCGCGGAGGTCGGCCAACGGAGCGCCGTCGCGCGCGGCGGCGCCGCGCGGCGCCTCGTCGCCAGCGCGTCCACGCACGGGGTCGCCGCGGCCGGGCGCCGGGAGGCGCAGGCCGCCGAGCGCCCACCAGACGAACGCACCGAGGAGAAGCAGGACCAAGAACGCCATCGGCGATCACGGTACCCGAGCGCGCGGCTCGGGACCCTGGATCCGGATGCGATCGGCGCGCCTCAGGTGTTGGTGAGCCGTGGGTCGAGCACGTCGCGGATCGCGTCGCCGAGCAGGTTGAAGCCGACCACCGAGGCGTAGATCGCCAGGCCCGGGAAGATCGACATCCACGGCGCGCGCAGGAACTGCGCGAAGCCGTCGCGGATCATCAGCCCCCACTCGGGGTTGGGCGGCTGCGCGCCCAGGCCGAGGAAACCGAGCGCGGCGACGTCGAGGATCGCGACGCCGATCGACAGCGTCAGCTGCACCACCAGCGGGCTGAGGCTGTTGGGCAGCACGTGCCTGAAGATGATGCGCACCGGGTTCGATCCGAGCGCGCGCGCGGCCTGGACGTACTCCGATTCGCGCAGCGACAGCACCACCGAGCGCACGATGCGCGCGTAGATGGGGATCTGCGTGACGCTGATCGCGATCATCGCGTTGACGATCGAGGGGCCGAGCGTCGCCACGATCGCGATCGCGAGGAGGATGCCGGGGAAGGCGAGCAGGATGTCGAGCAGCCACACCACCCCCGTATCGAGCCAACCGCCCACGTATCCGGCGACCAGGCCGAGGAAGGTGCCGATGACCACGGCGACGGCCACCGCGATCAGGCCGACGCGGAGGCTGATGCGGCCGCCGTGCCAGACGCGCGTGAACAGGTCGCGCCCCAACTCGTCGGCGCCGAACCAGTGCTCGGCCGACGGCGGAGCGAGGCGCGAGGAGAGGTCGCGGTCGCGCGCCGCGTCGTACGGGCTCAGCACGGGGGCGAGCAGCGACAGGGTGACGAAGAAGACGACGATCGCCAACCCCGCCACGCCGGTGGGGTGGCGGAAGAAGCGGCGGACCGGGCCTGCCCGGGAACCGGTGGCGAGGAGCGAGTCGTCGGCGAGGGCGGTCGGAACGGTCACGGGGCCTCCGTCACGCGTACTGGATGCGCGGGTCGATCGCCGCGTAGAGAAGGTCGACGAGCAGGTTGATGCTCGCGACCACGAAGGCGACGAACAGGATGCCGCCCTGGATGATCGGGTAGTCGCGCGCCGAGATGGCGTCGTAGATCCAGCGCCCGATGCCGGGCCAGCTGAAGACCGTCTCGGTAAGGATGGCGCCCGAGAGCAGCGCGCCGAACGAGAGGCCGACGACGGTGACCACGGGCAGCAGCGCGTTGCGCAGCGCGTGCTTGCGCACCACGCGGGCTTCGACGACGCCCTTGCTGCGGGCGGTGCGCACGTAGTCCAGTCCCAGCACCTCGAGCATGGCCGAACGCGTCATGCGCACGATGATCGCGAGCGGGATGGTGCCGAGCGCGACCGCGGGCAGCACCAGATGGCGCAGCGCGTCCCAGAGGGCCACCCAGTTGCCGCGCAGCAGCGCGTCGAGCACGTAGAGGTTGGTGATGGGCTCGAAGCTGACCCCGACCCCCAAGCGCGCGGACGGCGGAAACCAGCCCAGCGTCACCGCGAACACGTAGATGAAGATGATCGCCAACCAGAACACGGGCAGCGACACGCCCGACACGGCGATGGCCATGACGATCGTGTCGGCGGCCTTACCGCGGTTGAGCGACGCCCACACGCCGGCCGGGATGCCGACCCCCAACGCGAACGCCATCGCGAAGAGGCTGAGCTCCAAGGTCGCCGGGAAGCGCGCGATCAGGCTGTCGGTGACCTCGATGCGGCTGAAGATCGAGCGACCGAGGTCGCCGCGCAGGAGGCTCCCCATGTACTGCGGGTACTGGGCGTCGAACAAGCCCTCCACCCCGCGCTCACCGACGGCCTCGAAGTTGAGCCAGACGGGTTGGTTGAGGCCCAGGTCCTGGCGCAACTGCTCGAGCGCCGCGGGTGACGCCCGCTGGCCGAGAAGGGCCACCGCGGGGTCGCCCGGGATCAGGCGGGTGATGGCGAAGACCAGGAGCGACACGCCGAACAGGACCGGGATCAGACCGAGGACGCGTCGGAGCAGGTAGGTGGTCAAGTCGTGCTCCCATCGAGCGCTCCCCGCAGTCGGGTCGGGTCCGGTCCGGTGCGGCGCGCGCGGTCGCTGGCTGCCGGGCGAGCCCCGGCGGTCGAAGATAGCCGGGCGCCCGAAGGCGCCCGGGGGGTCGGACTAGTTCTTGGTGACGCCGACGAGCGACACCGAGCTGTAGCCCAGCGGGCTCATGACGAAGCCCTCGATGTTGCTGCGGGTGGCGTTGAGCGTGCGGTTGTGGGCCATCGGGATCGAGGCGGCCTGGCCGGCCACGGCGTCGATCACGAAGGCGTAGAGGCGGGCGCGCTCGTCCTGGTCGGCCGTCTGGCGCGCGTCGTTCAGCGCCTCGACCACTTCCGGAGCGTCCCAACCGAGGTCGTTGGTGGCGCTGGGGCCGAAGAACGTCGTCAGGAAGTTGTCCGGGTCGGCGTAGTCGGCGTTCCAACCCAGCATGTACATCGGGAACTTGCCGGTGCTGTAGTCGGCGAGGTACGTCGTCCAGTCTTCGGTGAGCAGTTCGGCCTCGATGCCCACGTCGGCCAGGTAGGTGGCCATGACTTCGGCGATCGGCTGCGGGGCCGGGTAGTAGGGGCGGCTGACGGGCATGTACCAGAGTTCGGTGGCGAAGCCGTCGGGGTACCCGGCCTCGGCGAGCAGCTCGCGCGCGCGCTCCGGGTCGTAGTCGTAGGGCCAGTCCATGTAGTCGCCGAAGGCGGGTGGCATGTGGTAGTCGGCCACGACGCCGAGGCCGGCGTAGAAGGCGTCGACGATCGCGGTGCGGTCGATCGCGTGGGCGATCGCCTGGCGCACGAGCACGTTGTCGAGCGGCGGGTTGGCCTGGTGCATGGCCAGGTAGCCGACGTTCAGCTCGACGGGCGCGCTGGCGACGGTCAGGTCGGCGTTGCTCTCGACGGCGGCGAGGTCGTCCGCGGCGAGCAGCACGGCGATGTCGATCGTGCCGGCCTGCAGTTCGGCCAGGCGGGCGGTCGGTTCGCTGATCGCGCGGAACACGACCTCGTCGACCAGCGGCGCGCCGCCCCAGTAGTCCGGGTTGGCAGCGAGGCGAACCTGCTGGCCCTCGACCCACTCGACGAAGGTGAAGGGGCCGGTGCCCACCGAGCCGACGCCCGGGGTGCCGTAGTCGGCGCCGGCGGCCATGACGGCCGCGGGGCTGTCGAACTGGAAGTACACGGCCGCGAGCAGCGCGGGCAGGAAGGGCGTCGACTGCGTCAGGTGGAACTCGACGGTGTCGGCGTCGACGACGACGATCTCGTCCACGATGCCGCCCTCGGCCTTGGGACCGCCGAAGACCCAGCCCCACGGGACGAAGGTCTTGCCCGCGTCGCGGTAGCTGTTCGGGTGGTCGAGCAGGTTCCAACGGTCGACGTTGAACTTGACCGCTTCGGCGTCGAACGCCGTGCCGTCGTGGAACGTCACGCCGGAACGCAGCTCGAAGGTCCACACGGTGGCGTCGTCGTTGGCCGACCACGAGGTGGCGAGGCGCGGGACGAGCGCGGTGTCGCCGGACGCGAAGCCGACGAGGGTCTCGGTGACCTGGTTGCTGACGACGAGCGAGTTGCCGTCCTGCGAGTCGACCGAGTCGAGGCTCGAGGGCTGGCCGGACACGCCGTACACGAGCGTCTGAGCGGCCGCTAGGCCGAGCGACGCGACCAGGATGAGCGCGAGGAGCGTTCGCTTCATGGGTACCTCCGGGGTCCGCGCACCGGGACGGGGCGTCGGGGCCGCGGATCGGCGGCGGCGTCGGGTCCTCTAGGCGCGCTTGGAGCGCGAGTGTAGCATTTCATACGATTCGGCGGCGAAGGATGCCCACGGTGGCCTCCGTCGCCCGCCCCGAGGCCCCGCCGACGTAGCGTCGCCCCCATGAGCACCCCCTTCGAGATCGGCGTCTTCACCTTCGGCGACCACGGCCCCGACCCGGTCACCGGCCGCACGCCCACCCCCGCCGAGCGCCTGCGGCAGGTCGTGGAGGAGGCGGTGCTGGCCGAGCAGGTAGGGCTCGACGTCTTCGGCGTGGGCGAGCACCACCGCGCCGACTTCCTGATCAGCGCCCCCGAGGTCGTCCTCGCGGCGATCGCCGAGCGCACCGAGCGGATCCGGCTGACGTCGGCGGTCACGGTGCTCAGTTCCGACGACCCGGTGCGCGTCTTCCAGCGCTTCGCGACGCTCGACCTGCTCTCCGGCGGCCGCGCCGAGGTGCTCGCCGGGCGCGGATCCTTCACGGAGTCGTTCCCGCTGTTCGGGTACGAGCTCCAGGACTACGAACGGTTGTTCTCCGAGAAGCTCGAGCTGCTGCTGAAGGTCCGCGACCGCACGGCGGTGACGTGGCGCGGCACCACGCGCGCGCCGCTCGCCGGCCAGGAGGTCCACCCGCGGCCGGTCCAGGACCCGCTGCCCGTGTGGGTCGGCGTCGGCGGCACCCCCGAGTCGGCGTGGCGCGCGGGCACGCTCGGGCTGCCGATGGCGCTCGCGATCATCGGCGGGCTGCCGGAGCGCTTCGCCCCGTTCGCCCGCATCCACCGCGAAGCGCTCGCGGCGGCGGGGCACGGACCCCAGCCGCTGGCCGTCACCGGCCACGCCTTCGTCGCCGAGGACGCGCAGCGCGCGGCCGACGTCGCGTTCCCGCCGTACGCGGCGGTGATGAGCCGCATCGGCCGTGAGCGCGGTTGGCCGCCGATGAGCCGCGCGCAGTTCGACGCGATGCGCGAACCGCGCGGTTCGCTGTTCGTCGGCGACCCGGACGAGGTGGCCGAGAAGCTGATCGCCCAGCACGCGCTGTTCGGCCACCAGCGGGCGATGTTCCAGATGGGCTTGGGGACGCTGCCGCACCGCGAGGTGCTGCGGGCGATCGAGCTGCTCGGCACCGAGGTGGCGCCGCGGGTGCGGCGGGCGGTCGCCACCGCGAGCTGAGCCCCGGACGCAGGTTCGGCGGGTACCGTGTTGTTATCGGATGTGATATCTTGATGCCATGGACGCCCCTACGCTCGCCGACGTCCTGGAGTCCGCTGCACGTCTCCAGGAGGTCGTGCCCGACGCCATCCTGGTAGGCGGCTCCGCGGCAGCATGGTACGCGCACCACCGCGATAGCTTCGACCACGACCACGTGCTCGCCGACCTGCGTGAGCGCTTCGACCTGGTCTTGGAAGCGATCGAACGCACCGACGGGTGGGTGACCAACCGCGTCACGCCCGGCAAGATCATCCTGGGCGAGCTCGGCGACATCGAGGCCGGCGTGCGCCAGTTGATCCGGCGGCGCCCGCTCGAGGTCGCTGAGGTCGAGCTGCCGACGGGCCGCCGGCTCCGCGTGCCGACCTTCGACGAGATCGTGCGGGTGAAGGCGTTCCTCATCGTGCGGCGCAACCAGACGCGCGACTTCCTCGACGTCGCGGCTCTCGCCGACCGAGCGGGCCTGGGCCACGCGGCCCGCGTGCTGGCCGACATGGACGCGTTCTACGCCGACCAGCGAGGCTACGGCGACGGGGTCGCGAGCCAGGTGGCGCGGCAGCTGGCCGAGCCGCGACCGGCGGATGCCCGCACCACCCGCGAGCTGCACCGCTACAAGCGCCTCGACCCGCGCTGGCACGACTGGAAGGCGGTGGTGGCCACGTGCGCGGCCGTCGCCGAGTCGATGGTGGTGCCCCCATGACGCTGCGGTTCCGCCATCTGGACGTGGGACCGGACGCACCGGTCGAAGCCTGGCCGACGGAAGGCGTGTTGGCCGCCCTGGAGCGCGGCGGTCTGAGCGACTGGCGACGCCTGGCGATGGCGGTGCGCGCCGACCCGTGGGGACCGGTCGCGCGCCGGCTCGAGGACGCGCTGGCCGCGAGCCGTCCCTACGGCGCGGCGCCGCTCATGGAGCGCGTCCTCGCGCATGCGCGGCTCGACGCCGAGGCCGCCGAACGCGCCGAGGTGGCGCGGCGGGTGCGGGCGCACTTGGATGCATCGGGGCTCGGCCGCGCCGCCTTCGCCGAAGCGATCGGCACGTCCGCCTCGCGCCTCTCGACCTACCTCAACGGCAGGGTGGCGCCGTCCTCGACGCTGCTGGTGCGGATGGAGCGCGTCGCGCGCCGCGCGGCCGACGCGCATCCCACCGCGTCTTGATTTGCGGGTCGACGCCGCTCACGCGCCGCTTCCAGCGGGGACGCGGGTGGCCGGCCGCGACCGGTGCGCGCGCAGGTGCGCCCCCAAGTCGACGCCGGTCTTGAGCAGGACGAACAGGGCGAGGGCGGCCATGGTCTCCCCGAGCGCCATGATCAGGAACGCACCCAGGACCAACGTGACGTGCAGGACGACCACGCGCGCGTACGGGCGCGCCATGAGCGCGTTCGGCGCGGTCCGCAGGTCCTCGCCGCGCTGCAGCACGTTGCCCACGAACGAGATCCCGTGGCTCACGAACAGCCCGGCGGCGGTGAGGAGCAGGCCGCCGCTCAGGGTGTGCGCGGCGATCGAGAGCCCTCCGGCGAAGAAACCGGTCGGCCCGGCCATCACCGCGCCCGAGAGGAACGGGTCCGCCGGGCCCGCGAGCACGCCGCCGGGCCCGAACAGCGTCACCACGAAGAACCCGTGGACCGACCAGAACGCTCCGTAGTGGAGCGCGAAGAAGCCCGTGAGGAACAGCTTGCCCAACAGCCCGCCCAGGCCGCCCGCCTCGCCGTCCGGTCCGCGCGTGAGGAGCATCTTGAGCGCCGCGTAGACGCCGATGACGCCGTTCTCGAACCAGTAGAGCAGCATCAGGTCGTACGTCGACCACCCGAGGAAGGCGACGCCGACCAGCGGGAACAGGTTGATCGCCACGAGCGCCGCGACGGCCCAGGGCGTGGAGCCCGTCAACGGCCGACCGCCACCGGCGCCCCACCACGCCGCGCCGACGCCGCCAGCGCCTCGACCGCCGCCACCGTCCGCGCCGCCTCGGCCGCGTCCGAGGCCGGCGCGTCGACGGCGCGCCCGAGCACCCGATCCGCGAACGCCTCGACCATCAGCCGGTACTGGTCGACGCCGTCCACCGGTTGCCGCGTCGCCGCGCCGGCGGCGTCCACCACGTCGTACCCGAGCGCCTCGTGGCTCGCGACGAAGGCGCGGTCCACCTCGACGCGCCCCGCGTCGCCGTGCACGGCCAGGTGCTCGCACCGGGGCAGGGTGAGCGCGCACGCGACGCTCGCGACCGCGCCCGACGGGAAGCGCAGCAGCCCGACGGTCTCGACGTCCACCCCGGAGTCGCCGTACGTCGCGAACGCGACCGCCTCCACCGGCTCCTCGCCGAGCGTCCGCCGGGCGGCGTCGACGGTGTAGCAGCCCACGTCCAGGAGCGCGCCTCCGGCGAGCTCGGCCGACAGCCGCACGTCGTCGTCGCGCCGCACCGCGAAGGTGAACGCGGCCTCGAGGCGACGGGCGCGGCCGATCGCGCCCTCGGCCACGAGCCGCGCCACCGCCCGCGTGCGCGGGTGGAAGCGGTACATGAAGGCCTCCATCAACAGCCGCCCGTGGGCGGCCGCGGCGTCGCCCATGCGCCGGCACGCGGCGGCGGTCGGCGCGAGCGGCTTCTCGCACAGCACGTGCTTGCCCGCCTCGAGCGCGCGCACCGTCCACGCCTCGTGCAGCGCGTTGGGGAGCGGGACGTACAGGGCGTCGACCTCCGGGTCGGCGAGGAGCGCCTCGTACGAGGCGTGCGCGCGGACGCCGCCGAACTCGGCCGCGTAGGCCTCGGCGCGCGCCGCCTCGCGCGACGCGACCGCAGTGAGGACGCCGTTCGACGACGCGACGATCGAGGGGACGACGACCTTGCGGCCGATGTTGGCGGTGGACAGGACGCCCCAGCGGACGCGCTCCGGTTCGGTGGGCATGGTCTAGGATACGCAGCATCGATGGCGGGCAAACGGACGACCTGGTCGGTGGTGCGCGCGGTGTGGATCACGCTGGGCCTGGGCGCGACGGCGGTCTTCGTGATCTGGTCGCTCGTGGCCTACCGATCGAGCCCGGAGGCGAACCTGGCCGCCGTGTCCGACGCCGCCGTCGCGGTCGCGCACGAGGCGGGCACGTGGCGGTTCGAGCCGGCCGTCGTCGCGAGCGGCACGACGCTCGTGTTCTTCCCGGGCGCGCTCGTCGATCCCCGCGCGTACGCGCCGCTCGCCCGCGCCGTCGCGGCGGAAGGCCACCGCGTCGTTCTGGTCGAGCTCCCGTGGCGCGGGGCGTTCGGAGGAGCCGACGCCGCCGAACTCCGGACCCGCATCGACCGGACGTTGGCATCGCTGGGCGCGGCTGAGTCCGTGGTCCTCGGTGGACATTCGCGTGGCGGCGTGGTCGCCTCCGAGACGGCCGCGCGCGTCCGCGGCCTGGCGGGACTCGTCTTGATCGGCACGTCCCACCCGCGCGACGTCGACCTCGGCGGACTCGAGATCCCCGTCACCAAGATCGTCGGTACACGCGACGGGCTCGCATCGCCCGCCGAAGTGGAAGGCAACGCCGGGCTCCTGCCCCCGCACACGCGCTGGATTTGGGTGGAGGGCGGCAACCACTCGCAGTTCGGTTGGTACGGGTTCCAGCCGATGGATCGCCGACCCACGATCGCCGCGGCGGAGCAGCGCGCCCTCATGATCGAAGGCGTGCTCGATCTGATGGGCCTCGATCTGATGGGCGGCTTCTAGAGGCCGTCGAGGGTCGATCGGCCAGCGCCTCCGTCCACCGGCGCTCCCACCAGCGCCTCGAGCCGCGGCGGCGCTCCGCCCACGACCGCGTAGGCCGGCAGCCCGAGCGCCTTCCAGGTCGCGAACGGGTCGATCCCGACGCACTCGGCCAGGTACAGGGCGATCACGGTCCCGTGGGCGACCACCACCGGGGTGCCGCCTCCCTCGGCGGCCACCGCGTCGACCGCGGCCGCGAAGCGCGCCCGCGCCGCGCTCGCCGTCTCCTCCCCGAGCACGAGGGCCTCGGGTTCGGCGAAGAAGCGCGCCACCGCCGCTTGGAACTCGGCCCTCGGCAGGTACGGCGTGGTCCGGCGCTCGTGCTCGTGGAGCCCGGGGCGGGTCCCGAACGGGACCCCGAGCGCGCCGGCCAACGCGCGTCCGGTGTCGCGCGCCTTCGGCTCCTCGCTCGCGACCACCCGGCCCGGAGCGTAGGGCGCGAGCGCGTCCGCGAGCGCGGCGGCGTCGGCGCGGCCGCGCGCCGACAGCGGCCAGTCGGCGGCCGGGCGGCGCGGGTCGACGTCGGGCCAGGCGTGCTTGACCAGGATCAAGCGATGGGAAGCCATGGAGCCCAGCCTAGCGAGCGACGGGCACGCCCGACGCGAACGCCGACCGCGCCAACACGACCATCGCGTGCGACCACAGCAGAGGCACCGCCGAAGGCCCCCACCGGCGCGTCCACCAGTCGAGGAACCACGGATCGGTGGTCGCGATCGGTACCTGCTCCGGCAGCCCACCGTCGGCGCGCCGCTGGGCGTCGACCCACGCGAGCAGAGCGCGCGCCCGCTCGGTGCGCCCGACGCGCGCGTGGTGCCACGCGAGCCCAGCGGTCAGCAACGTCCAGGCGCCGCCGCCGTAGAAGGTGTCGGCGCGGTAGCGCAGGAGCCCGCCGTCGACCAGCAACTCGTCCTCGATCCGCGCCAGCGTCCGCCGGAAGACCGGGTCCTCGTCGGCGACCAGGTCGAACGGCGTCGCGAGCCATACCAGCGAGGCGTCGACGTCGTGGCGCCCGAAGCCCTTCACGAACGCGCCGTCGGCGACGCAGCGGGTCCGGACGCCAGCCCACGCGACCTCGGCGGCCGCGTCGTACTCCGCGCCCAGCAGCCGCACGGCGGCACGCAGCCCCGCCGCCGCGGACGCCAGCGTGCTCGTGTGCTGCTGCGTGCGCCCCTCCTCCCACGCGTCGTAACAGGGCTCGTCCCAGAAGGCGGCCAGGTACTCCGCCACCAAGACGGCCGCGTCGCGCAGCCGCCCGGCCGGCAGCGGCCCGTCCACGTGCGCGCCGAGCGACCACAGCCATTGGCCGTAGCCGTCGACCTGGAAGTCTGGCCAGTCGCCAGCCTCGACGCCGCCGTCGAGCCGGTACCGCGCGGGCAGCATCCGGGCGTGGTCGATCGGACGTCCACCGGCTCGAGCGGCGAGCTGCGCGCGCACGTCGCCCTCCATCCCCAGGACCGCCTCGGCCATCCAGGCGTGGAAGCGCGCGGCGCTGGTGCGCTCGCCCACCGCGTCGAGCGCGTGCGCGACGAAGGCACCGTCGCGCACCCAGCCGTAGGGGTACTGCGAGAAGTCGGGGCTCGCCACGTAGGCGCCGTCCGGGTGCTGATGGTCGAGCAGGAAGCGGACGTCGGCGTCGTGGGCGACGGGAGGGTGGGTCACGGGGGTCTCCTGATCAGCCCTTCAGGCCGGAGGTGGTCACGCCCTCGATCACCCAGCGTTGGGCGAAGAGGAACACGACGATCATGGGAACGACGCTGATCACGGTGCCGGCCATCACGAGGTTCCACTCGGTCTGGCCGGGGTACAGCCCCTGCAGCGTGGCGAGCGCCAGCGGCAGGGTCATGAAGTCGCGGTCACGGACGACCAGCAGCGGCCACAGGAAGGCGTTCCACGAGGCCATGAAGGCGAAGACGCCCAGCGTGGCGAAGGCCGGACCCGAGATCGGCACGATCACCCGCACGAAGGTGCCGAGCGTGCTGGCGCCATCCAGCGTGGCGGCCTCCTCCAGCTCGCGCGGCACGCTCTGAAAGAACTGCCGCATGAGGAAGGTACCGAAGGCCGAGAACATCGGCGGCACCACCAGCGCCCAGTAGGTGTCGATCCAGTCGAGCTGCCGCACGATGATGAAGAGCGGCGTGATGGTCACCGCGAACGGCACCATCAGGGTCGCGAGGTACACCGCGAACAGCACGTTGCGTCCCCGGAAGCGGAAGCGCGCGAAGGCGTACCCGCTCATCGACGCCAGCACCAACTGCCCCGCGGTGGTCGCCACCGCGACCAGCACGGAGTTGCCGAAGACGCGCGCCATCGGGAAGGCGTTCATCACCCGCCGGTAGGGCTCCAGGGTCGGCTCCTGGGGGATCAGTTGCGGCGGCAACGCCAAGAGCGCCTGACCGGGCTTGATGCTCGTCGTGAACATCCAGACGAACGGCACGAGCATCACGAGCGCCCCGAGCACCACGCCGACCAGCGCGAGCACCCCCACCCAGCGCGGCCCGGAGCGGGCGCTGGAGCCCCGCCCGAGCGCCCTCACGCGAACCGCCTCTGAAGCCTCGAGAACGCGATCGTGACGACGAAGATGAACACGAACAGCACCCACGACATCGCCGCGGCGTAACCCATGCGGCTGAAGGAGAACGCCTGCCGCACGATCCGCTCCACCAACACGGTGGTCGCGCCCGCCGGGCCGCCGCCGGTCATCACGAACACCTGGTCGAAGACCTGGAACGAGTTGATCAAGCTGATCGACAGCGCGAAGAACAGCGCCGGCATCAGCAGCGGCACCGTGACGTAGCGCAGTTGCTGCGCCGGACCGGCGCCGTCGATCGACGACGCCTCGTAGTACTCCCGCGGGATGCCCTGCAGCCCCGCGAGCAGCACCACCATCACGAAGCCGGTGTCCTTCCACACGCTGGTGAGCACCACCGAGAACATCGCCCAGCTGGGGTCGAACAGCCAGGCCGGCCCGGCGACGCCCACCTGGGCGAGCAGGAAGTTGACGAGCCCGAAGGCCGGGTTCAGCAGCCACTTCCACACGAGGGCGACCGCTACCCAAGAGGCGACCACCGGCAGGAAGTAGACCGCGCGGAAGAAGGCGCGCCCGACGATGCGCCCGTTGAGCGCCACCGCCACCAACAGCCCCGCGGTCATCACCAGCGGGATGTAGCCGGCGAGGAACTGCAGCGTGTGGCGCAGCGCGGTCCAGAACTCCGGGTCGTCCGCGAGGCGCACGAAGTTGCGCGTGCCCACCCAGCTCGGCGGGGTGAGCAGGTCCCACGAGGTGAACGCGAGCACCAGCGACGCCACGATCGGCCCGACCAGGAACAGCGCGAGCCCGAGGAGGCTGGGGCCGAGGAAGAGGGCTAGGGTCAGCCAGCGGCGCGCGCCGCGCTCGTACATCACGCCACCTCGAAGCTCCGGGCGGCCGCGCGCCACGCCTCGAGCCGCGGCGAGTCGGCGGCGACGAACACCGGGATGCGCTCGAGCGGCGCCGGCACCAGCACCGTGCGGTCGCCCTCGAAACGCACGCCGCTCCACAGGTCGATCCAGGCGCCGGGCGGCAGCCGCACCGCGCGCGCCTGCGCGCCCTTCTCCAAGACGGGCGCCACCAGCAGGTCGCGCCCGAAGAGGTACGTGTCCGGGTCCTGGAGCAACGCGTCGTGGCGACCGGGCCAGGTCAGCGCCGGCGAGCGCATCAGGGGCCGTCCCTCGGCGGCCAGGGCGGCGGCGTCGGCCTCGATCAGGTCGAGCATCGCCATGCGCAGCCGGGCGTAGGCGCGGTAGATCGTCAGCGCGCGCGGATCGCCGTGGCGCTCGGCGACGTTCCAGGGGGTGCGGTCGCGGTTCTCGGTCGCGGGGTGGAGCTCGGAGTGGTACTGCATCACCGGGCAGAAGGCCGCCATCTGCGCCGAGCGGACGTAGAGCTCGACGGTGGGGATCTCGCCGCTGAAGCCGCCGATGTCCCAGCCCCAGATCGACACGCCCGCCAGGCCGGCCGTGACGCCGGCTTGGATGCTGGCGCGGAAGGCGCTCCAGGTGCTGTTCTCGTCGCCCGCCCAGTGCGCGGGGCTGCGGTGGGCACCGGTGTAGCCGGCGCGCGAGAAGGTGAGGCCGTCGCCGCCGGTCGCCGACTGCACGAAGCCGTGGTAGGCGTCGACGTAGGCCTGCGCGTAGCGGTTGACCAGCTCGGTGCCGCGCGAGCCGTCGTGGGCGCGCAGGTCGCGCCCCCACAGGTGCTCGCCCCCATCGGTCTTCATGCCGTCGATGCCCAGGTCTTCGAACAGGTAGCGACGCTTGTCGAACCACCAGGCGCGCGCCTCGGGGTTCGTCGCGTCGAAGACGTGCGCGTCGGTGAACCACCAGCCCTGGTTGCGGTAGGGGGTGCCATCGCCGTTCGCGATCACGTAGCCGTGCTCGAGCGCGTGCGCGACGTCGGCGTCGTGCTGCGGATGCGGGGCGTCGAGCTGCTTGAGCACCGGGATCTGCCACAGCAGGACGCGGATGCCCTCGTCGTGGCATTCGTCGATCATCGCCTTGGGGTCGGGCCAGCGGCCGCCGAAGCGGAAATCGGCCGCCCGCAACCGCGCGTCGCCGGGCACGGGCTCGAACTCGGCGTCGTTCCACACGTAGAACGTGCTCTCGTCGCTCCACGCCTCGATCACGAGCACGGTCGCCGGTACCCCCTCGTCCAGGGTGCGGCGCACCTCGCGCATCGTCTTGGGTTGGTCGTTCCAGGGGTTGGCGCTCATCCACGGGCCGAACGCCCAGCGCGGCGGCAGCGCGATCGGACCGGTCAGGCGCACGAAGGCGGCGGTGACGGCGTACGGCTCGTCGGCGACGATCAGATGGCGCACCAGCTCCGCGTCCGGGCGTGGGGTCGCCTCCGCCTCGAAGGCGATGCCGGCGTCGCGGGCGTCGACCCGGCACGGGGCGTCGGTCTCGAGCCACGCCCCCCACGCACGCGCGCTCACGAAGAAGGGCACCGGTAGGTACGTGCGCCGCCCCTGCTCCTTGTACTCCTCGTACACGCGCGTGTCCCACGTCCGACCGTTGAGTCCGGGGGTGTCGAAGCGCTCGCCCAGGCCGTGCAGCGGTTCGCCCGGCTCGGTATCGAAACGGGTGCGGAAGCCGACGACGGCACCATCGGGGCGCTCGAGCCACGCGGGCGCGGCACCGGTGCGGACGCGTGCGGCCGGCCGGCCCGGCCGCACGACGGTCAGCGCTACGCTGGCGCGCTCCAAGCGCGCCTCGAAGCCGTCACCGTGGAGCGTCCAACCGTCGGCGTCGGCGGCGACCCGCACCGGTCGGTCGCCCGCCGGCTCGCTCGGGGCGGCACCGACGCGGAAGGCGACGCGCAACGACCCCTCGGTGCTCGAGCTCAGGTCGAGGGTGGCCGCTGCGCCGTCCGCGCCGGCCAGGTGGAGCCGAAACCCGCCGGCGTGGGCCTCGGCGCGCTCGATCCGGTCGACGGTGCGCACCCGTACGACCGGCAGATCGAAGGCGGCGACGGACGCTCCGCCGCCCGCGTCGCGAGCGTGGATCGCGTAGCGCCAAGCGCCGGCGGGAAGCGGAGGCAGGTCCGCTGTCCAGAGGCCGCCGACGAGGGCCTGCGCAGGATGAACGCTCGCGCCGTCGGGACCGTGCAGCTCGACGTGGGCCGAGGTGGCCTCGGGAGCGGAGAAGCCGATCCGCACGGCGTCGCCGGCGATCGGGTCGCGCGGGAAGCGCTCGACGGGGAGCGGCTTGTACGGGTCATCGATGCCGAACGGGCGGTGGTCGATCACGGGGGACCTCGCGGTTCCGGGGGCTGGAGGGGGTGAGGTGCATGAACCGATCGCAAGATAGGTGGGGCGCCGCACCGCGCGGCGCGGCGCGGCGCCCCATGGGGCCTCAGTCGGCCAGCAGCGCCTCGACGCGGCGTTGCGCGTCGGCGAGCGCCTGTGCCGGGGTCTTGCTGCCAAGGCGCGCGGCCTCGAGTTCCTGGTTGACGATGTCCTGCAACTCAGGCTGGCGATCGACGACCGGCGGGTTCACCGCGAAGGCCAGCGAGGCGAAGACCGCTTCGCGGTTGGCCGGCTGCGGTCGGGCCAGGTACGGCGCGAGCGTGTCGGCGTTCTCGAGCGAGAGCGCCGGCAGTTCCCAGGCGCTCTCGATGCGCGTCGCCGCGACCTCGGGGCTGGCGGCGAGGAACTCGACCCACTTCCACGCGGCCTCACGGTTGGGGCTGGCGTCCGCGATGGCGGCGGCGTTGGAGAAGAAGTGGGTGGCCTGCCGGGCGCCGCCCGGCTCGACCACGATGTCCCAATCGAACGACGATTGGGCGAAGCGGTCGAACATCCAGATGCCCGAGACGAGCATCCCCAACTGGCCGTTGGCGAACAGGTCTTCGTTGGCGATGCCGGACAGCTGCGCGTCGGTGGGCATCACGCCCGCTTGGATCTTGCCGACCAGGTACTCGAGCGCGGCGAGGTTCTCGGGGGTGTCGATCGCGACCGTCGGCGCGACCTGCAGCCCGCCGCCCGCGGCCTGCGCGACCTTGTAGAACTCCCAGAACTGGACCGGCTGGTAGATGCCCCAGACGCGGTCGGCCGGGGCGCTGATCGCCTCGGCGGCCGCCATCACGTCGTCCCACGTCCACGTGTCGGTGGGGTAGGCGACGCCGGCGGCATCGAACAGGTCCTGGTTGTAGAACAGCACCACGGTCGAGAAGGTGATGGGCAACGCGTACTGAACGCCGTCGTACGCGAAGGCATCGAGCGCCGCCGGGTAGAAGACGTCGCGGCCACCTGCGCCGAGCAGGTCGTCGAGGGGCGCGAGCACGCCGCGCGATGCGAAGGTCGCGAGGTTCTCGAAGTTCAGCTCGAACACGTCGGGGGGGCTGCCGGCGGCGAAGTCGGTCTGCAGGCGGGTGAAGTAGTCGCCGAAGGGGGCGGTCGTGTACTCGATCGTGATGCCCGGGTTCTGCGCCTCGAAGACCTCGATGAGCGCCTCGAGTTCGTCGACGTGGGCCTGGTCGGTGGTGAACGAGAAGTAGTCGACGGTCTGCGCGAAGGCGAGGCCGGCGACCAGGACGAGCGCGGCGAGCGTGCGGACGAGCTTCATACGGGTCCTCCAGGGAAGGGCGCGCTCGGCGGAGCCGATCGCGATGGGGTGAACGGTTCGGGCGGGCTCAGTCTCCTCTCGGCGCCGTGGCGGATTCGACCAGGTAGCGGCTCGCGGCGAGCGCGGCTGCGCCGCGCGCCCAAGCGTCGTCGCCCCAGGGCTCGACGACGAGCTGGACGTGGTCCGCAAGGTCACCGAAGGCGAGCCGGCGCAGTTCGGCTTCGGCGGAGGGGAGGAGGAAGGGGGCGGCGCGCAAGCCCTCGCCGCTCAGGACGACGAGGCCGGGTGCGAGGAGGTTGACGAGCATCGCGAGCGCGCGCCCCAGCATTCGACCGGCGTCGGCGAACACCGCGCACGCGTCGGCGTCGCCCTCGGCGGCGAGCGCCGCAAGGCGCTCGACCGGATCGCTCGCGGCGAACGCAGGCACCCGCGCCCGCGCCTCGCGCACCAACGCGTCATCGGAGAGGTAGGCCTCGAGGGTGCCTGGGGACGAGTACCGCGTCGTGGGGCCGTCGGGGTCGATCAGCACGTGACCGACCTCGCCGGCGCCGCCGAAGGGGCCGCGATAGACCTCGCCCCCGAGCACCAGGCCGAGTCCGACGCCGCGACCGAGGGTCAGCACCAGGAAGCTGTCGTGCGCCCGCCCGATGCCGTACCAGGCCTCGGCGAGCGCCAGCGCGTTCACGTCGTTCTCGACCACCACGGGCACACCCAAGCGCGCTTCGAGCAGTTCGGCCAGCGGCACTTGGTCCCAACCGAGGAGCGGTGAGTGGCGCACGCCGCGACGGTCGGCATCCACGAGGCCCGGGAGGTCGACCCCCACGGCCGCGATCGGGAGCGCGGCGTGCGGGGCGAGGCTCTCGAACGCCGCGGCGATGGCGTCCACGACCGCCTCGGGGTGCGTCTCGGACAACGGGAAGGTGGCCGCATGCGCCACTTCGGCGTTCAGGTTCGTGAGGGCACACGTCAGGCCGACGTTGCTGACCTTGACGCCCATGACGGTGCCGGCGTCGTAGTCGACCTCGAGCAGGATCGGCTTGCGTCCTACGCCCAGGGCGTCGCCCTTGCGCGCCTCGAACACCAGCCCGCGCCCGATGAGGTCGGAGGTGATGTTCGTCACCGTCGCAGGGCTCAGCCTCAGGTGGGTCGCGATGTCGATCCGGGAGACCGGCCCGTGGCGGTGCACCACTTGGAACACCGCGTCCTGATTGAGCCTGCGGACGTCGTCCTTGCCGGTCGCTCGGGGTGCGCGGGTCATGGGGTCACCTCCTCATCGTTCATTGATTTTGTGTCTGAATGATTGCACGAGGCCCCCTTCCCGTCAAGCCCTTCGGCACCGTGGTCGCGCGTTCGGTGTCGACCGCCGCGACCGCCTAGGCTTCGGCATGCCCCGCCGGACCGCCGGCGCCCGCCCGGCCGCCACCAAGACCTGCACCGCCTGCGGCCGCCCCTTCGCCGACCGCGGCAAGTGGCGGCGGCGCGGGGTCTTCGCCGACGTCCGCTACTGCTCCGACGCCTGCCGCCGCGCCGCCACGCGCCTGCGGGCCGCCGCCCGCCGCGCCGGTGCGGCACCGAGTCCCGACCCGCGCCCCTGACCGCATCGGGGCAGCCGTCCATGCCGCCCGAGCGCCTCGCGCGCTAGCCTCGATGCGCCCGGGCGCCGCCCGCCCGCGCCATCGGAGCCCTCATGACCACGTCCTCCCCGTACTGGCAAGGCCCGCGCATCCGCCTCCGACCCATGCACCGCGACGACGTCGACCTGTGGCTCGTCGAGGAGCAGGAGGACGGCGAGGCCACGCACTTCCTCAACGCCGGCACCCCGCTGCCCAAGTCGCGCCACGACGCCGACGCCTTCGCGTCCAAGTACGCGGAGTTCGGGTCGTCCGAGGAGCGGCTGATGTTCTCGATCGAGACGCTCGACGGCACGCTGATCGGCGGCATGAACCTGCACTCGATGGACCGCAAGAACGGCACCTTCCAGACGGGGTCGCGCGTTTACCGCGCCTTCCGCGGGCGCGGCTACGGCCTCGAGGCCAAGCACCTGCTGCTGCGCTACGCCTTCCATGAGCTGCGCTTCCAGAAGTACGAGGTGCGCTGCAGCGAGCACAACGACGCGATGGTGCGCCACATGGCGCGCCTCGGCGCGGTCCAGGAGGGGCGGCTGCGCCGCCACACCTACACCCGCGGCACCTTCGAGGACGAGCTCTGCTTCGGCCTCACCCGCGAGGAGTTCGACGCCTTCGAGGCGCGGCAGCCGGCGCCGTAGCATCGGTCATGCCCGACGCCCACAGCGCCCTCGACCACGTCCGCCACCTCGCGGGAACGATCGGGCCGCGCGGTACCACCACCGACGGCGAACGCGCCGGCGCCGCCTACGCGGCCGCACGGCTCGAGGCGCTCGGTCTGGCGCCGCACGTCGAGCCCTTCCCCGCCCCGGTGAGCGGCTGGCGCCCGTTCGCGCTGGCGTCGGCGATGGCGCTCGTCGCGAGCGTGCTCGCGGTGTGGGGCGGTCGCGGTGGCGCCGCCGCCGGGGCCGTGCTGCTCGCGATCGCCACCGCGTCGGTCTTCCTCGAGATGTACTTCCGACCCAACCCGCTGCGCGCGCTCGTCCGCCGTGGCGAGAGCACGAACGTGCACGCAGCGCTCGCCCCGACCGGGCCCGTGGCGGAGCGGCTGATCCTCGTCGCGCACGTCGACACGCACCGCACCCCGTGGGCCTTCACCTCACCGGCGCGGCTGACGCTGTTCAAGGCTTCGACGAGCGCGGGCGTGGCCGCCTTCGTGCTGGGAACCGTCGCGTTCGCGGCGGTCGCGGTGGTCGACCCCGGCGCCGCTCGCGCCTGGTTGCTCCTGCTCGCGCCCGTCTACGCGTGGATGCTCGGACTGACGCTGCAGCCCGACGCCACCCCGCACACCGCCGGCGCGAACGACAACGCGAGTGGCGTGGGCGTCGTCCTGGAGGTCGCCGAACGGCTCGTGCGGGCGCCGCTCGCGCGCACCGAGGTCACCGTGCTCGTCACCGGCGCCGAGGAGGTGGGGTCCTACGGGGCGCAGGCGTACCTGGCCCGCCACCGCGACGCGCTGCGCGGCGCCCGCGCGATCTCGGTGGACAACGTCGCCGGACGCGGCGCCGGACCGTGCTGGACCACGGTCGAGGGGATGGTCTTCCCGCTGCGCCCCGACCCCGACCTGCGCGCTCGAGCGCTCGCCCTCGCCGCCGAGCGCCCCGACCTGGGCGGCTACGAGCGCCCGTACACCACGCTCCATACCGACGCGACCACCTTCATGGCCGCCGGGGTGCCGTCGCTCTCGTTCGTGGGGCTGACGCCCGAGGGCGTCATCCCCGACTGGCACACCGTCGGCGACGTCGTCGAGCGCGTCGACGAAGGCGTGCTCGCGCGCACGACCGATTTCGTCGAGGCGCTGGTGCGCGGGGTCGACGCGGCCGGTGGCGCATCCTCGATCGCGCGCGCGGTGAGCCCTTAGGCTGGAGGGCGAGGAGGCCACCATGAGCGACGCCCGCGCGTTCCCCGTCGACGAAGGCCCCTGCGCGATCTGCTCGGAACGACCCGCCGAGGTCTTCGGGCTCGTGTGCCACGTCTGCAAGTTGGCGATCGACGCCGACGAGCCCTGGACCCACGCCCACCCCGACGTCCTCGAACAACTGCGAGCGCTCGAAGAGGACGACGACCGTCCGCCCGCCTGACGTGCCCCGCACCTCCGCCCCGATCGTCACGGTGACGCTCAACCCGGCGGTCGACGTGAGCACCTCCGTCGACCAGGTGGTCGCCGAGCGCAAGCTGCGCTGCGACGCACCCCTCCCCGAACCCGGAGGCGGCGGGATCAACGTCGCGCGCGTCGTCCGTGAGCTCGGCCACGACGCCACCGCGCTGTGGACGCGGGGCGGTACCGCCGGCACGCGCCTCGAAGCGCTGCTCGACGAGCTCGGCCTCGAGCACCGACCGCTGCCGGTCGCGGGCGAGACGCGCGAGCACCTGATCGTCTACGAGCGCAGCACCGGTCGCCAGTTCCGCTTCGGCATGCCCGGCCCGGTGCTCACGGACACCGAGGTGCAGGCCTGCGTCGCGGCCGTCGCGGCGCTCGACCCCACCCCGGCGTTCCTGGTCCTGAGCGGCAGCCTCCCCGACGCGGTGGCCGACGACCTCTACGGGCGGCTCGTCCGCGCCGCACCGGCCGGATGCCGGGTGGTGCTCGACACGAGCAACGCGGCGCTGGCCGAAGGCGTGAAGGCGGGCCCGTACCTGGTCAAGCCCAACCGCCGCGAGCTGGGTGCCCTGACGGACGCCCCGGTCGAGGACGACGACGACGTGCGCGCGGCCGCCCGGCGGCTCATCGACGAGCACGGCGTCGCCGTGGTCGTCACCTCGCTGGGCGCCGGCGGCGTCATCGCGAGCAACGCCGAGGGCGACTGGCTCGCGCACGCGCCGCCGGTCCGGGTGCGCAGCGCGGTCGGTGCGGGCGACAGCATGGTGGCCGCCCTGGTGGTCGCGCTGGCGCGCGGCGACGCGCTCGACGAAGCGGTGCGCTGGGGCGTGGCCACCGGCACCGCCACCGTGCTCACCGAGGGCACCCAGCTGTGCCGGCTGGACGACGTGGAGCGTCTCTACCGCAAGGTGGTCGTGCAGTCGCTGTAGGCCGCGTCCAGCCGAAGGGCATCGCCGTCAGCGAAGCGCCTCTTGGCCCGCGAACGCGCGGTGCGGTGCCCACGCCGCCAGCGTCGCCGCGTCCTCGTCGGTCGTGGACCCCTGCACCATCCGCGCGACGAGCGTGCCGATGCCGGGGCCGAGCATGAAGCCCTGCCCGCACGTGCCCGCTGCGTGCAGCAGCCCCTGGGTCCCCTCGGACCAGCCGACCAACGGCGAGCCGTCGGGCGTCATCGGGTAGACGCCGCGCCAGGTGCGGCGGACGCGCAGGTGGCGCAGGCGCGGCATGAGCGCCACCATGCGCCGCGCGACCTGCGGCAGGAAGACGCTGGTGGCGCGCCGGTCCTCGCCCCAAAGGGGCGGATCGGGCGTGAGGCAGAAGATCACCTGGCCGCGCTTCGATTGATAGAAGTACACGTTCGCCGACCCCGGACCCGGCCGCACGTCGACCACCATCGGGTTCAGGAAGGGCGCGACCGGTTCGGTGATCGCCGCCTCGTGCAGGTCGGCGCGCACGTCGAGCCGCTCCTCGGCGAGCGCCGCGATCGCCGCGGCCGAGCCCCCCGCCGCGTTCACCACCACGTCCGCGGCGTAGGTGCCCCGATCGGTGACCAGCCCGCGCACCCGTCCGCCCGCGACCGTCACGTCCGTCGCTCGTTCGCCGAAGCGGAACGTCGCGCCCGCGCGCCGCGCCGCGTCGTAGAGCGCATGGCTGGCGAGGAGCGTCGAGCAGTGGCCGTCGCCGGGCGAGAAGGTGCCGCCGCGCAGCTCCTCGCGCTCGAGGTCGGGGGCGCGCTCCAGCAACGCATCGCGATCCAGCCAGTCGATGTCGAGCCCGTGGCGGCGCTGTACGTCCAGCAGGGCGTGGAAGGTCGCCTCCTCCTGCTCTCGGTACGCGACGAAGGCGTAGCCGCCGGTGACCCACTCGAGGTCGTCGCCGTGCTCGGCCTCCCAGGTCGCGAAGGTGCGCAGGCTCTCGCTTCCGACGCGGATCTTGGCGGGGTCGGCGTGGGTGGCGCGCACGCCACCGATCGCCGCCTTGTTCGCCCCCTGCCCTGCGCTCGCGGCGGCGTCGACGACGGTCACGCGCACGCCGCTGCGCGCGAGCGCCAGGGCGATCGGCACGCCGACGCTGCCGGCGCCCACGACCACGACGTCGGGATGCGGAGCGCTCACGGTTCCTCGGCTCCGGCGAACACGCCCAGCGGAACCTCGACGAAGGGGGGCCGGCGCACGCCGGGGGTGACGTCGGCCGCCGCCACCCCCTCTTCGCGGAACAGGCGCGCGATGAGCGGCGCGCACGTCTTGGCCCCACACGCGCCCATCTCGGCGCGCGTGCGCGCCTTGAGGTCGTTCACGTCGCGGTGGCCCGCACGGATGAGCGCGCGCAGCTCGCCGGCGGTGACGCGCTCGCAGCGGCAGACGACCTCGTCGTCGGCCACGGCCTGCGCGCTCGCCACGTCCGACCAGCTGCCGCCTTCGAACGCCGCGAGCCCGCGCGGGCGCACCCCGGCGACCCGCGCCGCGACGGCGGCCGGCGCGCGCACCTGCACGAGCAGCGTGCCGTCGACGCCACCGGCCGCGCGCGGTGGGCGGTCGCCGGCCGGCGCCGCGGCGTCGCCCAGCGCGGCCGCGTCGGCGCGCCGAGCGCGCGGTGCGCCGCGCACCCGCACCACCTCGGCCTCGCCCAGCACCCCGCCGACGGTGTCGAGCAGCGTCACCGCGTCGCCCGCGTGCACCGCGTCGGCGACGAACTCGAAGGGGACGGTGACCAGCGGCCGCTCGGGGTCCTCGCGATGGTCGACGAGGGTGATCGCCAACCCGGGGCAGACGCGCACGCAGCGCTCGCAGCCCAGGCACGCGCCCTCCAGGAGCGTCGGCACCTGCCGCAGGTCGTCCGGGTCGATGTGGATCAGCTCCTGCGGGCAGACCGACGTGCACGGGTTGCACGGGATCTCCTGGGTGCAGTGGAACACCGGGTGCACGCCGACCGCGGGCGGCGGTGGCGCCTCGGCGACCCCCGGGCCCGGCTTCGAACGCAGGAGGTCGGCGGTGCGCGCCCAGTCGGCGGGGACGGGATCGACCGGAGCGCCGAGCGCGTGCGCGATCTCGCGCCCGCGGATGCGGCCGGCCATCATCGCGGCCGAGGCCTCGGCGATGCGCTCGGCGTCGCCGGCCGCGACCACCTGAATGCCGGCCGCGCGCGCCTGCAGCGTCAGCTCGTCGACCGGGTCGAGCCCCACCGCCACCAGAACGGCGTCGCACGCGAACGTGCGCTCGGTCCCCGGCACCGGCCGGAAGCCCTCGTCGACGCGCGCGATCGTCACGGCGGCCACGCGGCCGTCGTCGGCGGCGTCCGGGCCGCCGCGGTCGATCGCGGTCGACGGATCGGCGTCGGCTCGCCCGTGCGCCGCGAGCACCGTGTGCGCCGTGAAGATCGGGACCCCCAGGCGCGCGAGCTTGTCCCGGTGGACGCGATAGCCGCCGCACTCGGTCGCCGCCTCGGCGAGCCCCACGACCTCCACGCCCGCCTGCAGCGCGTGGTACGCGGTGATCAGGCCGACGTTGCCGCCGCCGACGACGAACAGGCGCTCGGCGACGCGCACCAGGTCGCGGTTGAGGAGCGTCTGGAAGGCGCCGGCCCCCAACACCCCGGGTCGCGTGTTCCCACGGAACGGGAGCGCGCGCTCGCGCGAACCGGCGGCGACGAGCAGCACCTGCGGGCGCACGAGCACGTAGCGCGCGCCGCCTCGCCACACCCCCACCCAGCCGTCGGCGAACGCCGCCAACGCCGTCGATTCAGGCCAGACCTCGGTGGTGTCGAAGGCGAGCGCCTCGCGCGCCAGCCGCTCCCCGATGTGGGTGCCGCGGGTGCCCGCGTGGACCGCCTCGACCGAGCCGAAGAAGCGGTGCGTCTGCAGCACGAGCTTGCCGCCCAAGCGGTCCTTGTCGTCGATCAGCAGCACCGGGACGCCGTGGGCGCCCAGCTCCGCCGCTGCGGCGAGCCCCGCGGGGCCACCGCCGACGATGAGCACCGGCACCTCGCGGCGCTCGACGTCGCCGAGCGTCGGCCGGGCACCCTCCGCCGCCAGCGGCGGCAGGCCGTCGAGCGGGCGCACGTCCATCCCCGCCACCACCGGCGTCGTGCAGGCCTTGACCGGACGTCCATCGGCCAACACCAGGCACTGCGCGCACTGTCCGTTGGCGCACCAGAGCCCCTGCGGGCTGCCGTCCTTGGGGTGGTGGCCGAAGACGCGCACGCCGTGCGCCATGACGGCCGAGGCGATGGGCTCGCCGGCCTTCGCCGTGCATGGGCGGCCGTCCCAGGTGAACGGCACGTCGGCGCGCGGCGCGACCGGCAGGATCGGGTGCTGCAGCAAGCGGCTCGTGGCCATGGCCCCTCCGCGGATCGGGTTCCGTACCCTCCAGCGTAGGGGGCGCGCCCCGGGACGCGGCGGAAGGTCCGCCGCGCGCGGTCACTCCACGGTCAGCGCCGCTCGCGTCCAGGTGGCGTCGAACCAGGGCAACCGAGCGCCGCCAGCCGCCGCCGGCGACCACGCCTCGTGCGCTCCGGGGGCGATGCCGCTGCCCGCCGTGGCGCGCTTCAGCCGGGGCACCGCACCGTCCACCCCGTCGAGCTCGAACACGTCCACGGCCCCCCGTTCGAAGCCGCGCGTCCAGCCGTCCTCCCACGTGAGGCGCCCGCGGACGGCGCCCGACGCGTCGGGGAAGCAGAGCCAGCGGACGGCCGGCGGCGCGGCGTCGGCGCCGCCGGCGAGCCAGGCGGGCACCACCTCGTCCGCGTCGACCGCCACGTCGGCGAGCGGCAGGGCGTGCCCCTCGCGCAGCAGCCACACCGGCCGACCCAGCGGCGCGTCGAGGTCGGCCCAGGCGTCCCCGGCATGCACGCGTCCGGTACCGAGCTCCAACCAGCGCCCCGGCGGCAGGTGCGCCCGCCGCGTCGTCGCCCCCGGCTCGAGCACCGGCGCGACGAGCAGCGCGTCGCCCAACAGGTGCACGAACGACTCGCGCCACCCCGGACGCCAGTCCTGGAAGGCGTAGACGAGCGGCCGCGTGAGCGGCGCCCCGTCGTGCACGGCGCTCCACATCAGCGTCGCCAGGTAGGGCACCAGCGCCGTGCGCAGCGCCATCAGCCGGCGCACGGCGGGGAGCGCCTCGGGGTGCGTCCACGGCTCGGTGGCGCTGCCGTCGTCGTTCCACGAGTGGATGGAGAAGCGCGGCTGGGTGATCCCCGCCTCGATCCAGCGCACCAGCAGCTCGGCGTCGGGGGTCGGGCCGGCGAAGCCGCCGACGTCGTGGCCGTGGTTCGCCCAGCCGACGAGCGACATCGAGAGCCCCATCGGCAGGTTGAACGCGAGCGTGTGCCAGCTGGTGCGGTTGTCGCCCGACCAGGTCTGGGCGTAGCGCTGCATCCCCAGGCCACCCGAGCGGGTGATCTGGTAGTCGCGCCGGTCGGGGTGGGCATCGCGCTGAGCGGCGCGGCTGGCGTGGTTCATCAGCAGCGTCAGCGTTGGGCGCAGATCGCCGGCCTCGCCGGCCACGCATCGCGCGGCGTCGTCCTCGATGCGGTACTCGTTGTTGTCGTTCCAGGTGGCGTCGATGCCGACGTCCAGGATCCGCTCGCGCACGCGCGAGCGCCACCAGGCGTAGCCCTCGGGGTGGGTGAAGTCGACGTAGCCGGCGTCGCCACCCCAGAAGCGTGCCCGATAGGCGCCGTGGGCGAGCGGCGTGGGGTCGTCGGAGGCCGCACGCACGAACGCACCGGCCGAACCGAGCCGCTCGTGGTCGGGATGGCTCGTGAGCAGCGCCGGCTTCACGTTCGCCAGCGTGCGTACGCCCGAGTCCGACAGCGCGCGCACCATCGCAGCGGGCTCCGGGACGCGGCGCCGGTTCCACTCGAAGACGTAGCGCAGCCCGTCGTCGCCCATCGAATAGCCGCTCGAGAGGTGGAAGCCGCTGCAGCCGAGGCGGTGCGCGCGCAACGCGCGCACGAAGCCTGCGAGCTCGGCGGTCGGGTCGTCGGCGTCGGTGTAGCGCATGGTGGAGCCGAGGTACCCGAGCGACCAGCGCGGCGGCAGCGGGGCGTAGCCGGTCAGGTCCTGCACGCGCTGCACCACGTCGGCGAGGGCGGGGCCGATCAGCACGTAGGCGTCGAGCTCGCTGGCCTGGAACTCGGCGTAGCGGTACGGGCCCAGGTAGTGGTCGACCTCGCTGCCGAAGTCGAAGGTCGCCTCGGCACCGGTGTCGTAGAGGAGCCCCGTCGCGTGCCCGGCGCGCCCCAGGGTGAGCGCCACGGGCAGGTGCTTGTAGAGCGGGTCGGCGCGCTCGGCGTCGTACCCCAGCGCGTCGCCCGGCCGCAGCCGGTAGCGGCGCGCGTGGCGGTCGAGCGAACCGCTCACCTCACCCAACCCCAACACCACCTCGTCGACGTCGCGGCGCAGCGTATGGCGCACGCCGCGCGCGCTGCCGCGCGCGCTCCGGTAGCCGAGCTCCGGGTGGTCCTCGAAGAGCGGCGCCCCGTCGGGCAGCGACCAGCGGAGCGCGAACGGCGCCAGCGCCACGTCGACCGTGACGCGCCCGGTGCGCACGCGCAATCCATCCGGACGCTCGTCCACCTGCGGCTCCGGGCAGGCGAAGACCGAAAGGTCCTCGCGATCGCGCCCCTCGGGCCCGACGTCGCCCGCGCGGCCGACGACCGCCCAGGTGCGCCCGACCTGGGCCGCGCCGTGCGGCTGGACCTGCACGCGCACGACGTCCTCCTCGACGACCGTCAGGACCACGCGCGGCGCGGGCGCACCGGCGGCCGCCTCGGCGGCGGTGAACACGAAGCGCGGGCCCTCGCGACCGGCGTACCGGAGCGGGGGGAGCGTCTGCCAGGGGTCAGCCACGGCGGTCAGCCATCGTCGGCCTCCAAAGGATGGTCGGGTGCCTCGTGCCGGACGACGAGGTGGCGTCCGTCGGCGGTTCGGGTGCGCAGCGTGGCCGGCCCCCAAGGGGGGCAGCGCGTGGCGCCGGCGGGCGTCAGGCCGTAGCCGCCGAGGAGCATCGCGGCGGCCGGCATCGCGCTCCACCCGCACGAGGCCGAACCGGCCGCGAACGGCGGCGAGGCGTACTCGACGGGCGCCGCCCGCCCCTGCGACAGACCGTACGTCCACCAGCGCGTGAGCGGGTAGCGCCAGCCGCCCAGGCCGCGCCGCAGCCGCTCCTCGGCGTAGACGCCGTCCCAGTAGGGCCAGTCGGCGCCGTCGTGGTACCGGAAGGCGAAGCGGCTCTTGCCGCGCCGGCGCACCCACGACGCGTACGGCGGGAAGACGTTCATCACCCCCCAGTCGCCCCACGGCTGATCACCGTTGTGGCGGGTCTCGAGGCGCGCGCGCATCGCCGCGAGCACGCGCTGGGCCTGGGCGTCGTCGGCGAGGCCGAAGCGCAGCGCCGTGAGCGTGTCGATCGCCAGGTGCGCTTCGGCGCGCCCGTCCTCGGTGCGGAAGTCGACGAAGTGGCCACGCGCCTCGTCCCAGAGGTGGCGGCGGGCGGCCGCACGGACCGCCTTCGCCCGCGCCCGGTACCGCGCCGCGACCGCCGGTCGCTCGCGCTCGATCACGTCGGCGACGCGCACCAGCGCGCCGTGGTACAGCCCGACGTCGTAGGTCACGTACCCACCCCGGAAGACGTTGTCGGCCCAGTCGCGGTCGTGGGGCGGCTTCACCGGCAGCCCCGAGGCGTCGCACGTCGCGTGGGCGCGCTCGAGCGCGGCATCGACGCGCGCGCCGATCGTCGCGCCGTGGACGCGGGTGGCGAACAGCCCGGGGTCGCCGGTCCACGTCGCCACGTCGCACGCCAGCAGCGCGAAGAAGAGCGGCGCGTCGGTGTGGTCGGCCCACCAGACGCCGTCGCGCGGGTGGTCGGCAGCCAGCGCCGGGTCGGCCGCGCGGCGCGCGCGCCAGACGCGCTCGCCCGCGGGCGAGGCCACCACCACCCCGCTCGGGGCGCTCCCGGCCTCGGAGCCGGTGGTCGGGAGCTCCCGTGCGAGCAGGAAGAGCTGCTCGCGCGCGAGCTCGGGCCAGCGCGGCAGCAGCGCCTGCAGCGTCCAGTAGCCGTCGCGGTAGTACGTGCGCGGCGGCATCGCGTACCCCACCCCCGCCGCGAAGCCGGCGAAGCGCGCGCCGGGCAGCTCCTTGCGCGCCGTGCGCGCGGCGTGCAGGCCGTGCACGAACAGGCTCTGCAGGACGTCGTCGCCAGCGACGTGCAGCACGTCGGCGAGCTCGGCGTGGTGGGCTTCGAGCTCGGCCACGGGGTCGCCGCACGCGAGCAGCGCCGCAGCCGCGCCCTCGGCCTCGGCGCGGTCGGCCCCGACGGCCACCACCGCCAGCCCCGCGCGCCGCCACGACACGCGCCCCCGCCCCGCGACCTCGGCGCCCGACGCCCGCGCGACCAGCTCGCCCCAGTCGCTCGCGACCCCCCAACCGTCGTCCAACCGGCGCAGCGCGGCTCGGTCCACGAAGCCCGCCGGCACCGTGCGCGGCGGTGCGACGTGCAGATCGGGGAGGTCGCCCGTGCCGCGCAGCACCACGGCCGGCGTCGTCGGCAGCGCCGACACGCTCATCCGCCCCGAACCCCACGCGAACTCGAGGCGGTTGGGGGTCACCCGCACCCGAGCGGCGGCGGGGAGCGGTGGTTCGAAGCGCACGGCGCCCACCGGACCACTGCCCCACACGAGGATCCGCTCCACCCCGGCGGGCCCGGCAGAGGCCTGGAGCCGCGCGCCGGTCAGCGGCAGCGACACCGGGCCCTCCCCGGCGAGCACCGCTCCGCCGACCGCCTCGAGCGACGCCCGCTCGAGGGCGCTCATGACGCGCCCCTGACACGCATTGTCCCACCCGATCGCTTTGACGCCATGCGCGCCCCACCGTATACTCGGGTGCTTCCCATCGCAAGGCGCCCCACCGGCGCGTTCGGCCCGCGGTTCCCGCGGACTCGACGTCCGGCGTCGCCCCGATGGGCTGCCGCCCCGGTGCGTCGGCGGCGTTCCTCGACCCTCGAGGACACGACGTGCGACGTCCGTTGGACCGTTCAGGAGGTTCGCATGTCAACTCGGTTCCGTCTTCCCCTCCTCCTCATCACCCTCGGATTGCTCCTCGGCAGCGCGTTCGCGCAGGTGGAACTGCGCATGACCTGGTACGACGACGGCAGCGAAGGCGTCGTGATGCGCGAGCTGCTCGACCGCTTCGAGGCCGCCAACCCGGACGTCACCGTCGTCATGGATACCGTCCCCTACTCCTCGGGCATCCTCGAGTCGCTGCCGCTGCAGCTCGCCTCGGGGCAGGGCCCCGACATCTCCCGCGTCACCAACCTGGGCGGCCTGTCCGAGTACTTCCTCGACCTGCGCCCGTACCTCGACGACCCCGCCTACTGGGACACCAACTTCGGTCCCTTCCTCGACTGGATGCGCCCCGCCGGCTCCGACGCCATCCCAGGCTTCATGACGCAGCTGACCGTCACCGGTCCGTACGTCAACAAGACGCTGTTCGACCAGGCCGGCATCGCCGTGCCCGAGGGCGGCACCTGGGAAGAGTGGGCGGCCGTCACCCGCGAGGTCGCCGAAGCGACCGGCACGCCGTACGCGATGGTCATGGATCGCACCGGCCACCGCCTCGCCGGCCCCGCCATCAGCCAAGGCGCGCAGTTCCTCGACGCCGACGGCAACATCGTCGTCGACGACCCCGGCATGCGCTCGATGATGCAGCTGATGATCGACTGGCACGCCGACGGCACGATGACCCCGGACGTGTGGATCGGTTCGGCCGGCAGCTACGCGGCCGGCAACGAGTTCTTCGTCAACGGCCAGGTCGTGCTGTACATGTCGGGCAGCTGGCAGATCGGCCAGTTCACCAACCTGATCGGCGACGCCTTCGATTGGGTCGCCGTGCCCAACCCCTGCGGCCCGGCCGCGTGCACCGGGATGCCCGGCGGCGCCGGCGTCGTCGCGATCGCCGACACCGAGCACCCGGAAGAGGTCGCGCGGGTCATGGAGTTCCTGGCCCAAGAAGAGAACCTGGCCGAGTTCTACGGCCGCACCCTCTTCATCCCCGGCCACCTCGGCCTCGCGTCGTCCGGCGTGACCTTCGACACCGAGAACCCGCTGGCCGCGGCCGCGCTGACGACCTTCGCCCAGCAGGTACCGAACCTCCACCCGACCGCGTACGCGATGCAGGCGTACCCGTACAACTTCGTGGTGTTCAACGCGATCCGCGACCGCCTCACGCAGGTGTTCGTCGGCGAGCTGACCCTCGATCAGGCGCTGGAGCGCATCCAGGCCGACATCGACGAGGCGCTTCGCGAAGCGGGCGCCAACTGACGTACGGCTAGACACGTGGCGCCCCGATGGGGCGCCACGTGCTCCCAGCGGGCGTCGTCGGTCGCACGATCGACGACGCCCGCGGCTCCTAGGGCGTCTTCACGGGCGCCGTCGCCCGTCGGAGGCCCATGGCCGGCACACCGAACGCATTCCAGCGCGCGAACGCGCTCGCCGGACAGGGCGCGCAACGCGTCTACGCGCTGACGATGAACGCCTTGGGCTTGGTCATGGAACCTGCCCAGAAGCTGCTGGGCGTGCGCCGCATGGCGTACCTGTTCGTGCTCCCGAACCTGCTCGTGTTCGGTATCTTCATCCTCTTCCCGATGCTGCTGAACGTCTATTACGCGATGACCGAAGGGGGCAACCTCTACCCGCAGGACCGCCCCTTCGTCGGCACCGCCAACTTCGAGCGCCTCTACACCTGCACCGACTACGGCGACCCCAACACCTGCCTCGAGGACCGCTTCTGGCGCGCCGCACGCAACACCGGCGTGTTCGTGTTCTTCCAGGTGAGCGGCATGGTCCTCATTTCGCTGGTGACGTCGATGGTGCTCAACCGCAAGATCGTCGCGCGCGGCTTCTTCCGAAGCGTGTTCTTCTATCCCGTGCTCCTGTCGCCGGTGGTGGTCGCGCTCATCTGGAAGTGGATCTTGCAGCGCGACGGCGTGCTGAACGCGATCCTGGTCGCGCTCGGGCTCGACCCGATCAACTTCATGCTCGACGGCACGTGGGCGATGACCTGGGTCATCCTGGTGAGCATCTGGGCGCACATGGGCTTCTACACGTTGATCCTGCTCGCCGGACTGCAGAGCATCCCGAACGAGCTCTACGACGCCGGCGCGATCGACGGCACGTCGACCATGCAGGCCTTCCGCCACATCACGATGCCGCTGCTGATGCCGACGATGATGGTCGTGTTGGTGCTGTCGCTCATCCGTGCGGTGCAGATGTTCGACGAGGTCTTCGTCCTCACCGGCGGCGGCCCTGGGAGCGCCACCATGCTCATGGTGCAGTACATCTACGCCACCGGCTTCGGGACCCAGAACCCGCGCTTCGGCATGGCCGCCGCCGCCAGCGTCACGCTCGGCGCCGTGCTGCTGGTGGCCACCCTGGTCCAGCTGCGGCTGGGCCGGGGCAGCGAGAGGCACCTCGCGTGACGGCCCTCGGCCGCTTCCTCACCCGCCGCCAGCACGACGGTGCCGGCAACGGCCGCGCGCGCCGCTGGAGCGTCGCGGACGTGCTGACCTACGGCTACCTGATCGCCGGCGTGCTCATCATGTTCGGCCCGGTCGCCTGGCTGGTGCTGTCGTCGTTCAAGACCCAGAGCAACCTGCTCGAGTTCCCCCCCACCCTGCTGCCGTTGGCGCAGGACACCGCCGTCGTCGACGGCTACCCCGAGCCGCTGCCGCTCTACGACGTCGCCCAGGACGACGGCAGCACGGTGCGCTTGGCGCAGATCCGGCGCATCGGGCTGGTGGCGCAGATGGTCGACCCGGCGGCGCCGGGCGAGGTGCTGCAGGTGCCGATCGAACGCCGCACCGCCGTGCGCAGCTTCCGCTTGGCCACCGAGAACTACACCGAGTCGTTCGGTCGCTTCAACTTCGGCACGTACCTGCGCAACAGCGTGATCGTCACGGTCGGCGCCACCCTGATCACGCTGATCATCAACAGCATGGCGGCCTTCGCGCTCTCCAAGTACCGCTTCCGCGGCCGCAACGCGATCTTCCTGGTCATCATCGCCACGCTCATGATCCCCATCAGCGTGATCCTGGTGCCCGTCTACCTGGTCATCACCCAGGTGGGCTGGATCAACAGCCTCTGGGGCGTGATCATCCCTGGCGCGGCCACCCCCACCGGCGTCTTCCTCTTGCGCCAGTACATGCTCACCATCCCGGACGAGCTGCTCGACTCGGGGCGCATCGACGGCGCCTCCGAGTGGCGCATCTTCTGGCAGATCGTGCTGCCGCTGTCCGCGCCCGCGCTGGCGGTGCTGGCGATCTTCTCGGTGATGTGGCGTTGGAACGACTTCCTGTGGCCGCTCATCGTCCTGACCCGCAGCGAGTTCTTCACCCTGCAGGTCGGCCTCAACGCCTTCCAGGGCGAGCTGAACGTGCAGTGGCACTACGTACTGGCGATGACGGTGCTGACGCTGCTGCCCATCACGATCGTCTTCTCGATGCTGCAGCGCTTCATCACCACGGGGATCGCGAGCACGGGGGTCAAGGGGTAACGCCGGCGGCGGGGTGCCGGCGCGCGGCCGGCACCCCGCCGACCCGAGCGCACGAAGCCTGGTCGGCGGTCGGTCGGGACATCCGTCCCGCGGACAGGGACGAATGTCCCGGTTAGGATAGCGGCTTCGCGCCACTACGTGGCTCGACCGTCCCCTTCCCGTCGTCTCCCTCCCGTCCTGGCCCGACCGCCTTCCTCTTCCCCGCTCAGGAGTCCCATGCTCAAGGTCCACCCCGCCGCGCTCGCGCGCGTCCGCGCCGAGTGGTTCGGCAACGTGCGCGGCGACCTGGTCGCCGGCGTCGTCGTCGCGCTCGCCCTCATCCCCGAAGCGATCGGCTTCAGCATCGTCGCCGGCGTCGACCCCCAGGTCGGCCTCTACGCCAGCTTCTGCATCGCCCTCGTCACCGCCTTCGCCGGCGGTCGCCCCGCCATGATCAGCGCCGCGACCGGCGCGATGGCGCTGCTGATGGTCACGCTGGTCGCCGACCACGGCCTCGAGTACCTGCTCGCGGCCACCGTCCTCACCGGCGTGCTGCAGATCGCCTTCGGGGTCGCCAAGCTCGGGCGCTACATGCGCTTCGTGCCCAAGCCGGTGATGGTGGGCTTCGTCAACGCGCTCGCGATCCTGATCTTCCTGGCGCAGCTCGAGCAGTTCGTCGGCGTCGGACCGATCATGTACGCGATGGTGCTGGCCGGCCTGGCGATCATCTACCTGCTGCCGCGCCTGACGCGCGCGATCCCGGCGCCGCTCGTCGCGATCGTCGCGATCACCGCCTTCGCGGTCGCGACCAACGCCCCGCTGACCACCGTGGGCGACCTGGGCGCGCTCCCGTCCGCGCTCCCCTTCTTCGGGCTGCCGATGGTGCCCTTCACCTTCGAGACGCTCGCGATCGTCTTCCCGTACGCGGTCTCGCTGGCGCTGGTCGGCCTGATCGAATCGCTGCTCACGGCTACCATCGTCGACGACCTGACCGACACCGAGAGCGACAAGAACCGCGAGTCGCGCGGACAGGGGATCGCCAACGTGGTCTCCGGCTGCTTCGGCGGCATGGCGGGCTGCGCCATGATCGGTCAGTCGATCATCAACGTGAGCAGCGGCGGGCGTACCCGGCTGAGCACGCTCGCCTCCGGCGTCTTCCTGCTGGCGATGGTGCTGCTCGCCGGGCCGCTGGTGAGCGCCATCCCGATGGCGGCGCTGGTGGCCGTGATGTTCATGGTCGCCCTCAACACCTTCGACTGGCGCAGCCTCCCGGGCATGCTCGCGCATCCCAAGAGCGAGACCATCGTCATGGTCGCCACCGTCGCCACGGTGCTCGTGACGCACAACCTAGCGGTGGGCGTCGCCGTCGGCGTGGTGCTGAGCGCGATTTTCTTCAGCCGCAAGATCGCCAAGACTACCCACGTCACGAGCGCGCTCGACGAGACCGGCCGCACCCGCACCTACACCGTCGCCGGCCAGGTGTTCTTCGTCGCCACCGAGGACTTCATCGCCGCGTTCGACACCGCCGAGGACCTCGACGCGGTGGTGCTCGACCTGCGCCACGCCCAGCTGTGGGACGCCAGCGCCGTCGCCGCCGTCGACAAGGTCGTGCTACGCTTCCGCGCGAACGGGACCCAAGTCGTGCTCCAGAACGTCGACGCGGGCGGCGCGGAGCTCCTCGCCAAGCTCGCCGTACACGACCGCCCCGGCGCGCGCCTCGGCGCGCACTGAGCGCAACGCCGCGCGCAGCGCAACGCCGCGCGCAGCGCAACGCCGCGCGCAGCGC
>JAABRX010000029.1 GCA_011390675.1 Trueperaceae bacterium | reverse complement strand
CCTATCATCTTCATCAGAAGAGGAGGGGCCATGTTCCCGCACACCGCTTGGACCGAAGGCGCCCAGCGCGCCGCCCACTACCAGAACGAAGCCGCCGTCCACCGCACGCTCGCCGCCGCGGGGCTCGGATCCCCGACCCGCCGCGCCATCGCCCGCATGCTGCACGGCACCGCCGAGGCCCTGGCCCGGATCGCCGATGGCCTCGTTCCGACGCACGCCGACACGACGCCGCACTCCGTTCGCCGCCCCTCGGCGACGAGCGCCTAGGAGGACCGTCATGAGCGAAGTCGACCGAATCGAAGCCATGCGCGCTGCGGGCACCATCTCCGATGCCGAGGCCGACCGCCTGATCGCCGTCCTCCGCGAGCTGGGCACCGCCCCCGCCGCGGACGGCGGTCCGACGGACCGCGCCGCGGCAGGGCACGGGCGGGCCGAGGCCGCGCCGGCCGACCCTGAGGCTCCGGCGAGCGCCACGAAGCCGGCCGCCGATGCCCGCGACGCCGAACGGGCCGCCCGCCAGGAGGCGCGCGAGGAGGCTCGCCGCGTGGCGCGCGAGACCCGCGAGCAGGTCCGGTCTGCCGCGCGGTCGGCCGGGGCGGACGCGGCCGACGCCGTGCGCATCGCCACGGACAAGGTGCGCGAGGGCCTCGATCGCATGCGCGAGACGTTGGGGGCCTCGTTCGCCGAAGGGTCCGCCGAGGATCCGGCGCGCGCCGCGGCCCCCGTGGAACCGATCGTCCTCGCGCCCGAGGGGACGCGCTGGTTGCGCATCGAACTCGCGGCCGGCGACGTGGAGGTGCAGGCGGCCGACGTCGACGCCCCGACGTTGGACGAGGACGACGACGGGCGCGTGCACCTCGAGACCACGGCCGACGGCGCGCGGGTGTTCGCCGATCCGGAGCGCGGTTTCCTCGGTCGCTACACCCCCGCCGAAGCCCGCGTCCGGGTGCCGCGCGCGTGGGGGCTCGAGCTCGACGTCAAAGCCGGCGACCTGGACGTGCGCGACGTGCCTTTCGTCGCGGGCCGCATCCTGGCCGGCGACGTCGAGGTGCGCGGCGCTCGCGGCCTCGATCTCACGTGCCTCGCCGGCGACGTGAGCATCGCCGTCGCCCCGACGGAGGGTCGCCACCGCCTCGTCGTTCGGGCCGGCGACGTCAGCGTCCGCCTGCAACCGGGCAGCGACGTCACGGTGGACGGCCGGGTGTCGGTGGGCGACGCCAGCGCGCGGGGCCTGGAGCGCGCACGCCGCGGTCTGGGTGCCGTCGTGCACGGGCGCGTCGGCTCCGGCCGGGCGCAGCTCGCGATCGAGCTCGGCGCCGGCGACCTCGAGGTCCGGGTCGAAGGACGACCCGAGGAACGGGAGGGGTGACCATGGCGATCGTCGACGAACGCAGGAAGATCCTCGACCTGTTGGAATCGGGCCGCATCAACGCCGATCAGGCGAGCGAGCTGCTCCGCGCCCTTGGCGGCGCGCCGCGCGAAGCGGGGCCGCCGCCGCCGCCCCCGCCCCCGGTGCGCACCGGGACCGCGCGGATGCTGCGCATCTCGATCGACGCCGCCGGCAACCAAGGCGACATGAAGAACGCGAAGATCCGCGTCAACGTGCCGCTCGGGCTCGCGAAGTTCGCCACCCGCTTCCTGCCGGTGGAGGCGAAGGGCGAACTCGAGGCGCAAGGCGTCGACCTCAACGAGCTGATCGCCGCGCTCTCGTCCGAGACGCCCGAGGGGCGGCTCGTCGACATCGACGTCGATAACGACGGCGACGGCAAGAGCGCGAAGATCGTCGTCGAGGTCGTCTGATGCTGACGCCCCCGCGCTGGTCCGACCCGGCGTGGTGGCGCGCGTACGCGCACGACGTGCGGCCGCGGCTGTTGCTGCTGCACGTGCGCGCCGACCGCGTGCGGCTGCGCTGGGGCGTGCCGGTGTGGGCGCTCGAGGAGACGCTGCGGGCGGTGCTGCTCGTCGGCCCATGGGCGCTGTGGGTGGCGCGCTGCGCGCCGCGCCCGTGGCGCGCGGGTTGGCACGGCACCGTCGGCGGCCTCGCCTTCGACCTGCGCGGCCCCGCCGGCACGCCGCCCTGGCCCGCGCTGCGCGCCCTGCTCGAGCAGCAGGCGGGATGGCTCGACCTTCCCGACGGCGAGCCGTTCGTCCAGATCGAGGCGGACGACGCCACCATCGACATCCGCCCCTGGTGAGGCGCGCCGCGCCGACCCCCAGGAGCCTGCGAGAGGACCCGACCATGCCCAAGCACCCCATGCCCACCCGCTGCCCCGTCACCGGCGAGACCCTCGAGGTCACGCGCCTGCGCGGCCCCACGTCCGGGGTCGTCATCGAGGGCGAGTTCCTGCCCAACGAGTTCGCGCTGCTCGACGGCGATGCGCTCGAGTACCTGCGCCTGTTCGTCAAGGTGCGCGGCAACCTCAAGGAGGTCGAGCGCATGCTCGGCGTCAGCTACCCCACCGTGCGCGCCCGCTTCGACGCGATGGTGCGCGCGCTCGGGTACGAGGTCGCCGACGAGTCCGCCGACGCCCGCGGCGACGTCCTCGCCGCCCTCGAACGCGGCGAGATCGGCGCCGAGGAGGCGACCCGCCGCCTGCAGGGGATGCAGCGGCGTTCCTGAACGACCGCGTCAGCGGACGGCGTGGAGGCCGGGCACCGTGCCCGGCCTCCACGCCGTGGGGCTAGAGGCGATCGTCGAAGCGGAACGCCACCGGCGCGCCGATCCGCACCTCCGAGAACCGGGGGTGCGCCGGGTCGAGCAACAGGTTCCGTTCCTGCGGCACCAGGACGCTCGGGACCGACAGCGCCGGGTGGGCGCGCGCGGCGAGCCAGGCGTCGCCCACCGCTCGGGCGGCGGGCGCGGTGGGGCGGCCGCGCCATCCCGGCGGTGCGTCGGCGTCCTCCAGTACGGCGATCAGGTCGCTGGGCACGCGCACCTCGAAGGCGACCAGCTCGCGCGCGAAGCGCTTGCGGTCGGCGTGGGCGAGGGTCTCGAGGGCGGCGAGCGACAGGTGTTCGCTGGTGTACACGACCGCGCGGCCGACCGAGTTCCAGCGGCCACCGTAGCGGCGCGCGCCCTCGCCCGAGAACGCCGCAGCGGCGTCCGTGAACGCGGGGCGCACCAGCCGCCAGACGCGCATCGATCCCTCGTCCGACCGGTCCACGGCCGCGCTCAGGAGTAGACGCCGTACTCGATGCGGCCCAGGAGGTCGTCGACCGCGCGCGCGCCCGGCTCCGTGTCGGCGAGCGCGAGCGGCGGCTCGTCCCCCAGGGCGAGGTTCGGGTCGACGAACCAGGCCGCCGCGTCCTCCTCGCCGCCGAACACCTGGGTGGCGCGGTCGAACAGCGCCGCCACGCGCCACACCCGGTCGCCCTCGTCCGGAGCGAGCGCGCCCGCGCGCTTGCGGCGCCCCAAGGTGGTGGCGCTCAGGCCGACCACCTGGGCGAGCCGGGCTTCGGGCACGCGGAGCGCGCGCGCGAGGCCCTCGAACGCCGCGACCGGGAGCCCCGCGCGCACGGCCGCGACCGCCTCGGCGGGCGCCGTCGGCAAGCCCAAGCGGGCCAGCGGGAGCGCCGGCATCGGGGTGGGCGGACGGAACGTGTCCATATGGGGATCTTAGCACCCCCATATGGGGTCAGGCTTCGCACCGTCGGGACCGTCGGGCGCTCGGGTCAATCGGGGCGCGGCCGGCGGCGCACCGTTCCCCCCACCGCCAACGCCGCAGCGATGATCACCAGGTTCTTGATGATGTACTGCCCCTCCATCGTCGGCGCGAACGGCGCACCGCCGCTCTGGAAGGTGACGTCGCTGAGGATCACGAGGGGCATGAACGCCCCCACCATCTGCAAGAGCATCAGCGCGATCGCGATGCGCAACGTCTGCGGGATGAGGAAGGTCACCCCGATGGCGACCTCCCACCAACCGATCACGGCGAGCCAGGTGGGCGGGTCGAACACGGGCATCCACGACACCGTCGCCAGCACGAGGGACTCGGCGGGGGAGAGGCCGAGCGGTTTGAGGAGGCCGAACCAGATGAACACGATGCCCAGGGTCGACCTGAGGAGGACGATGCCCCAGCGCGCCATCCGCATCGACATCCAGCGGTCGATGCGGTCGAAGCGAGCGGCGAGGGTCCGGCGGGCGTGGAGCACTGAGCTCGACATGCTCCACGTTAGTCCGGGCCCTCGCCGTAGACCGTGTCCAGTGCGTCCATGAATGGACGCGCTCAGGACGTCACTCCATCCGGTACCAGCGCAGCTCGTCGAGCAGGGCCGAACCGCCGTCGCCCGCGACGTCGACCTCGACGCCCCAGATCTCGGAGCGGCCGAAGCCGTCGGCCGGCGCGCCATCGGGTTGCGCGTCCGCGCGTGCGAAGCCGTCGAACGGCAGCTGCACGAGGGTCCAGCCCTCGGCGTCGTCGCGGAAGCTCGTCTCGAAGCGCTCGGCCGTGTCCGGCGCCTGGTACACGCGGACGTAGTCGACGACCATCTCCTGCGGGAACGACGTCGTGGCGTCGGGGTACCCGGGCCAGTTGCCGCCCACCGCCACGTTCAGGATCAGGAAGAAGGGGTGGTCGAACACCCAGCGCGTGCCGCTCGGGAGGTCGGCCGGAGCGACGGTCGAGTAGGCGACCCCGTCCACCGACCAGGTGATGCCCGCGGGCGACCAGTCGATGGCGTACACGTGGAAGTCGTCCGAGAAGGCTTCGCCCCCGGGGAGCGCGGTGGGGCGGCCGATGGCGTCGCCGCCCGAGTAGCCCGGCCCGTGGATGGTGCCGTGCACGACGTCGGGTTCGCGCCCGACGTTCTCCATGATGTCGATCTCGCCCGCTTCGGGCCAGCCGACCTCGGCGAGGTCGTTGCCCAGCATCCAGAACGCCGGCCACAGGCCTTGGCCCGTGGGGATCTTCAGCCGCGCCTCGATGCGGCCGTAGGTGACCTCGAGGGCACCTTCCGTGATGATCCGGGCGGAGGTGTACTCGCAGGGCGCGCCGTAGTAGCACGGCGGGGCGTCGGCGCCGGCTTCGAGCGCGCGGAGGACCAAGTGGCCCTCGCCGTCGAGGGCGAGGTTGCGGGGGTCGCCGGTGTAGGCCTGGCGCTCGTTGTTCCCCCAGCCGGGGATGCCGTTGGCGGTGCCGTCGCCGATCTCGGGCGTCCAGACGCTCGGGTCGGGCGTCGTGCCCGCCGGCCCGTCGAACTCGTCGGACCAGGCGAGCGCCCAGGGGCGCGCTTCGTCGCGGTTGTCGAGGACGCGGACGCGCACCTCGCGCCCGCTGCCGTCGCCGTAGTACCAGAAGGCGAGCCCGTCCGCGTGGCTCGCGTCCATGGCCTGGGCGAAGCGCGCGCGCACCGAGCCGCCGGGCTCCGCCGCCCCCTCGTCCCACGAGAGCGCGAGCACCGGCTCGAAGCGGTCTTGTCCGGGGCGCGCATCGTCGGCGTCGATGAGCAGCTCGCGGGTCCGAGCCGTGGTGCCGGGGCCGGCCTCGAAGGGCCCGAGCCCGCCGCCGAGCCCGTCGCCGAACTCTGCGATCAGGTCGGGGTCGAACGGGTCGTCGTCGACGATCTCGATCACCGCCCGGCGCTGGAAGCCGAGCGCGGCGCCGCGGGGACCGTCGAGCACGGCGACCGCTCGCTCGTCGCCCTCGTGGCGGCCGTCCTGCAAGGTTCGGAACGCGACGGTCGCCTCGGTGACGCCGGGCGGGAACACCACCAGCTCGTTGACGGGGATGATGTCGCGGAAGGGCGTCGCTTCGTCCCCTTGGACGAAGACGCGCACCGAGATGGCCTCGTCGCTCGCCTCGGAGAGCACGATGCGCAGGACGCCGTCCTCCCCCTCGAGCACGCTCACGAGCGGCTCCCCGAACTCGATCGCCACCACGCCCTCGGCTACGACGCCCGAGGAGCCGTAGGCCTCGGGGCGTGCCACGAGGCTCGTGCCCGCGCCGGGCGGGAAGCCGAGCGCCCAGCCGGAGGCCTGGTCGAGCCCGAGCCCGTCGTCGGGCGCGCCGCTCGGTTGGAAGTCGGTCCGACGGGCGAACGCGGAGAACGGGATCTCGACGAGCTTCCAGTCGGTCGTGTCGTCGGGGAAGCGGAAGAACCAGCGCTCGGCGCTGTCGCGCGTGCCGCTCGGGTTGCGGTTGTCGAACAGGTCGACCTGGACTTGGCCGCCGCTGCCGTCGCCGGCGTACCAGAAGCGCAGACCGGCGTACGCCGAGAGATCGACCGGCACCCAGCGGGTCATCGCCTCGTCGAAGAACGCGTGGGTGATCCCGCCCCAGGACGCGATCTGGTGGTCGACCTGCAGCACGAACTCCGGTTCGGTCTGGCCGGGCAGCGCTTGGGGGTCGCCGGGGGCGATCTCGACGCTCGACAGCTCCAGGGCGCCGCCGCCGTCCTGCCAGGTGCTGAAGCCGATCGGGTTGCCGAAGGCGTCTTCGCCGGTCGGCACGCCCTGGGCGAAACCGACGAGCGGGAGCGTCGGGCCCGGACTCGGTTCGGCGGTCGCCGGCGCGGCCTCGGCCAGGGCGTCCGCCGCGGGCGCGTCGTCGACGGCGCACGCCTCGGCCAGCGTCAACCAGGGGTTCGCCGCGTCGGCGGCGCCGATGCGCAGCCCGTACCCGCGCGGGAAGAGCGGCGCGTCGCAGCCGTCCGTGGACAGGGCGTCGAAGTCGAAGGGCAGCTGGTCCACGGACCGCGGCCAGGTGAAGGGGAGCGTGCCCACGAAGGCGCGGTCGCCGAACAGCACGTCGGCGACGCCGTCGCCCTCGGTGCCGGGCAGCCAGGCGGCCACGACGGCGTCGGCCAGCTCCAAGACGCCGTCCAGGACGACCGGTCGGCCGGAGAGGACCACGACGACCAGCGTGTCGACCTGGGCGCGGAGGGTGGCGACGAGGGCGCGGTCGCGCGCCGGCAGCGCGAGGTCGGCCGAGTCGCCGAACCACTCCGCGTAGGGCGGCTCGGCGACGATCGCCACGCCGAGCTCGGCGCGCAGCGGTGCCCCGTCGCCGTCGGTGAAGCGGCCGCGCCGGTTGTAGTTCAGCGTGGTGGCCGCGCCGAAGCGCGCTTCGAGCGCGCCCAGGAGGGTGGTGCCGGGCGTCAGGGAGGCGGTCGAACCCTGCCACTCGATCGTCCAGCCGCCGGACTGGACGCCGATCGAATCGGCCCCGGAGCCGCCGACGAGCACGGTCTGGGGGGCGTCCGCCTGGAGCGGCAGCGCGCCCCCCTCGTTCTTGAGCAGCACCAGCGTCTGGGCGACCGCGTCGCGGGCGAGCTTGCGGTGGGCGTCCGAGCCGACCGTCGCCTGGAGCGCCGGGTCGCCGTACGGGCGCTCGAACAGCCCCAGCTCGAACTTGACGCGCAGGATGGCGGCCACCGCCTCGTCGATCCGCTCGGTCGACACGTCGCCGCGCTCGACCGCGCGGCGGAGCGCGGCGATGAAGCGCTCGGCGTCGTAGGGCACCATGTTCAGGTCGATGCCCGCGTTCACGCTGAGGGCGACGGCTTCGTCGTAGTCGGGGGCGATGGCGTCGACGCCCGCCCAGTCGGAGACGACGAAGCCGGTGAAGCCGAGCTCCCCGCGGAGCACGTCCTGGATCAGGGTGCGGTGCGCGTGCATCGGCAGGCCGCCCCAGCTCGAGAACGAGACCATGACGCTGCGGGCGCCGTGCTCGACGGCCGCGACGTAGGGCGGCAGGTGGACGGCGCGGAGGGTGGCCTCGTCGACGTCGGTGACGCCGCGGTCCAAGAGCCCGTCCGGGAGCGGCGAGGTACCGAAGGCGGTCCCGCCGTCGCCGACGAAGTGCTTGGGCGTGGCGAGCACGGTGTCGGCCGCGGCGAGGTCGTCGCCTTGCAAGCCGCGCATGGCGGCGAGCGCGAGGCGGGTCACGAGCTCGGGGTCCTCGCCGTAGCCCTCGTACGTGCGCCCCCAGCGGACGTCGCGCGGGACGGCGAGGACGGGCGCGTAGTTCCAGTAGATGCCGGTGGCGATCAGCTCGCGCGCGGTGGCTCGCCCGATGGCCTCGACCAGCTCGGGGTCGGCGGCGGCGCCCAGGCCGACGTTGTGCGGGAACACGACCGCGCCGGAGAGGTTCGCATGCCCGTGGACCGCGTCCACACCGTAGAGCAGCGGGATGCCCAAGCGGGTGGCCAACGCGGCGTCTTGGTAGGCGTGGACCATGTCGGTCCAGCCGGCGACCGTGTTGGCTCCGGCCGGGTAGCCCCCGCCGCCGCTCAGGACGCCGCCCAGCGCGAAGCCCGCGGCTTCGTCCGGGTCGACGCTCCCCTTCTCGATCAGCGTCATCTGGCCGAGCTTCTCGTCGAGCGTCATGCGCTCGAGGAGGTCGGCCACGCGCGCGTCGACGCTCAGCGTCGCGTCGCGGTAGGGCGGCGGTGCCTCTTGCGCGGCGGCCGGCCAAGGGATGGCGATGACTGCCGCCGCGAACGCGAGGGCGGCGATCAGGAGGCGCAGGGTCCGGCGTCGAGGGGTCATGTGGAACTCCGTTCTACGTGCGTGCGCAGCCCGTGGCCGAGGTCCCAGAGCGCGGCGGGGCCGGCGCTGGGGTCGGTGCCGAAGGGGTGCAGGGGCAGGTCGGCGCTCGCGGCGGGCCAGCGGTAGCGCAGGGTGGCCTCGAAGGCGCTCACGCCCACGAGCGGTTCGGCGATGGCGGCCCCTTCGCTACCGGGGAGCCAGGCGGCGACGATCGCGTCGGCGTGGCGCACCGCGTCGCCCAGGACGACGGGCCGGCCGGAGTACACGACCAGCACGAGCGCGTCGACGCGGGCGCGCACGCGCTCGATCAGCGCGAGGTCGGCGGCGGCGAGGTCGAGGTCGTTCCGGTCGCCCATCCCCTCGGCGTAGGGCGCTTCGGCGACCGCGACGATGCCCACCGGTGCGCGCGCGGTTCCGTGGCCATCGGGTTCGAAGGTGATCTCGGCGTCGGGCCGCAGGCGTTGGAGGCCCTGGAGCAGCGTCGTGCCGGGGGTGATGGGGCCGGCGGCGCCCATCCAGCTGATCGTCCAGCCGCCGCACTGGAGGCCGACGTCGTCGGCGGCGGTGCCGGCGACGAGCAGCGCGGGCAGCGTCGGCGGCAGCGGCAGCGCGTCGCCGCGGTTCTGCAGCAGCACCGGGCTTCGTCGCGCGGCCTCGTGGGCGATGCGGCGGTGGTCGGGGTGGCCCACCGCGTCCAGGGCGGGTTCGCGCTCGGGGTCGCCGACGGCGTCGAACAGACCGAGCCGCGCCTTGGTCGTGAGGATGCGGTGGACCGCGTCGTCGATGCGCGCCTCCGCGACGGCGCCGCGCTCCACCGCGGCCTCGAGCGCATCCATGAAGCGCTGATGGTCGAAGGGCACCATCACCATGTCGATGCCGGCGTTGATGGAGCGCTCCACGCAGACGTCGAAGTCGGGCTCGATCTGATCGATCGCCGCCCAGTCGGTCACCACGAAGCCCTCGAAGCCGAGCTCCCCCTTGAGCACGTCGGTGATCAGGTACCGGTGGGCGTGCATCCGCAGCCCGTGCCAGCTGCCGTACGAGACCATCACGTTGAGGGCGCCGGCCGCGAGCGCCGGAAGGTACGGCGCCAAGAAGACGTCGCGCAGGGTGCGCTCGTCGACGGCCACGTCGCCCTGGTCGATCGTCCAGGCGCCGCGGTCGAGCAGCTCGACGAAGCCTTCGTCCACGTGGGCGTTGGCGAGCGTGGGGTCGTCGGCGAGGCTCTTCACCGCCGCCCGGTCCCAGCGCGTGGAGGTGCCGTGGACGGCGCCGCCGTCGGCGACGAAGTGCTTGACGGAGGGGAGAACCGCGTCGGGGGTCGCCCAGTCGGCGCCGCGCAGCCCCTCGACGTAGGCCGCTGCGAGGCGCCCCACCAGGTCGGGGTCCTGCCCGTACCCTTCGTACGTGCGCCCCCAGCGGACGTCCAGCGGGACGCTCACGGCCGGCGCGAAGGTCCAGCGCACGCCGGTGGCGGCCACCTCGACGGCGGTGGCGCGGCCGATGCGGCGCACCAGATCGGCGTCGCCGATCGCCCCGAGGCCGACGTTGTGCGGGAAGACGGTGGCCCCCACGACGTTGTTGTGTCCGTGCACGGCGTCGACGCCGTAGAGCAGGGGAACGCCGAGCCGGCTCTCGAGCGCCGCCTCGCGGAACCCGAGCACCATCGCGCGCCAGGCAGCGGGCGTGTTGGGTTCGGGATTGCCGCCGCCGCCGGAGAGCACCGAGCCGAGGCCGAAGCGCCGCACCTCGTCGGGGGTGACGCTGTTCTTCTCGGCCTGCGTCATCTGGCCGATCTTCTCGCGCAGCGTCATGCGGGCGAGGAGGTCGGCGGCGCGAGCGCTAGCCGACAGGGCCCCCTGGGGGCGGTCGACGGCGTGGGTCACGGTCGGGTTCCTCCTAGGACGGCGTCGGGCACCGCCACCTCGATGCGGGCGACGTCGCCGGTGCGCTCGAAGACCTCGCGGCTGGTCGCCGCGTCGAGGGTGGTGCCGTCGAAGCTGCGCTCCGTACCGTCGCGGCGCACCACGGAGACGTGGGCGGCGTCGGCGAGCCGGTAGACGACCGGGACCTGGCAGAAGGTGAAGGCCAGCGTGCCCGGCTCGAGGGCGAGGTCGACGGGTCCGCCCACGCCCAGGGCGGTCGCGCTGGTGGGGGCGTCGAGGAACTCGGCGCGCGGCAGGAGCGAGGGGGCGAAGCCGAGCCGGCCGTCCCGAACCTCCACGCCCAGCTCGCCGAGGCGCGCGATCACGTCCTCCTTGACCTGGCCGGTCATGCCGGGCTGCTGGGCGCCGGCGTGGGCCGGCGTGTGCGAGTACGGGTCGGCCGGGAAGGCGCCGAACACGGCGGGGCTCTTGTGGAAGCCGAGCCCGGCGCGCACGTCGGCGTACGCCGCCGCGAGCGCGGCGACGTGCTCGGCGGGCTCGCCCGCCTCGAGCGCGCGCTGGTGGCCCTCCTGGACCGCGAGCATCAGCTTGGAGACCATGTGCCAATAGATGCTGCCGAGGCCCTCGTAGGCGAAGAAGGTGCCGGAGCGGCCGGTGAACGACGCGTGGTCGAACACGCGCTCGAAGAGCGTGGCGACCGCGTCGCCCTCGGTCGCGACGAGCGCGGACCAGGCTTCTTCGCGGCCGAGGTCGGCGAGCGCGCGGCGCACGCTCTTGGCGTTGCGGAAGCCGCCATGGAAGTGGACGTCGCCGCGCTCGTCGCGGACCACGACGCGCCGGTCGTCCGCCTCGAGGAGCGCGGTGAGCAGCGGTGACGCGTCCACGTCGGCGGCCGGGATCCGGTTCTTGGCGAGGAAGCCCGGCAGGTCGCGGTCGGGGTAGAGCAGGTAGCTGTGCTGGTCGGCGCGGTAGAGCCGCCCGTGGCGGAGGCTCGCCAGCAGCGCGAGGCTCTCCTCGGTGGAGAGCAGGCCGGAGGAGAGGATCGCGACCTGCCCCTCGAGCATCTCGTCGAGGCGGTGGACGGCGGCGCCGCCCTCCGTGAGGGCCAGCACGTTGTAGGCGTGGTAGAGCGCGTCGGGCCGCCGGTTGGCGCGGAGCGTGTGCTCGAGGTAGCGCCGGGCGAGCTCCAGGAACGCCGCCAGCGTGGCGCCGTCGAGATCGGTGGTCGCGCCCGAGAAGCCGTGCTCGTAGACGCCCTGGCGGTAGGCGCTGCCGGCGCCGCCGAGCGCGTCCATGAAGGCGCGCCGCTCGCGGTCGTCGAAGGCGCCGTCGAGCGTGCCTTGATGCGCGTGCAGGCCGTCGTGGACGGCGTCGAAGAACGCCCGCACCTCGCGGGTGAGCGCGACCGTGGGTCGCTCGGCGAGCAGCCCTTGCAGGAATACGACGCTGCGGTACAGGTAGGCGGTCGTGACGATCGAGAGCCCCTTGCCCACGAGCGCGTTGTTGGCGTCGTTCCACTCCGGCCGCTGGGTGTTCATCCAGATGCCGCCCTCGGGCACCAGGTTGGCGAGCTTGACGAGCAGCAGCAGGAGCAGCTTCTCGGCCATCGTCACGTGGAAGACGGCGCCATCGGGACCCTCGAGCAGCCGGGCGTCGGTGCCCTCGGTCGCGACCGCCGCCGCGATCCGCCGGTCGAGTTCGGCATCGAACTCGATCGTGTCGTAGGCGTCGTCCAGCATGTCGGCGTAGGGGCGGATGCGGTACGGCACGTTCGCGTGGCTGAAGACCGGGCGGTCGAGCAGCGCGTCGAGCGCGCCGGGGTCGAAGCGCGCGGCGAGCTCCAGCAGCTTCTGCAGGTAGACGACCTGGTGGTCGCTCCAGTAGCCGATGTTCGCCCACGGGTTGCCGGGTTCGGGCGACTCCCACTCGATGCCGTCGCGCGTCACCCGGTACGGGTTGTAGCCGTCCGCGGTGGTGGCGCCCAGGAAGACGCCGATCATCCCGGTCGCGAACTCGGGGAAGGCGTGGGCCAGGCCCTCCCAGTTCTGGAAGACGTCGCGCCAGTTGCCCTGGTAGTCGAGGCGCGCTTGGCCGTGGGCGTCGCGGACGTTGATGGTGAAGCGGTTCCAGGGGCGGCTGGGGTCGCCGTGGCGACGGCCGAACGCGAGCGGCAGGTACGCCGTGCACAGGCGCTCGAGGTCGGGCATGCCCGTCGCGGCGGCGCGCGCGACCAGTTCGCCGCGCGGCACGGATTCGGGCAGGTCGTCGAAGAAGCCGCGATGGGCCGCGAGCACCCCGGGGTTGCGGGTCCGCACGAAGTCGATCAGGTCGGCGCGCGGCACGAGGTAGCCGTTCAGGAACACGCCGCCGCGCATGAGGTTGAAGAGCACGCTGGCGAGGTGGTGGTCGGTGGCCTCCTGGTCGCGCGTCCACTGGAAGCCGTCGGCGCTCGCGACGATCGCGGCGAGCGCGTCGTCGCAACGCTTCCCTTCCGCCTCGAGGTGCGCCTGGACGTCCGCCGCGCCGCGCTCGAGCGCGCCGATGAGCGCGACCACGCGGGCGTGGTCCTGCCCGACGTCGGCGACCAGCTGCCAGCGCCGCGTCTCGCCAGGGGCGAGGGACACGTCGGCCTGCACGAAGTACGCGCCGCGGCGCCCGCGCACGTCGCGCTCTTCGACCACGTCGTCGCCGCGCCGGAAGCGCTCGACCTGCTCCGAGGACAGCAGGTGGTGCGCCCCCTCGAGGCCGAGCGCGAACACCGTGGTCGCGCGCAGCGATTCGCTCGGCTCCGCCAGGTCGGTCAGGGTCGAGCTGAGCGTGAACAGGCCGAGGCCGGTGCCCGGCTCGAGTTCGTTGCGCTTGTAGGCGTCGAGGAGGTTGCTCAGCTCGGTCTGCATCGCCGCGGTCGCACCGGCGGGTACCAGGTTCTGCAGCCCGTCGAGGAGCTCGACGGTGCACGGGGCCGAGGCGAGTTCGGACAGCGTCGCGGTCCGGACGAAGCCGAAGGCGTCGCTCGCGCGCCAGGCGTACCGGAAGCCGATCCCCAGATCGGAGTTGAGCTCTTCGAACACCACCTGGTTGCCCAGCGCGTTCTTGTACAGGTTGCGTTCGACGCGATACAGGCCGCGGCCGCGGTCGGAGAAGGGCTCCCACAGCGACCGGCGGCCTTCGCGGGTCACCCGGAGCAGGGTCTTGGGGCCGGTGTGCTCGAACCCCTCGGTCAGCTTGTCGGCGGTCGTGTACGGGAACAGTGCCCCGTTGGCGTCGACCCGACCGGCCGTGAGGCCGCCGGTGCTCGAGACGAACATCCACAAGTCGGAGGCGCTGACGATGCTCATCAGGAAGGGCGGCATCGCGTCGACGTCGTGGATGCGGTAGAAGCGCTCGCCGGCGAGGGCGACGGGGCCGCCCTCGACCGGGGCGCCGGCCGGGAGGAGCGGGCCGGCGCCGAGGTGGATGTCTGGTTGGGTCATGGTTCGCGAGGACCCTTCGTGAACGGTGGGTGCGTGGATGGCGTCGGGGCGTCGGGACCGTTACTTGTCGACCCCGGTGATCACCACGCCCTGCATGAAGAAGCGCTGGGCGAAGAAGAAGATGAAGAGCGGGAGCAGCATCGTCATGATCGAGGCGGCCTGGATGAGCTGCGGCTCGGAGCTGTAGAGCCCGTTGAAGCGGAACAGCCCGACCGAGATCGGCTGCAGGTCCTGGCTGCCGGCGAGGTAGATGAGCGGGCCGAAGAAGTCGTTCCAGGCGAAGAAGAAGTGGAACAGCGACACGGCGATCAGCGCCGGTACCGCCTGCGGCAGGATGATCGAGACGAAGGTGCGGATGGGGCCGGCCCCGTCGACGCGGGCGGCTTCCTCGAGCTCGGTGGGGATGGTGAGGAAGTACTGGCGCAGCAGGAAGACGTTGTACGCGTTGGCGAAGAAGGTCGGAACGATCAGCGGTAGCCAGGTGCCGACCCAGCCGAGCTGGTAGAAGATCGCGTACGTGGGTACCAGCGTCACCTGCATCGGCAGGAAGATCGTCGAGATGAGCAGCATGAACAGCAGGCCCTTGCCCGGGAACTTGAAGCGGGCGAAGCCGTACGCGACGATGGCGGCCGAGAACGTCGCCGCGACCGTCGTGATGCCGGCGTACATGAGCGTGTTGCGCAGCAGCTGCAGGAAGTTGATGAACTGGAACGCGCGCGGGTAGTTGTCCCACTGCAGGCCGAGCTCGTACACGGGATCGAGGGTGCGCCAGCTCCCCTCGTACGTGATCTCGCCCGCCTCGGGGTCGGTGGGATCGACGAAGACGCTGGTCGCACGGCCGGGACGCACCAGCGCCAGCTCGCGGGTCTCGCCGTCGATCGGCACCCGCAGGACGTCGTAGGCGCGACCCTCGAACTCGAACGTCGCGCGGCTCGACGGCAGGATCGGCGCCTGGACGTCGGACGCCTGGGTCCGGGTCATGAACGAGGTCACGATCGAATAGCCGAGCGGCATCAGGTACATGAGCAGCAGGACCAGCGCGACCGACGTGATGAGCACCTTGACGATCAGATCGCGCATCTGCGCTTGGCGGCGCTCTGGATCGCCGGCGCTGGCCGACTCGGTGCGGGCACCGGAGAGGGTCGCCGGCACGCCGACGGTCTTGAGTTCATCGGGACGTGCCATCAGCGCTTCCCTCCGGCGTAGTACACCCAGCGGCTCGAGGTGGCGAACAGCAGGCCGGTCAGCGCGAGCGCGATGACGAACAGCAGCCAGGCGATCGCCGAGCCGTACCCCAGGTTCAGGAACTGGAAGGTCTGGCGATAGAAGTGGATCAGGTAGAAGTACGTCGTGCCGCCCGGGTAGCCATCGCCGCCGTTGAGCACGTACGGGACGATGAAGTACTGCATGAGCCCGATGACGGACAAGATCAGGTTGTAGAAGATGATCGGGGAGATCATCGGGAAGGTGATGCTCCACAACCGACGCGGCCACGAGGCGCCGTCGATCTTCGCCGCTTCGTACAGCTCGGACGGCACGCCCTGGAGGGCGGCCAGGTTGTAGAGGATCGCGTTGCCGATCCCCCAGAAGCCGATGAGGGTGTAGGAGATATAGATGAGGCGAGCGTCGTCGAGCCAGCGGATGCCGTTCGGGCTGGCCGCGTCGTACCCGGTGGCCCACTCGATCATCTGGTTGATCCAGCCGGTCGTGGGGTTGAGGACGCCGCTCCAGATGAGCACGCCCGCGATCACGGGCACCATCGTGGGGGCGTAGAAGAGCGTGCGGAACAGGTTGCGGCCGATCAGGTGCTCGCTGTTGAGCAGCACCGCCAGGAAGAGCGCGGTCGCCATGCCGATCGGCAGCGAGATCGCCGCGAACGTGAAGGTCACGCGCAAGCCCTGCCATACGCGTGGATCCTCGAAGAACAGGCGGCGCCAGTGCTCGAGGCCCACGAAGGTCGCCTCGCTGGGGTTCACCAAATCGAAATCGAGGAACGAGAACACGAGCGATGCGAGCATCGGCACGAAGGTGAAGGCGAAGAAGCCGATGAGCCACAGCCCGATGAAGCCGTAGCCCCAGCGTGCCTCACGGAGTTCGGCGCGGCTGAGCTTCGCGCGCCGGCGCCCACCGGCCAGAGATTGCCGGATCTCGGTCAGGTAGTCCACGGTTCACCTCATGCCGCTCGCTCCGGCCCGAACGAACGGGCCGGAGCGAGCGGCCGATGACTCAGCGAGCCGAGTCGAACAGGAGTTGCAGTTCGGCGCGCAGGCCGTCGAGCTCTGCGGCGACGTCGAATTCGGGCTCGTTCTCGAGCCGCTGCATGAAGGCGTTGTAGAGCGCCTCGGCCTCGCGGAACGCCGGCATGCCCTCTTCGTGGTTCGGGCTGTCCGGGTAGCCGAGGCTGTCGGAGACGATGGTCCAGTCGATGTCGCGGTCGGGGAAGGCGTTCGCCCCGAAGCCCGCGAGGTAGTCGCCCTGCAGGCTCAGGCGGGCAGGCATCCCGCCGTAGATCGCGGCGAGGTCACCGGAGATCTCGGGGGAGAGCAGGTGCGTGAGCACTTCGAACGCGGCCTCGGGGTTGCGGCTCGCTTCGGTGATGGCGAAGGTGTCGCCGTGCAGCTTGGCGACGGGCGTGCCGTCGAGACCGGCCGGCATGGCGGCCAGCGCCCACTCGTCCTCGAGCGCGAACATGCAGCACGCCTGGTACCAGAGGTGGGTGTGCGCGATGGCCAGGTTGCCGGACTCGAACCAGTTGCCGGCGGAGAGCAGCGCGGAGTTGCCGTAGGGGCCGTTCGGGTGGAAGTGGTCGACCCACATGCCGTCGTGCAGCCACTGCGCGCCGTACGCCCACGCCTCGGGGATCACGGCGTTGCCGTCTTCGTCGACGAAGTTGCCGGGGCCGAACATGGTGAGGCGGCCGCGGATGTCGGTCCAGATGGCGCCGAAGCCCCACTGGACGATCTGGGTGGGGTCGAACCCGTCCATGGTGGCGTCGTTGCCGTTGGCATCGACCGTCTGCAGCATGGCGAGGTCGCGCAGGGCGTCGATGTCCCACGGGACGGTCTCACCGTCGACGGTGGTGTAGGGCTCGCCGTACCGGGCGGGCGGGACCGGGAGGCCGGCCTCTTCGAACAGGTCGACGTTGTAGGTGATGTAGCTCGGGAACACGGCGAAGGGGATGCCGAGCTGGCCTTCGCCCTCGGTGATGTAGAAGTCGACGAGGGCCGGATCGAAGTCGCTCAGGTCGTAGTCCGCGGCGTCGATCAGGTCGCTCAGGTCGCGCCACACGCCGGGGAACGCGGAGCGGCCGCGGATGCCCATGGGGCCGACGAGGTCGGGGGCGTTGCCGGCGGCGATCTGGGTGGCGAGGACGTCGTAGGCCTGGTCGTTGTCGACGATCTCGAGCACCACGCGGATGTCGTTCTGGGACGCGTTGAACTCGTCGACGACCGCTTGTTGGGCGGCGATGGTGGGCTCGTCGGTGCCGGCGCCGAGGCCGACGAACCAACGGATCTGCACCTGGGCGCTCGCCATGGCGAGGACCGACAGGATGAGGAGGGCGGCAGCGAACTTGCGCATGCTGTTCCTTTCTCGGCACCGCGTTCGTCGAGGTCCGGCCCATAGGGCTACGATCTCTCCGGAGGTGGGTGCCCGGGGTTCCGCCGTCCGGCGGAACGTGGTGGCGATCGGGCGTCGCGGGGGCTTCGGCAGCTCGACGACGCGCGAACGTGAATCCTCGGAACCTGTGCGCCTGCGATCGATCGTTGCCGCGATCGGCGCGTCACCCTCTGGGTGTGGCGGGGTCCATGCGTTCGGGTCAGCGCGCGATGCGCGCGACCGATTGACGCTCGACCAGTTCCGGGTCGAACCGGCGCACCACCTCCCTTCCGACGTGTCCGAGGCGTTCGAGCAGCAGGTGGGCGGCCGCGCGTCCCATGTCGACGAGCGGTTGCCGGATCGTGGTCAGGGTGGGGGTGAGGTAGCGCGCCAGGAAGACGTCGTCGTACCCGACGACGGAGACGTCGTTCGGGATGTCGCGGCCCGCTTCGCGCAGCGTGCGCATGCCACCCGCCGCCATCTGGTCGTTGGCGAAGAAGATCGCGGTGAGTTCGGGCGCGCGCGCGATCAGGCGCGCGACGGCTTGGGCCCCGCCCTCTTCGAGGAAGTTGGACTCGACGGTGTAGCGGTCGTCGTACGCGACACCGGCCGCCTCGAGGGCGCGGCGGTACCCGTGGAGGCGCTCGCGCGCGTCGGGGTAGGACAGCGGACCGGTCACGTGGCCGATGTGGCGGTGCCCGTGGTCGAGCAGGTACCGGGTGGCGAGGGCGCCGCCCAGTTCGTTGTTCGTGACGACGCAGCGATCCTCGATCTCGGCGATGCGGCGGCCGAACACGACGACGGGCGCGGGGCCCTGCTGCACCAGATCGATGAGGTCGTCGTCGCTCAGCCCCTCGGCCTGGACGACGACGCCGTCGCAGCGGCGCTCGAGCAGGAACTCGATCGAGTCGCGCTCCGCCTTCGCGTCGGCGAAGCCGCTCGACACCATCAGGTGGAGGCCGGCCGCGCGGACGACCTGCTCCACGCCCTCGATGAACGCGCCGAAGTACGGGCTCGACACCTGGTTGACGGTGATGCCGATGCCGCCCGAGCGGTTGGTGGCGAGGCCGCGGGCGAAGGCGTTCGGTTTGTACTCCAGGGTCGCGACCGCTTCGAGCACGCGTTCCTTGGTGGTGTCCGCCACCGGCGTGGTCCCGTTGAGGACCCGCGAGACCGTGGCCGGCGAGACGCCCGCGAGGCGGGAGACTTCTCGGATCGTCGCCATGCTCGACCTCCCTCGCGCGTCGCTGGGGTCCAGGACGGTGCCGCGCGATGGCGCGAACCCCCTCCGGGTCGTACTGAAAGCCGTTTCACGAAGCGTAGCACCCAAGAGCGACTTCGTCAATCGACCCCCGGGTGGGTGCAATCGAACCGTGTCAGGTACGCGAATCGACTCGCGTGGCGGCGATCGCGGTGCGTGGCCACGAGATCGGGCATGAAAGCGCTTCCATCCGTCCACCGCACGGCCGCGCCGTGGGCGGCCGCGCGCCGTGCAGCGCCTCGTCGCCTCGCCCGACCGGTCGCCTTGCCACGAGCGCGCGCAAGGATGTTGCGTCCGGGGCGACGGCGATGCACGACCCCTCCCGTATACTGGCGCGCGATGGCCGATTACTACGAGCTGCTGGGGGTCGCGCGCGACGCCGACGACGCAACGATCAAGAGCGCCTACCGGAAGCTCGCCCTCAAGTACCACCCCGACCGAAACCCGGGCGACGCCTCTGCGGAGGAGCGCTTCAAGGAGATCAACGAGGCGTACGCCGTTCTCGCCGACGGCGAGAAGCGTCAGCGCTACGACCGCTATGGCTCCGCGGACGCCGGCGCCCACTTCACCGGCGACATCTTCGACGTGTTCGCCTCGGTGTTCGGCGGCGGCATGGCCGGGCGGCGCCCGGTGCAGCGCGGCACGCCCGGCGAGGACCTGGAGGTCGAGCTCGAGGTCACGCTCGAGCAGGCGCGCGACGGCGCCACCGTTCCGGTCGAGATCGAACGTCGCACGGCCTGCGCGCGCTGCCACGGCGAGCGCGCCGAGCCCGGCGGCAAGGGGAAGCAGAAGTGCGTCCAGTGTGCCGGCAGCGGCACCGTGCGGATGCAGGCCCAGTCGTTCTTCGGCACCGTGGTCACGCAGCAGCCCTGTCCGCGCTGCAACGGCGTCGGCGAGATCGTGATCGAGCCCTGCACCGAGTGCCGCGGTCAGGGCCGCACCGTCGAGCGCACCACCGTCCAGGTGGGCCTCCCCAAGGGCATCGACGGCGGCTACCGCCTGCGCGTGCCCCGCGAGGGCAACGCGGGTCTGGACGGCGCCCCCGCAGGCGACCTCTACGTCTACCTGACGCTCGCTCCCGACGAGCACTTGACCCGCGACGGCGACGACCTGCGCTTCGCGCTCCACGTCGGGTTGGCGCAGGCGGCCCTCGGCTCGCACTTCCACGTACCGACGCTCGACGGCGAAGAGGTCGTCGAGGTGCTGCCCGGCACCCTCTCGGGTACCGAGGTGCGGCTGCGCGGACACGGCATGCCGCGGTTGCGGCAGGTCGGCACCGGTGATCAGATCGTCACGATCGTCGTCGACACGCCCAAGAAGCTCACGCCCAAGGCGCGCGAGCTGCTGCACGCGTACGCCGAGGAGGTGGGCGAGCCGATCGAGGGGCGCGAGAGCTTCTCCGAACGGGTCAAGGGCTTCTTCGGCAAGCGCAAGAAGAAGGGGAAAGCGGCGCCGGTCGAGGGCTGAAGCCCGCGCCGCGTTCCGACGCCATGGCCAACCCGATCGCTCGCCTCTTCGCCCGGTTCTTGTTCGAGCGGCCCGCCGCGCGCGTCGGTGCGGACGCCCTCGCCGAGCGCCTCGAGGCGGGTCGCGGCCCGCTCGCTGCCGTGGCCGCGGCCGGCGAGGACGCCGCCGCCCGGAAGCAGCTGCGCCACGTGATCGCCATCGAGCGCTGGGGGCAGAACCGGCTCCGGGTCGCCCTGGGCGATCGCGCGTTCGAGCGCGACGAGAGCCGCGCGTTCGCCCCGCCCGAGGACGAGCCGCTCGCGCAGCTGATCGAGCGCTTCGACGCCGTCCGGGTCGAGACCGTCGCCTTGGCTCGCCGCGTCGCCGACGAGGACGCGGGGGCGACCATGGTCGAGCACAACTCGTTGGGACCGATCAGCGCCCGCGCCTGGCTGCGCTACCTCCGGGTGCACGGCGACCTGGAGATGAAGCGAGTCAAGGCGCGGCGCTGATCCATGCGACGCAGCGCGGCGCCGTTCTATGCGCCGCGCCACCACTCGAGCAGTTCCGCATCGAGCGCTTCCAGCACGTCCACGTGCCGTTCGGCGTCGGCTGGGCGCTTGGCGAACCAGGTGCGCTGGCGCTTGGCGTAGCGCAGGGTGGCGTCGGCGACGTCCTCCAGGGCAGCCGCGAGCGGCCGTTCGCCCCGCAGCACCGGGGCGATCTCCTTGGGCCCGATCGCTTGCCACACGGTCGCCTCGGGCGGCACGGTCGCGAGCAGGTGCGCGACCTCGTCGACCAGCCCCGCGGCCACCATCGCCGCCACCCGCTCGCGCACCCGTTCGGCGAGGCGCGCCGGCGTCGGCAGGGCCACGAAGGTCCGAAGCTCGAAGCGTGCGGGCGCGGCCGGGAACGACGAGGGCGGCCGACCCGTGGTGCGCAGCACCTCGAGCGCGCGCAGCACCCGCCGCGGGTTGCGCTGCGCGCGGTTGGCGTCCTCGGGGGCCGCTGCCCGCAGCTCGGCCTCGAGCGCGTCCAGGCCGCGCTCCGCGAGCTCCGCCTCCAGCGTCGAGCGCTGCGCGGGGTCGCTCGGCGGGGTGGTCGGAAGCCCGTCCTGCAGCGCGGCCAGGTAGAAGCCGGTCCCGCCGACCACGAGCGGCCGACCGCCGCGCGCGAGCACGTCCGCGATCGCGGCCTCCGCCGCGGCCACCCACGCCGCCACGCTGAACGGCTCGAACGACTCCACCAGGTCGAGCGCGTGGTGCGGCACGCGGGCCCGCTCCGCGGCGGTCGGCTTGGCGCTCGCGACGTCGAGGCCGCGGTAGACCTGCATGGCATCGGCGCTGATCACCTCGAGGCCGTGGGCGGCCGGATCCGCGGCGAGGCGCAGCGCGGCGGCGGTCTTGCCGGACGCGGTGGGGGCGGCGAGCACCGGGACGACCGGGCGCCTGGTCCGGGCGCGGGGCGTGGGGTGCGGCTTCAGGCGCTCGGCGGGCATCGGGCCAGCCTAACGCCCGGTGCTAGACTCGCGCCGAGATGCACCTGGACGAACTCGGCACCCGCAACGACCTCGAGGCGCTCATCGCGGTCAAGGACCGCCTCGACGACCTGATCCTGCGCGACCTCCCCACCGAAGCGGCCGGCCCGCGCGCCGACCTGCTCGACCTGGGCGATGCGTGGCAGCTCCGCTTGGAGGTGCCCGGCGTCGACCAGGAGCACCTGGAGCTGGCGCTGCAGGGCGACGAGCTGATCGTCGCCGGCGTGCGCGAGACGCTCGAGGACGGCGTGCGGCCCGTGTTCAGCGAGCGGCCCACCGGCCCCTTCCAACGCACCTTCCGGTTGCCCGGACCCGTGGAGCACGACGCGATCGCCGCCCATCTGCGCGCAGGGCTCCTCGTGGTGCACCTCCCCAAGCGCGCTTGACCCACCGACGGTTGCCGCCGGTGGCGGTCCCCTTCGTCACCGCCCCTACCTACGCGGTCCGCCCCGACCTCACGCGGCTCGGGCAGCTGCCCGCGCACGTGCGCGACGCCGGCCCGCCGACCCTGGTGCGCCTCGACGCCGACGCCGGACGGATGCTCGCGCACGCGCTGGCGGAGCTGCGCGCGGCGCCGGACGCGGTGCGCGCGGTGGACGCCGCGGCCGATCCCGAGCGGCTGACGACGGTGGCGCGGGCGCTCGCGGCCGCGTGCGCACGCGAGGGCGACCCTCGCGTGCGCGCCGATGCCGCGGGTTGGACCTTCCCGTGGCTCGGGGTGCGCGTCGGGATCGACGGCGCGCTGACCGTGCCCGGTCCGGCGGCCGACGCCCCGCCGGAGGTCGCCGCCCAAGCTTCGGACGCAGCCGCGTGGCTCGCCGAGGACCGCGAGCCGACAGCGCTCGCCCTGGACGCGCTGGCGCTCGCGCTCCAGGAGGACCTCGTGGTGATGACGCGCGAGCGTGCGGGCGACGGCGGCCGGGCCGCGTACCTGAACGTGGTCGCGCCCAGCGGGTGGGACCCTGGCGCGCACGCCGGTTCGTCCTTCGCGCGGCTGCACGAGCCGGTGCCGCACCGCGCCAAGCTCGACGCCGCGGCGGGGGCGCTCGTCGACGCGCTCGTGGCGCGCGGGCCGATCCACCGCTTCGTGTGGAGCCTGGCGCCCGACGGCGGGCTGGGTCGGCACCCGCGCCGCTCGGCGCCCGCGGTGGCGGTGCCGCCCGAGCGCCTCTGGTACCGGGTCGAGCGCCAGACGACGCTGCCGGTGCCGGAGGTCGACGCCTTCGTGTTCCTCATCCGCGTGTACGCTGCGCCGCTCGCGCAGGTCGTCGCCGACCCGGAGTGCCGCGCGACCGTCGCCGCGGCGGTCGCGTCCATGGACGCGGACCTGCTCGCCTACAAGGGCTTGGTGGGGAGGCGCGAAGCGCTGCTCGGGTGGCTCAGGGGGTCGTGAGCGCGTCGCCGTCGACGACGTCGTCCGTGCCCAGGTCCACCTCGAAGGTGGCCGAGACGTTCCCGACCACGACCACGTCGTCGGTCTCGAGGTCGTAGCGCAGCACGTCGCCGCGCACCTCGTCGGACCCGCGGCGGCTGATCGCCGGGCTTCCGGCCAGCAGCGCCACGCCGGCCTCCTCGTCGAGCTCGAGCCGATCGGCGGTGCTCACGCGGTCGCCGGACGTGATCGTCACGCCGCCGGTGAGCGTGGCTCGCTCGACCGACACGTCGAACTCGAGGGCGTCGGCGGTAGCTTCGAGCGCAGGGCCGTCGCCTTCGGCGCGGCGCGTCAGCGCGACCGGACCGTCCATGGTGGCGACGTCGGTGGCGCGGTCCAGGAAGAAGCGCGCGCCTCGAACGGTGGTGCGCCCCTGCAGCAGCTCGACCGGGCGCGCGCCCTCGGGGTCGACGACCTCGAGGCAGCCGGGGCGGTCGAAGGTGGCGGTGCCACCCAGGAGCTCGATGGTCTCCTCGTCGCGCGCGACCTCGTCGCCGGCAGCGTCGTCGGTCGTGGCGTCGGCCTCGCCGGCCGCTGGTTGCGGCACCCGGACGATCGCGAGCTGGCTGGTGAGCTCGGTGGCGTCGAAGCGCGTGACGACGTACCCGGGCACCGGCCCGAAGAACAGGTTGGTGAGCACGCCCTCCTCGCAGTTGCGGTTCGCGAGTACGGTGCGCGCCCCCTCGGCACCGGTCGTGCGCTGCTCGACCACGATCCGACGGTCGCCGCGCTCGACGGTCACGGTGGGAAGCCCTTGGGCGAGCGCGAACGCCGCGACGGCGGCGACGGCCGCCGTCGCAACGATCGTCGCGCGCGGCCCGACCGCGCTCGGCGCCCGCACCTGCGTCAGTCCTCGCCGACCTCGCGGGCCAGCCGGAACTGGTCGGCGGTGAAGGGGGTCGGCAGCGACGCGTCCATCGCCTCGACGAAGCGGAAGCGCACGTCCTGGCGCACCCGCGCGGTCTCGAGGCGCACGCCGGCCGCCGAGTCCACCGCGACGGCGGGGTCCCCGAGGACCTCGGCGACCTCCTGCTCGTCGTCGTAGAACACCTCGTCGCCGGTCGAGCGCACGTCGCCGTCGACGACCTCCACCGAGCCGACCGCGTACAGCGCGGCCAGGTCGGTGAGCACGCGGATCTCGTCGGCGACGATGCGCAGCAGGCCGCCGTCCTCGGCGGTGCGGGTGACCTCGGGCCGTTCGTCGCCCGACAGCACGCCCAGCCCGGCGGTCTCCTCGTACTCGAGCTGCTCGGCGAGCGCCGACTGGTCGCCGTTGAGCAGCACCACGTCGCCCTGGCTGACGCTGGTGTCGGTGTCGACGTCGAAGGTCACGCTCAGTGCGGTGATGATCACCTCGCGCTCGCCCTCGGTCGCCGGCGCGACCACCACGTGGGCGTCCCCCTCGAGCACGCCCAGGCCGGTCGCCTCCGAGTAGCGCAGCGAGGCGCCGGTGGCGGTCAGGCGGCCGCGGGTGACGACCACGCCCC
>JAABRX010000028.1 GCA_011390675.1 Trueperaceae bacterium | reverse complement strand
GGGCGAGCGGACGTGGGCGGGGCACGGGAACCTCCGGGGGCGCCGCGGCCTACCGGGGGGCCACGTCGGTGACGAACGCCGACGTGCCCACCGTGCCGGGGCCGCCGGCGCTGAAGTCGGTGAAGTCGAAGCTGATGCGCATGTCCTGGTAGACGCTGTCGCCGATGCCGTCGCCGGAGATCTCGACGTGCGGCACCTCGAAGCGCCCCTGGTCCTGGCGCACGAGCACGTTGCGGCCGGTGCGGCCCTCCATCAGCACGTCCCAACCGTCGGCGACCAGATGCGCCTCGAGGCGCTCGGTGACCAGGTCGTCGCGGCGGTCGATGACCAGCCGCTCGGCGCGGAGCGTGAAGTCCACGACCCCGTTCACGGTGCGGGCACCGTCCTCGACGCCCAACAGCTCGGTGCTCTCGGCGTCCGGATCGAAGCGCGCTTCGGGGGCGGCGAAGGTCCACACGGCCTCGGGGTCGGCGGTGGGCAGGAGCAGCACCCGCGCGTCGCCCAACACGATCGTCGCGTCGGGGAGGTCGGGGCGTCGGTCGGGCAGCAGGCTGAGCGCCACCAGGCCGGCCACCACGACGGCGAGCGCGATGAGGGCTGCTCGGGTCACGGCGTCAGCCTACCGCGCGCACCCTGAGGGTCCGATGACGGTTGGGTCGGGGACGGCTTCATCGTGGCGATCGCCCTGGGGGCTCTGGGTCGGCGCCTTACTCGAACAAGACCGACAGCACTTTGTAGCGCATCTTGCCGAGCGCCACCTCGTCGCCGGCGCGGCGCCCCATCAACCGCTGCCCCAGCGGCGACTCGTCCGAGATGCGGTTCTCGAAGACGTCCGCTTCGAGCGAGCCCACCAGGTGGAAGGTCTGGGTCGTGCCCTGGTCGTCCTTCAGTTCCAGGCTCGCGCCCAGGCGGGCGATCGCCTCGTCGCTCGAGCCTTGCTCGACCACCACCGCGCGGGTGACGACCTCCTCGAGATCGGCGATGCGCGCCTCGTTGGCGCTCTGGAGCAGGCGGGCCTCGTCGTACGCGGCGTTCTCGCGCAAGTCACCGTCGGCGAGCGCGACGCCCATGTAGTCGGCGAGCTCCTGGCGCTTCTCGTCTTTGAGGTAGCGCAGCTCTTCCTTGATCTTCTCCAGGCCCTTGGGGGTCAGCTGGATCACCTTGTTCGCCATGATCACCTCTGATGGGCGGCGCGCCCGCGATGGCGGCGTCCGCCGTGCTCCCGGAGCATAGCAGCGGCGGCGGCGAGCTCCGGACGTCCAGGAATGCGGGTGCGACCGGGTAGCATCCCGCATGCCCCGTTCGCGCCTTCGCCGCCGCCTCCCCGCCGTCCTCGCGGCGGTCGCCGTGCTCGCCGTAGCCGGTTGGTTCGGCGTCGGCTGGATCGCCGCCGATCGCCTCACGTTCCCCGAGCGCCACCTCGACCCGGCGATCACGCCCGGTACGTTCGGCGCCACCTACCAGGACGCCACCTTCGCGGCGGCCGACGGGGTCGAGCTCGCGGGTTGGTTCCTCCCGGTGGACGGCTCCGACGCCGGCGTCGTGCTGGTGCACGGTCGCAACTCCAGCCGCACGCGCGAGTTCGGCGGCCGCTTCCCCGAGCTCGCCGCCACGTTGCAGGCCAACGGGTACCAGGTCGTGATGCTCGACCTGCGCGGCCACGGCGCGTCGGGCGACGCGCGCTTCACCTTCGGCCGCACCGAGCGGCTCGACGTGGGGGCGGCGATCACGTACCTGGTGGCTCATGGGGTGCCCGCCGGTCAGGTGGGCGTGCTCGGGGTCTCGATGGGCGCGGCGAGCGCGGTCGGCGCGGCGGCGGTCGATCCGCGCGTGGGCGCGCTGTGGGCCGACGCCGGCTACGCCGAGATCGCCTCGGTCATCGAGGCCGAGTGGCCGTCGGCCAGCGGGTTGCCGGCCGTGTTCTGGCAGGCCGCGCGGCTGGCGCACCGGGTGCGCTTCGGCTTCGACCTCGCCGGCTCTCGACCGGCCGACCAGCTGCCGCTCGTGGCGCCGCGACCCATCCAACTGGTGCACGGCACCGCCGACCGGTTGATCCCGTACGACCACGCGCTGCGGTTGCGCGCCGCCGAACCGAGCGCCGCCCTGTGGACGCTCGACGGCGTCGGCCACGCGAAGGCCTACGAGACCGAGCCGGACGAGTACGCCCGGCGGGTGGTCGAGTTCTTCGACGCCGCGCTGCGGGTTCGCGTCGCCGGGATGCGCTGATCCGAGTTCAGGGGTACTTCGCGCCCCGCACCACCCGGACCGGATGGTCGTACGCCACCACCTTGAAGCGCTCCAGGTAGGCCGCCGCTAGGCCGTTCAGCACCCGCTCCGCGGTCGCCTCGCCGACCACGCACTCGAGGCGCAGGAAGGCACCCGCGATGTCGCCGACGCGCGAGCCGAACGGGTCGCCCTCGGCGCGGACGACCGTGAGGCCACCGACCCCCCAGCGGTGCAGGTCGGCGAGCAGCCGGTCCTCCAGCACCGCCTCGGCGATGACGGTCACCAGGCGACGTTCGGTCCATGCGGGTTTCTCGGGCGGGATCATGCGCCTCCTCCGGCGAGCGCCTGCGCGGCGCGGGCGTAGAGCGGGATGCCGACGACCAGGTTGAAGGGGAAGGTCACCGCGAGGGACGCGGTGAGGTAGCGGCCCGGGTTCGCTTCCGGGAGCGCGAGCCGAACGGCGGCGGTGGCGGCGATGTACGAGGCGCTCGCGAGCATGGTCGCGAAGATCGTCGTGCCGCCCTCCGAGAGCCCCGCGGCCGAGCCCAGCACGACGCCGAGCAGGCCGTGCACCACGGGCGCGCCGATGCCGAAGGCGATCAGGAAGGCGCCGCCGCGGCGCAGCTCGCCCAGGCGCCGGGCGGTCACCAGCCCCATCTCGAGCAGGAACAGGGTCAGCGCCCCCTCGAACGGGGCCACGAAGAAGGGCGCGACGCGATCGGCGCCCTCCACCCCGGTGGCGAGGCCGATCGCCAGGCCACCCACCAACAGGACGATGCTGCGCCCGGTCAGCACCTCGCGGACGGTCTCCGTGAGCCCACCGCCGGAGCCGGTCGCGCGGGCGCGCTGCGCGAGCACGAGCGCGACCAAGATCGCCGGCACCTCGAGGAGCGCGACCAGCGCGGGCATGAAGCCCTCGTACGGCACGGCCGCGCGGTCGAGGAACGCCTGCGCCGCGACGAAGGTGACCACCGAGACCGAGCCGTAGTGGGCGGCCAAGGCCGCCGCGTCGGCGACGCCCCAGCGGCCGAGCACGCGCGCGGCCGCGTAGCTCGTCAGCGCGGTCGCGCCGCCCGCGACCAGGGTGGCGAGCGCCGGCAGCCACACGTCGCCGGGCGGCGTGGTGCTGAGCGCCACGCCCCCCTTGAGCCCGATGGCGAACAAGAGGTAGATCGAGAGCCCGGTGTAGAGCGCGTCCGGAACGCGCAGGTCGCTGCGCACGAGCGTCGCGAGGAGGCCGAGCGCGAACGCGAGCACCATGGGCGAGAGCAGGTTGAGCCGGACGAGCTCGAGAGCGTCCACGCGGGGCACCTTAGCGCGTGGTGGCCCGCGGTCCTCGCGGTTCCCGGCGCATCTGGGGACCCAAGCCCGTCGTCAGGGCAGCGGCCACGCCCGTATCGTCGTTCCATGCACGCGCTCCGAACCGCCACCACCCCCCGCTTCGCGGGGCACCTAGCCACGATCGCCTGGCTGCTGCTGGCCACCCTCGCGTTCGTCCAGGTCTACCTGTTGCTCCACGAAGCCGGCCACGCGCTGGCGGCGTGGTCGGTGGGGGGCACGGTGCGCACCCTCGACGCCCGCCCCTGGTCGGAGCGCGCCCACGCCGCGTACGACCTGCCGGGCGTGACCGACGCCGCCCGCGCCTTCGTCACCGCCGCCGGCACGCTCCTCCCCTACGCCGCCTGGGTGCTCGTGCTGCTGGCCCTCCCCCGCCGCCTGCCGGCCGCGTACGCGTGGTTGCGGCTCACGGCCAGCTTCGGGATCTTGGTCGGTTTGGTGCCGTGGATGGTGCTCCCATGGCCGACGTTCCGAGCGTCGGCTCCGGGGGACGACGTGGTGCGCTTCACGCTCACGAGCGGGTGGCCGCCGGCCGCCGTCGCGGCGCTCGCGGCGGCGCTGATGCTCGGCGGCGCTGCGTGGGCGTGGTGGCGCGTGGGGGGTCGTACCGAACTCGCCGTGATGCGGCGAACCGCGGCGGCGTCGGCGGTGCCTGCGCGCGCGGTCGTCGCCGCCGCGCTCCTGGTGGTGGCGCTGGTCGCCCTGGCGGTCGGCTTGCGGGCGGCCTTCCCGGGCGCCGCGGCTGCGCCCGGCGACGATGCCATCGTGCTGCCGCAGCACGCCCCCCTCGGCGACCGCACGTTCGCGGGCGGGCCGGCGGACGTCCTCCTCGCCGAAGGGAACGCGCCCGACGGAACCCTGAGCCTCGTGCTCGGCTTCGACGACGTCGCCGGCGGCCCGCTGCAGCTTCAGGTGGTGGACGCGCTCGGCGCGGTGTACAGCGTGGGCTCGTTCGGGCCCGGCACGACCATGGGGAGGGCGACCAGCCGACCGCGCCTGACGGTCGCCCCCGGGCCGTGGTCGCTGCACCTCTCGGCCGAGGACCTCGAGGGTCGGGTGCGCGTTTGGGACGTGGGCGACGCCCCCTGATGGCGCGTGCAACCAGGCGCCCGTAGGATGCGCCATGCACCGCATCCCCCTCGTCCCTGACGGAGCGCCTGCCCTGGGCGTGCGCACCCTACTCGACCTCGCCCCCAAGGACCGCGCCGCGCTGCGCGCCGGCAGCGTGACGCTCGCGCCGGGGCAGCGCGTACCGGCCGAGGGTTGGTCGGCCCATGCCGCCGACGAGCTCTCGCTGATCGTGTCGGGTTCGCTCACCGGCGTGTCGGGTGAGGCCCCCTTCGAGGTCGGCGGCGGCGACGTCACCCTGATCCCGGCCGGCGAGGCGCATTGGGCCGTCGCCGGCCCGAGCGGCGCCGAGGTCTTCTGGATCTGGTTCGGCGCGGTCGACGACCGACCGGCTGCCTGATCCACGGGGGAGCTCTCGTTCCCGGCCGCTCACTCGAACCTTGCAATTCGAAAGTCGAACTTTAAGATTGCAAGGTTCGCCGAGCGGTGCGCCAAGGCGCACCACCCGGGCCGGCCCCCCCGGGTAACACCGCCGCCACGGGTTGGTTCGCTCGGACCGAACGCCCGCTCGCTGCCCCGCTGATCCTCAACGCGCCAGTCCGGTCGCCTTCGCGAACGCCGCCTTCGCCTCGGCGAGCAGGCCGGCATCGAGGAAGAGCTCCGCCGCGATGCCCGCGAGCACCGAAGCCCCGTCGAGCACGGTGGCGTCACCGCGCGCTGAACCCGCGGCGACCTCGAAGGCCGCCGTGTGCGGCATCGCGGCGTCGTCGATGTCGAGCATCCCGTGCAGCCCGGGCACCACTTGGGACACGTTGCCCATGTCGGTCGAGCCGGTGCCGTCGGCCACGTCGTAGGGCGCCACGCTGCGCCCGCGGCGGGTCGCGTGGCGCGTGAAGGCCGCCTCGAGCGGTGGGTTGTTCACGATCTCCAGGTAGGGGGCCGACGAGGGGGTGATCGTCAACTCGGTGCCGGTCATCAGCGCGGCGCCCTTGAAGACGTCCTCGAGCCGTGGCACCAGGTCGTCGAAGAGGTGGCGGGCATCGCGGGCCCGGGCGACCGCGTTCATCGAGGCCGTCTCGGGGATGATGTTCGCCGCCGCACCGCCGTCGGTGATCACCGCGTGGATGCGCACGTCGTCGCGCGTCTGTTGCCGCAGCGCGTCGATCCCGGCGAAGGCGAGCCGCACCGCGTCGAGCGCGTTGCGCCCGAGGTGCGGCGCCATCGCCGCGTGGGCCGGCACGCCGCGGAAGGCCACGTCCCACTTGGTGCTCGCGAGCGTCCCCATGCTCGGGTGGCTCGACTTGTACGGGTGGATCATGATCGCGGCGTCGACGCCGTCGAAGACGCCGGCCTCGAGCAGCAGCACCTTGCCCCCGCCCCCCTCCTCGGCCGGCGTGCCGAGCACGAGCAGCGTGCCGTCGAAGTCCTCCATCAGCGGCGCGAGCGCGAAGCCGGCGCCGGCGCCCATGGTGGCGATCACGTTGTGGCCGCAGGCGTGGCCGAGGCCGGGGAGCGCGTCGTACTCGCACAGGACGGCGACCGTGGGTCCCGGACCGCGGCCCTCGAGGCGCGCGCGGAAGGCGGTGGGCAGTTCGCCTACGCCGCGTTCCACGGCGAAGCCACGCGCCTCCAGCGCCTCGGTGAGCCAGGCGGCGGCCTGGACCTCTTCGAAGCGGATCTCGGGGTGGGCGTGGATGCGGTGGCTCAGGTCGAGCAGCGCGGCGCGCTCCTGCTCGAGGTGGGCATCGATGCGGGCGAGGACGTCTTCGAGATGGGGCATGCGGGCTCCTGGGTGCGTGGGGCGTTCGCGCGGAGGTCGTGGACGGCGCCACGCTACCGCAGCGTCGAGGTCGCGCCGCGCGGGTGCGAGCCCCACCGGAGGCCCTCGCTCAGTTCGCCGTGAGGGTGTCGCAAGCGGTCGGGTCGCCCGTCTCGAAACCGGTCCGGAACCACTGCGTCCGCTGCGCGGAGGTGCCGTGGGTGAAGGTCTCCTGGTTCGGGATGCGGCCCGCGCGGTTGGCGAGGTGATCGTCGCCAACGGCTGCCGCCGCGGTCAAGCCCTCTTCCAGGTCGCCGTGCTCCATGATGCCGCGCGCCTCCGCGGACGCCGCCCAGATGCCGGCGTAGCAGTCGGCCTGCAGCTCGAGCGCCACCGACCACTCGTTGGCCGTGTTGGGGCGCGCCTGCTGCTGCTGGCGCACCTCGGCCATCGTGCCGAGCAGGTTCTGGACGTGGTGGCCGATCTCGTGGGCGAGGACGTACGCCTCGGCGAAGTCGCCGGGCGCCCCGTAGCGCTCGCGCAGCGTCTCGTAGAACGAGAGGTCGAGGTAGATGCCGCCGTCGGTCGGGCAGTAGAACGGTCCGGACGCCGAGGGCGCCACGCCGCAGCCGGACTCCACCGCGTCCCGATACAGCACCAGCGTGGCGTCCTGGTACCCGAGGTCGCTGCGCGCGAAGACGTCGCTCCAGGTCGCCTGTACGTCGTCCAGGACGTACGAGACGAAGCGTACGTGCTCCTCCTCCAGCGAGAGTTCCTGCTGGGTGGGTGGTGGTCCAGCCGGCGCGCCGCCGCCCCCGCCCGGGCTCAGGCCGAGCAGCGCGAACAGGTCGGTGCCGGTGAGGGCGCTCAGGGCGAACACCAAGAGCACGCCGCCGATCCCGAGCGGGACCGCCGTGCGGCCGCGGACGCTGCGGCGCCCGCGGCGATCGTCGAGGTTCTTGCTGCGTCCACGGTCTTCCCACTTCATCGCGCCACCTCGAGTCGTGGCCGACGGCACGCCCCGGCGACGGGCGCGGGGCAGGTCCACGGGTTCAGCATAGGGGTGGTTTCGCGATCCCGCGACGGCAGCGGCCCTGCGGTACGGTGCCCGCCGTGGCCGAGCCCGCCGCCCCACGCGGCACCTTCCTCGAGGTCCTCGCCGTCTTCGCCCGCCTGGGCCTCACCTCGTTCGGGGGACCCGTCGCCCACCTGGGGTACTTCCGCGCCGAGTGCGTCGAGCGCCGCCGTTGGCTCGACGACGGCGCGTACGCCGACCTGGTCGCGCTCTGCCAGTTCTTGCCGGGGCCGGCGTCGTCGCAGGTGGGCATCGGTCTGGGGTATCGCCGGGCGGGTCTGCCGGGCGCGTTCGCGGCGTGGCTAGGGTTCACGCTGCCCTCGGCGCTCGCGCTCGCGGCCTTCGCCTTCGGGGTGCAGGCGGTGGGCGACGTGGAGGGCGCTGCCTGGCTGCGCGGGCTCAAGATCGTCGCCGTTGCCGTCGTCGCGCACGCGGTGTGGGGCATGGCGCAGAGGCTCACCCCCGACGCGCCGCGGATCACGGTGGCGCTTGCCGCGGCGATGGTGGCGCTGCTGTGGACCGGGGCGCTCGCGCAGGTGGCCATCATCGCCGGCGGCGCCCTGCTCGGGCTGACCTGGTTGCCGCGGCCCGCCGAGAACGCCGGCGCGCGCCGAGCCGGTGCGGCGGTCCCCGGCGGTGTGCCCCGGCGTGCCGGCGCCGTCCTGCTCGCGGTCTTCGCGGCGCTGCTCGTCGCGCTGCCCGTGATGCGCGAGGCGAGCGCGTCGCAGGCGGTGGCCGTCGCCGATGCCTTCTACCGCACCGGCGCGCTGGTGTTCGGCGGCGGCCACGTGGTGCTGCCGCTGATCCAGGCCGAGGTGGTGCCGGCCGGCTGGGTCGACGACGCCACCTTCATCGCCGGCTACGGTGCCGCGCAGGCGGTGCCGGGCCCGCTGTTCACCTTCTCGGCGTTCTTGGGCGCGTCGATGGCGCCTGGGGCCGCGGGCGTCGGGTTCGCTGCGATCGCGTTGGTGGCCGTCTTCGTGCCGTCGTTCCTGCTGCTCATGGGCGTGCTCCCCTTCTGGGAAGCGCTGCGCCGGCGCCGCGCGGTGCGCCGCGCGCTCGTGGGCGTCAACGCCGCGGTGGTCGGGCTGTTGCTCGCGGCGCTCTACGACCCGGTGTGGACGGCCGCGGTCGCCGGCCCGCGCGACGCAGCGTTGGTGCTCGCGGCCTACGGGGCCCTCGCGGTGTGGAAGGCGCCGCCGTGGGCGGTCGTGGTGTTCGGGGCCGCGACCACGGCGGCGCTCGCGGCTTCGGGCCTGTGACGAGGGCCGCTCGGGCGACTTACCAGCCTTCGGTGCCTGGTCCGCCCTTGAACGGACCCGCTACGCGCGACGTCACCCAGCTGCCGTAGAAATCGCCGCCGACGGGGCGCACGACCTCGTCGTCGACGGTGATGCGGTCGACGCGCGAAGGGTAGAAGGCGATCCATCCGGCGATCGCAGCGTAGTCGGGGCTTGGCGTGGGGTACCACCAGCACGCGCCGGACGTACGGCGGTCGCCGACGACCACGTCGGCGTAGGCCGCCGCACCCTTGAACTCGCAGAACGTACGGCGCGGGGTCGGCTCGAGCAGATCCATCCGCACGTCCTCGGGCGGCAGGTAGTAGACCGGGGCGTGCGAGGTCTCCAGCACGCGGATGGCGCGCCGGCTCTCGGCGAGCGTCGTGCCTTCGAGGGTCACGACCACGTGTTCGATCGAAGGGTCGAGCGCCGGCGGACGGGGGTAGTCCCAGACCGACTCTTGGTCGGGGCTAACGGGATCGGGGGTGGGGCGTCGCATCCCCGAGGGTACCGAGGCACGCACCGAGCTTCGGCGATCCGGACCCCGATCGGGCTGGCGCCCCGTCGCGCCTCAGGGGCAGAGCCCCCCCACCAGCACGTCGGTGACGTCGCCGCGCGCGCACCACGTCGCCTGCCGCCCCGACACGATCCGCCAGGCGCCGTCGGTGCCGCGCTCGAGGTCGACCTCGAACCAGAGCCCGCGGAGCGAGTCGTCCAGCAACCGGTCGAACCACATCCGCACGGTCGTGACGCCGTCGGCGGCGTCCTGCCGGACGACCGTGGAGCTTCCCGTGGACTCGGTGGCGACGAACAGCAGCGCCACCTGCAGCGGGTCGCGCACCCAGGCGGCGCGGCTGGCGGCCGACGCGTCGACGATCGGGGCGAAGCGGGCCGGATCGAGTGCCTGCGAGGAGGCCACCGGGGGCGCGCCCTGCACGCCCGGGTCCTCGGGGTCGCCGGCCGGCGCGTAGACGAGCATGCGGCCCGCGCCGCGCACGTAGAGCCGGCCTGCGACCAGATCTGCGCGGGTGGTGGCGCCCAAGACGCGCGCGACGATCGCTTCGGCGGTCGCTTCGTCGCCCTCGCAGAAGCGCCGCGTCGTGGCGAGCGGACCCAACTCGAGCGCGTCGGCGGTGCCGCCGATCTCGCCCTGGAAGGTGTTGCACCCGTTCGAACCGGACACCGTGGTGCCGTCCTCGCTGACGACGAGGGTGACCTCGACCCGCGGCCACGGGTTGGGGTCGGCGTCGAGGCCGACCAGGTGCCATGCGCCCGCAGGCAGCGGGCCGGTGTCGAGGAGCGGCGGCGCGGCGAGCGCGGTCGCGGTGAGCGCGGCGGCGCCGAGGACAGCGAGCGCGGTGCGTCGAAGCATGTCGGAACCCCTTCCCGGGAGCGGCCGGGTCGCGCGCTCCTTACCGCGAGCGTACGCGCGGTTCGTGGTGGCCGCGTGTGAGGCGCGTGCGCCGCACCGCGGGCAGGTTTCGGTGTGGCCGCCTCGTGACGCCCACCGGTGGCGCGCCGGACGGCGATCGCCGCCCCGCGGGTATCGTGTCGTTCATGAGCCCCGACCCGACTTCCCCCGTCGCCGTCGACGGTGTCGTCAAGCGCTACGCGTCCGTCACCGCCGTCGACGGCGTGAGCTTCGCGGTGCGCCGCGGCGAGGTGTTCGCGCTCCTGGGCCCCAACGGCGCCGGCAAGTCGACGCTGGTGCGCATGCTCGTCGGCATCGTCGCGCCCGACGAGGGTCGCCTGCGCTTCGACCTCGGCGGCCCGGTCACCGACCGCGCCGACCCCGCCCGCATCGGTTACCTCCCCGAGGACCGCGGCCTGTACGCCGATGCCAAGGTGTTGCCGATGATCGTCTACCTGGCCCGCTTGCGCGGGCTCGAGCGCGCCGAGGCGGCGCGCCGTGCGCGCGCCTGGCTCGAGCGCTTCGACCTCGCGGCGCGCGCGAACGACCGCGTCGACGCGCTGTCGAAGGGGAACCAGCAGAAGGTGCAGCTGATCGCCAGCCTCTTGCACGAGCCGGCGTTGGCCGTGCTCGACGAACCCTTCTCCGGTTTCGACCCGGTCAACCAGGACCTGGTGAGTCGGCTGATCCGCGAGCTGCGCGACGCGGGCACGACGGTGGTGCTGAGCGCGCACCACATGGACCTGGTCGAGTCGCTCGCCGACCGGGTGCTCCTGCTGCACCAGGGTCGCGAGGTGCTGTCCGGGACGCTCGACGACGTGCGGGCCGCCTCCGGCGCCGCCCGGCGGCTGCGGGTGACGTTGGCGGCGCCGGCGCCCGCGGGCCTCCTCGCCGACGTCGAGGCGCGCGAGATGGCCCGCACGGACGGCGGTCGGGTGCTCGACCTCGAGCTCCCGCCGGCCACGACGGTGGGCGCGGCGCTGCACGCGATCCTCGCGCGCGCCGAGGTCGTCGACGTCCACAGCGACACCCCGTCCCTGCGCGAGCTCTACCTGCGCGCGGTGGGCGTCGACCCGGAGGCCGACATGACCGACATGGCCGGCGCGGTGGGCGCGGAGGTGCGGTCGTGAACCACGGCCGCGCCGTCTGGACCATCGCCCGCTGGGAGTTCCTGCGCTTCTTCAAGTGGCGCGAGTTGGTCATCACCATCGCGATCATCGTCGCGGCGGTGCTGGGGACCGGCCGGCTCGTCGACGCGGTCGTCGGCGGTGCGGGCGGTGGCGCGCCGGTGCGTCTGGCGGTCGACGCCACCGCGCTCGACCCCGCGGACCCGTTGGCGACGGCCCTCGACGCGCTCGCCACGGCACCCGAGGGGGCCTCGGGGCGCTACCGGTTCGAGGCGAGGGCGGCGGCGGAAGCCGAGGGGGCGGTGGCCGCCGAGGACCTCGACGGGTTGCTCGTGGCCGTCGCGGACGGCACGTTGGAGCTTCGGGTGCCATCGGCGCCGCGCTGGGCGGGGGATCTCGCGGCGCTCCTCGAGGGCGTGGTGGTGCCGGCGCGGGTCCAGGCTGCGGGCCTGGCGCCGGAGACGACGGCGACGGCGCTCCGACCCCTCGCGGTGGAGGTCGTCGAAGTGGGTGCCGCGCCGTCCCGCGACAGCGGGCTGATCGCCGTGGTGGTCGGGGCGCTCGTGTTCTCGGTGTTCACCGGAGCGGCCGTGCTGTTCACCGTCATCACCGGCGAGAAGACCCAGCGCGTCACCGAGGCGATCGTGAGCGCGGTGTCGCCGCAGGCGTGGATCGACGGGAAGATCGTGGGCACGAGCCTCTACGTCCTCGCCTACCTCGTGGCGTACGCCGCAGGGCTCGCGCTCGCTGCGGTCCTCTACACCGCGCTGAACGACGACGCCCGGGCGCTCCCGGCCCTCGTCACCGACCCGGTGCTCGCGATCGTGACGGTCGCGTTCGCGGCCTTCGGGTTCGCGCTGTGGTTCACGCTCTTCGCCGCCATCGCCGCCACCGTGAGCGACCCCACCACCAGCTCGCGCGGGGGCCTGCTGATGCTGCCGGGGGCAGCGCTCGCGGTCGGGTTCCTCGGGTTGATCGGCGACGTCGACGGTTGGCTGTTCCGTGCCTTCGCGCTCTTCCCGCTCACCAGCCCCAGCGCGCTTCCCGTGCGGATGCTCGGTGGATCGGTGGCCGCTTGGGAGGTGCTGCTGGCGCTGGCGCTGCTGGTGGCGTCGGTGCTGATCGCGCGGCGCGCGGCGGGCCGCGTGTTCGCGTTCGCGATCCACATGACGGGCAAGGAGCCGAGCTGGGGCGAGATCGCGCGCTGGATGCGTGCGCGCTGAGGGACCTTCGAGGAGGGGGCATGGCGACCGGTCGATCGACGCGTGCGACGCTGCGACGAACCTATCTCGCCCCCCGGGTCGCGGGCCGGTCCCACCCCGCGAACGAGAGGAAGGACTCATGGACCTCGGCGCGTTCTCGCTCGGCTTGGCGGTCAAGAAGCTCGGGTTCGCCGTGTTCGGCGGCGATCCCGACCAGAAGTGGTTGATCCTCAAGAGCGGCACCACGGTGCACCGGTGAGCGGGCCCGAGGTCCTGGCCGCGGAGGACGTCTACGTCGCCGCCGAGGTGGCGCGCGACGAGGCCGCGCTCCGCCGCGTGATCGACGA
>JAABRX010000226.1 GCA_011390675.1 Trueperaceae bacterium | reverse complement strand
GGGCCACGAAGGCCGGTGAGACGTACACGTGGTCGTCGCTGTAGCCGCCGTCGCACAGGGACAGGCCGTAGTCGTTCGCGACCACCGGCAGCGGATCCGGGAAGCCCTTGGCCGCGAACTCGAAGCACGCGTCGTCGAGGAGCGGGCGGCCGTTCTGCCACCAGGTGCCGAACGACATCCAGCCGCTGACGCGCAACTGGTAGACGTCGCCCGGCTGCAGGCCGCCGAGCACGACACGCTCGCCGGTGGCGGGCAGCAGCGCCCAGGGCTGGGCCCACGCGAGGCCAGCGAACAGCAGGACGGTGAGGGCGAGGACGCGTCGTGGCACGTGGCACCCCAATCCGCCGACGACCGACGCCACCGCACCACGCCCCGCGGCCCGACACCGCCCGCCGCTGGTCCGCTCGACGCCCCACCACTACACCCGGTTCCTGACGACTTCCAGAGGCATTCGGCCCGGCCGCCGCACCCACTCGCCGCCGACGCCGGCGGTAACCTGGCCACAGTGCAGAACCACGCCCCACGGGAGGTCCCCATGCACCCCGACGTCGTCCTCCACGACCGCCTGCCCACGATCGACGAGTACCGCGACCTGTGCACCGCGGTCGGCTGGGCACCGGTGCTCAACTTCGAGGCGGCGCCGGCGTCGCTGGCGCGCTCGCTCCTCGGCGTCGTTGCCACGCTGGACGGCCGTGCCATCGGCATGGGTCGCGTGGTGGGCGACGGCGCGATCTACCACTACGTGCAGGACGTGGTCGTGCACCCTGACCTACAGAAGCGTGGCATCGGCGACGCGATCGTGGGCCAGCTCGTGGCGCGGATCCTTGCGCAGGCACCCGAGCGCGCCTTCATCGGCGTCTTCGCCGCCACCGGCACCGCGCCGTTCTACGAGCGGCATGGCTTCATCGAGCACGACGCGCTGCTGGGGATGTTCCAGGTGGTCCGCCCATGACCCACGCCGCCGCCTGGCTCGTGCTGGTCGTCGCCGGGCTGTTCGAGACGGCCTGGGCGATCGGGCTGAAGTACGCCGACGGCTTCACGCGCCCGTGGCCCAGCGCGTTCACCATCGCGGCGCTGGCCGTCAGCATGGTGTTGCTGGCGCTGGCGGTGCGCGTGCTGCCGATCGGCACCGCCTATGCGGTGTGGGTCGGCATCGGGGCCCTCGGCGCCGCGGCGTTGGGGGTCGTGCTGTTCCAGGAGCCGTTGACGCTCGCCCGGGCGGGCTTCCTGCTGCTGCTGCTCGTGTCGATCGTCGGCCTGCGGCTCACGAGCCGGGCCTGAAGGCCCGGTCGTAACCCAACGACGCCGTCCCCCGGCGGCGAGCCGTTCGCGGTCAGCCGATCCCGAGGCCCTGGCAGATCACGCCCGTGATGCCGAGAACCAGCATGAGGAAGCCGACCGAGGCGAGCAACGCACCGACGATCATGCTCTCCGTGCGACCCATCGTGGCGACCTCGGGTCGGGCGCTGCCGTGGCCCGCGAAGAAGCGAACGATCAGGAACGCGCCGCCAGCGATCATCAACACGCCCAGCGTCAACGGGATCCAACACATGAGGCCCTCCATTCGGGTCCGCGCGTTGCGCGGGCCCTGCGACGGGCGGAAGCGCATGCGTGCGTGGCCGGGGTTGCGACCGATCGCCGCGTCTCGCGCGCACGTCCGGCTGACCTCCGCGGCCGTCACCTCAGTGTAGACCCGATCGGCGCCCGACCGCTGCTACCATGGCCGAAACGATCGTGCTGGCCCATAAGGTCGAAACCGCAAGCACCGAGGAGGAACCCGATGCCGAGAACGCTGCGCTCCGCCATCATCATCGCGACGCTGCTGCTCGTCCACGCCGGAGCACTCGCTTGGGCACAGGCAGGATCGACGCACGTCCTCCTCGTCCTCGACGCCTCGGGCTCGATGTTCAACAGGCTCGCCGACGGCCAGTACCGCATCACGGCCGCCAAGGACGCCGTGGCCGGCTTCGTGAGCCGCCTCCCCGCGGCGCCCGACCTGCACGTCGGCCTGCGCGTCTACGGCGCGCGGGTGGCCGCGCGCGACGAGGGCGCCTGTGAGGACAGCGAGCTCGTCGTGCCGGTCGACGGCTTCGACCGCGAAGGGCTGTTGGGCGCGGTGCGCGGGACGCAGGCGAAGGGCGCGACGCCGATCGCCTACTCGCTCGAACTGGCGCTCGACGACCTCCGCGGCGCAGACGGGCGCGCCATCGTCGTCCTCGTCACGGACGGCATCGAGTCGTGCGGCGGCGACGTGCGGGCCGCGGTCGAAGACCTCACCTCGGCGGGCTTCGAGGTCGACCTGCGCATCATCGGCTTCGACCTCGACGACCTCGCCATCCGCAGCTTCGAGGGGCTGGGCACCTTCGAGAACGCCCGCAGCGTCGAGGAGCTGGCGGCAGCGCTCGGGCGCGCCGTCGACGTGGTGCCGGTCGCCGCCGAGCTGCCCGTGACGGTCACGCTGACGCGACGCGGCGAGCCCGTGAGCGACGGCGCCACCGTCGACTTCGTCGACCCCGTGTCCGGGGACGCCACCCGCTTCACCGCGGGAGCCGACGGCGAGTTCGTCGCCGCCCTCCCGCCCGGCAGCTACCGCGCGGAGCTCGCGGACGCGTTCGCGGCCACCCCCCTGGTCGTGTCCGGGCTCACCGTGGCGCCCGAGGCAGACAACGCCTTCGCGTTCGAGCTCGAGCCGGAGACCGAGGTGACCATCGAGGTCCAGCCGACCGACCCGGTGGCGGGTTCGACGGTGACGGCGCGTTTCGACGGCGCCCCTGCCGGAGAGCGCAGCGGCTGGCTCGCGGTCGCCCCGGTGGATGCCGGCGACGAGGTCTACGTCGACTGGAGCTACACCTCAAGCACCACCGGGAGCGTCGAACTGCGTGTTCCGGACGAGCCCGGGACGCTGGAGGTCCGCTACCACCTCGTCCTGCCGGAGGGCGGATCGCGCGTGATCGGCCGCAGCCCCGCCTTCGTGTCGCGGGCCGCCACCGCGAGCCTCCAGGCGCCGGGCGAAGTCGGCGCCGGCAGCCAGTTCCCCGTGGACTGGACAGGCCCCGACAACGACCGCGACTACCTCACCATCGTCGAGGCGGGCGCCCGCGACGGCGCGTACACCAGCTACCAGTACACCCGCGACGGCAGCCCGGCCACCCTCACGGCCCCCATCGAACCGGGCGCCTACGAGGTCCGCTACGTCACCGGCCGTAGCGACGCCACGCTCGCCAGCGCGCCCATCACCGTCACCGCCATCAGCGCCAGCCTCGGCGCGCCCGCGAGCGTCGGTGCCGGCAGCCAGTTCGCCGTCGACTGGACCGGGCCGGACAACGACCGCGACTACCTCACGATCGTCCCAGACGGCGCCCGTGAGGGCAGCTACGACAGCTACCAGTACACCCGCGACGGCAGTCCCGTCACCCTCACGGCCCCGGACGAACCGGGCGCGTACGAGGTTCGTTACGTGACCGGTCAAGGCGACCGGACCCTCGCCAGCGTGCCGATCACCGTCATCGCCGTCGACGCCACCGTCACGGCTCCGCCCGAGGTCCCCGCGGGCAGCGAGTTCAGCGTGGCGTGGACAGGCCCCGACAACGACCGCGACTACCTCACCATCGTCGAGGCGGGCGCCCGCGAGGGCGCGTACACCAGCTACCAGTACACCCGCGACGGCAGCCCCGCCACCCTCACCGCCCCCATCGAACCGGGCGACTACGAGGTCCGCTACGTCACCGGCCGGGAAGAGAACACGCTCGTGAGCGTGCCCGTCACCGTCACCGCGGTCAGCGCCAGCCTCGCCGCGCCCCCGAGCGTCGGCGCCGGCGAACGCTTCGAGGTCACCTGGGAGGGACCCGACAATCCGCGGGACTACGTCACCATCGTCGAGGCGGGCGCCCGCGAGGGCGCCTACCGGAGCTACCAGTACACGCGCGACGGCAGCCCGGCCGCCCTCACCGCCCCCGACGAACCCGGCGCCTACGAGGTCCGCTACGTGACCGGCGTGGGCGACCGGACGCTGGCGAGCGTGCCGATCACTGTGCGGTAGGCGTCTCGACGGCCGGGAAGCGATCGCTCCCGGCCTACCGCAACGCCTCCTGCCCCACGAACGCCCGCTGCGGTGCCCAGGCCGCGAGCGTCTCGGCGTCCTCCGGCGTCGTCTCCCGCCGGACCATGCGCGCCACCAGCGAGCCGACGCCGGGACCGAGCATGAAGCCCTGCCCGCACATGCCCGCCGCGTGCAGCAGACCCTCGGTCCGCTCCGACCAGCCGACCAGCGGCGAGCCGTCCGGGGTCATGGGGTAGATGCCCCGCCAGGTGCGCCGCACCCGCAGGTGCCGCAGCCGCGGCATGAGCGCCACCAGGCGCTTCGCCACCTGCGGCAGGAAGACGCTCGTCTCGCGCAGGTCGTCGCCCCAGATGGGCGGGGAGGGGGTGAGGCAGAAGACAAGTTGCCCCCCCTTGGATTGGTAGAAGTACACGTTCGCGGAGCCCGGACCGGGCCGCACGTCGACCACCAGCGGCGTCAGGAACGGCGCGACCGGCTCGCTGATGGCCGCCTCGTGCAGGTCGGCGCGCACGGCGAGCTCCTCGCCCGCCAGCGCGGCCACCTGGGCCGCGGCGCCGCCGGCGGCGTTGACGACCACCGGCGCGGCGTAGCTGCCGCGGTCGGTGCGCACCCCGCGGACGCGCCCGCCCTCGACGAACAGCTCGGTCACCCGCTCGCGGAAGCGGAACTCGGCGCCCGCGCGCCGGGCGGCTTCCGCCAGCGCGTGGCTCGCGAGCAGCGTCGAGCAGTGGCCGTCGCCGGGCGAGAAGGTACCGCCGCGCAGCGCGTCGCCCTCGGGGCTCTCGTGCGCCAGGTCGGGCACGCGGTCCAGCATGGCGTCGCGGTCGAGCCAGCCGATGTCGAGGCCGTGGCGCTGCTGGGTCTGAAGCAGCTTGCGGAAGGTGACCTCCTCCCGCTCGCGGTAGGCGACGAAGGCGTAGCCGCCGGTCACCCACTCGATGTCGTCGCCGTGCTCCTCCTCCCAGTTGGCGAAGACCCGCAGGCTCTCGCGGCCGGTGCGGATCTTGGCGGGGTCGGCGTGGGTCGCGCGGACACCGCCGATGGCGGCC
>JAABRX010000225.1 GCA_011390675.1 Trueperaceae bacterium | reverse complement strand
TGCACGAAGGCGAGCGGGCCGTCGATGCTGCGGTCGACGTGGCTCTCGGCGGCGAGGTGCAGGACGCGGGCGGGGCGGTCGGTCTCGAAGATGCCGCGCACGGCCTCGGGGTCGGCGACGTCGTCCTCGATGAGCACGACGCGCGGGTCGTCGGGCAGGTTGTCGCGTCCGCCGGCGTAGGTGAGCGCGTCGAGGACGATGACGAAGCCCTCGGTGCGGCGCAGCAGCTCGCGCACGACGGCGCTGCCGATGAAGCCGGCGCCGCCGGTGACCAGGGTGGGGGCGTGGGCCGGGTCGGGGGTCATGGCCCAGTCTATGGGGAGCGGCTGGCTTGCGTTCGTGCCTATGGCGGATGGGGTCGTGCCGGGGCCTCCGACGGCCTCTCGTCGCCTCGCGCTAGCGTAGGCCCAGGGGCACGCCGAGGCGACGGGAAAGGATGTGCGGCGAACGGTGTGGCATTGATGGAGTTGATGTGGCATGCTGGGTTCACGATGGCAGAAGAGCCCAAGAGCCTGCGGATTCGCCTCGGCCCCCAGGGGCGCGTCGTCATCCCCGCCCACTTCCGGCGTGCCATGGGCATCGAGGCGGGCGAGCCGCTCGTCGCGACGCTCGAGGGCGAGGGCCGGCTGGTGATCGAGACGCGCAAGGCGGCGTGGGAGAGCTTCCTCAGACTGTTCGAGGGCATTCCGAAGGACGCCGATCTCGTGGGTGAACTGATCGCGGAGCGGCGGGCGGAGGCACGCCGTGAGGAAGAAGAGACGCGGGCCTTCGTCGAGGAAGCGGTGAAGGAGCAGCGATGAGTGACCCGGTCGCCCGCGACGGGCAGCGTGTCGTGGACGCGTCGGCGTTGCTCGCGGTCATCAAGCGCGAGGCGGGCGTGGAGGAGGTGGCGCTCGAGGGTTCCGTCGTCTCGGCTGTCAACTGGTCGGAGACCGTTCAGAAGCTCCACCAGGCGCGACACTGGTTCGAGGGTACGGGCGACATGCTGCGCGCGCGGGGGGTCCTCGTCGTCGACTTCAACGAGGCCCGAGCCGAGGCCGCGGCCGCGCTATGGGCGCGCACGCGGGCGGCTGGCCTCTCGCTGGGCGACCGCGCCTGCCTGGCGCTGGCCGCCGAACTCGGGGTGCCGGCCGTCACGGCCGACCGGGCATGGGCGGGGCTCGATGTTGGGGTGGAGGTCGTGGTGGTGCGGTGACGGAGCCGGAGGCCGGGAAGATGGAAAGCAGGAACCCGGCGTCATCGTCCCATGAACGTGGTCGAACTCGGTCGAAAGGGCAGGTCTCCATCCCCGCGCTATCCTCCAGGAGCTGCACCTCGAGGGCGAGCAGATGGTCATCGTCGAGACCAGCCCCGACGTCGCGATCGTGCTGTGGCCGGCCACCGTCGCGCCGATCGAGCTGTACGACGAGGCGCGCGTGGCCGAGTTCCTGGCAGAGGACGCCCTGACGCCCGAACCCGAGGCGAGGCTGGAGCGTGCACGGCGTGGCGATCGGCCGACCTGACGGCCCGTGCGCCTCTCCCTCGACGCCAACGCGCTCTTCAGTGCCGCCCTGTCGATAGGGGGCGTGGGACAGGCGCTCGTCGCGTTGGGGCGCAAGGGGGCATGCACGCTCGTCGCGTCGCCCTACGCCGCGGCAGAGGCGGAGCGCAACGTCCGGACGAAGGCGCCCGAGTTGCTGGGCCGGTTCGCCGTGGTGATGACCAACGTCGCGCGCGTGCCCGAGGCTAGCGTGGGGCTGGTCGCCGACGTGGGCGCCGAGCTCTCCGCGGAGGGCCGACCGATCCTGGCCGCGGCCATCGCCTGCGGCGCCGACCTGCTCGTGACGGGTGATCGCCGGCACTTCGGAACGCTCTTCGGCGCCGCCGTCGGGTGCGCCGCGATCGCGTCGCCGCGCGAGGCGTTGGGCGTCCTGTTGGAGACGATCGGGAGCTGGCGACGTCCACCGTGTGGCGGGTAGCGCGCCGCCGCTCTCAGAGGCCCGTGGCCTCGAGGAACGCGTTCGGCGAAACGATGGCGACGCCACCAACGTTGCGCACCGACAAGAGGTGAACCACGTCGCCGGTCACGAGCCACGCCGCGCCGCCCGCCAGCGCGGCTGCGACGATCGCGTCGTCGTCCGGGTCAGCGCTCACGGTGACCTTCGGGAGATCGGACACGACCAGCGCGCTGCGGCGCATGCGGCCGACGAGGCGACCGAACTCGTGTGGACGCACGCGCTTCGCAAGGCGAGGGTAGCGACTGACGCGACGAATCTCGTCGAGTTGCCGTTCGGAGGTCACCAACTCGAACGCGCCGCGTTCCCACCCGCGCCGCACTGCGTCGGCAGGGCTTCCCTTGACCAGGAGTCCGGAGACGAGAACGCTCGTGTCGATGACGACGCGCACGGCGGCTCAGCGGCCGGCGCGTGCCCAGCGCAACGCCTCGTCGACCAAGGCCGCCGCTTCGGCCTCGTCGAGGTCAGCGTTCCTCTGCTGCACGTCGTCCAGCATGAGCCGGTAGAGCCGCTCCTCCACGGCTTCTTCGACGAAGCGCGAGAGGTCGCCCTTGCGGCCGCCGTGCTCGGCCAGGTAGACGCGTAGGTTGCGGTCGACCTCCTGTGAGACCTTGATCGTCCAGCGCGTGTCCATGGCGCCAGCATACCGGTCTATACGCCTAAGCGTCCAGGCGCAGGCGACCGAGATCGTGCTCGAGGCGATCTCCCAGCTGTTGGCCGCAGACAGCAGCAACTCCTGTTCGGCGTTCTCCAGCGTGGCGCGAGCATCGCCGAGTCGCTCCGGTGCGGCGAGCATCCACAGCCGCACGTGCGCGTTGAGGAGTAGCGTCATGACTCGAAGTCGCCGAGCACCGCCTCGGGAAGGGGTGCGTCGAAGTCGTCGGGCACGACGACGACGTCCCGATCCGCGCGACGGGCTTCCCGCCGCGCCGGATGACGACCTCGGTCCCGCCCTCGACCTCCTGGAGGAGCTTGGAGAAGTGGGTCTTGGCCTCGTGGACGCCGACCTCGCGCATGGTGCTATCCAACGCGATCAGACTGACTAAGTCACGGACTAAGTCGGCTGTCGCGCAGCTTCGCGGCATCACGAACCCGGGCCCCGAACCCTCACCCCTCCGCCACCCGATGCCGCATCCGCAGCACCAGGTCCTGCGGGTAGTTGCCGAAGCCGCGGCCGAAGAGGTTGAGGCCGCCCACGTGGCGCGCGTCCGGCTCCACGCCGATGGCCACCTCGACGTAGGGGTGGGCGCTGAGGTCGAGGTCGGCGATCGTCACGTCGGAGAGCCGCAGGCCGTCGACGAAGCTCCCCTCCTCGGTGACGCGCCACTCCTTGAGGACGCCGTACTGGGTGTTGCGGGCGTCCCACCAGGCGGGGGTGAGCAGGCCGCGCTGGCCGCCGAAGTCGGCGGGGCTGGTCCAGTGGCCGAGACGCACGCCGTTGACCCACACGGCGACGTCGGAGGGCCAGTCGTGGTGGTGCATGGGGGCCTCGGAGCAGAGCTCGGCGCTGAACCACAGGGTGTCGACGCGCGTGCGCGGGGGCAGGCGATTGGGGAAGCGGTACGCCAGGCGACCGTGGCGGAACCACACCAACTGGGCGTCGAGGTGGGCAGGCTCGTAGAAGGCCGTGGGGTCGTCCAGCAGCCCGATGATCGCGTCGCGGCCGGCCAGGCCGCAGGTGGGGGCGACGTCGGCGTCCGCGTAGGCGCCCACGGGCAGGCTGGTCTCGATGATGTCGCGCTCGTGGAGCGCCTCCCCGCGCGGCAGCTCGACGCGAACCTGATCGAACACCCGCTGGCACACGCGCTGCCGGCCGCGCTGCCCGGGCACGAGCTCGCTGCGCACCAGGCCGGCCTCCTCGAGCACCGCCAGGTGCATGGTCACCGTGGAGGGCGGCATCGCGAGCGCCTCGGCGAGCTCGCCGACGTTGTGCAGCTGCTCGCCGAGCGCCCGCAGCAGGCGCCAACGCGGCTCGGACGCGAGGGCCTTGGCGACGGCCCGCGCGCGGACGCCGTCGCCCTCGTCGAGGGCGAGCGTCAGCGGCTCGGTCGCGCGCCGGTTCCGCGGGGCGGGCGCGGGGCGCTGGGTTGGCGGCGAGGGCGGTCCGGACGCTGGCGACACGGCCCCATTATGGCATGAATGACTGATATAAATGGGCGACCGGGCGTCCCCGGACACAGTCCCCTATGCATGTTTTGCGTGCTGCACGCATCTCGTAACGTTGACGCGCGGCGCCCCCCGTGCTATACCTTGGATTACCTCAGGCTGAACCGTGCATTCACCGTCCCTCCCGGCCGAAGGAGGCGAGGATGGCCGTACCTTCGACGCCCCGACCGCAAGCCGTGCCAGCGAGCGTCCCCCGTGCGCCGGCCCGAACGGGCGCCAGCGCCCGGGTGCGCGACGCCATCGCCGGCTACCTGTTCATCGCGCCGTTCCTGCTCGCGTACCTGCTCTTCCTGGTGACGCCCTTCCTACGCGGCATCTGGATCAGCCTGCACGACTGGAACCTGCTGGCGGTGGCGATCAACCCCGACGCCGCTCGCTTCGTGGGGGCGCGCAACTACGTCCGCATGCTGTGGGGCGAGGGCATCGTCTGGAGCCTCGACCACCAGGTGGCGCTGCGCCTCGTCGGCCTCGTGGCCGTGGTCGCGGTGCTGTGGGCCTGGCGCCGCGGCGCCGTCGGGCGCGGTACCGCCCTCGCCGCGCTCGCCGCCGGCCTGCTGCTCTTCGGCCTGCTCCTCGGCCTGCACCCCGACGAGGCGGGCCGCTGGGGCGACCGCCGCTTCTGGCCCATCGTCGGCAACACCCTCACCTTCGTGGCCCTCACCGTGCCCAGCGTGACCCTGGTCGGGCTGGCGCTGGCGCTCGGCCTCAACCGCGACGACCGCATCAGCGCCGTGCTGCGCACCGCCTTCTTCCTCTCCCAGGTGCTTTCGGTGACGGTCGTGACGCTCATCTGGCAGCTCACCTTCAGCCCCCGCCAGGGCATCATCGGCCACCTCTTCCGCAGCCTCGGCCTCGAGCCCATCACCTGGGTGACCGACATCGACCTGGCGATGCCGGCGATCGTCATCGCCACCGTGTGGTGGTCGCTGGGCTTCGCGATGATCCTCTTCA
>JAABRX010000224.1 GCA_011390675.1 Trueperaceae bacterium | reverse complement strand
CCAACGCGCTGCACGAAGCGTGGACGGTGCGCGCGCTCGAGGCGGGCAAACACGTGCTGTGCGAGAAGCCGCTCGCGCCCACCGCCGCCGCGTGTCGGCGCATGGGCGAGGCCGCGGCCGCGAACGGGCGGCTGCTGATGGAGGCCTTCATGTACCGCTTCCACCCGCGCACCCGGGCGGTCGCGCGGTCGGTGGCCGAGGGGGCGATCGGCCGGCCGCGGCGCCTCGAGGCCGCCTTCACCTTCGCGGTGCGCCGCGCCGACGACGTGCGGCTCTCGGCGGAGCTCGCCGGCGGCGCGCTGCTGGACGTCGGCTGCTACACGGTCGACGCCGCGCGGCGGACGCTCGGTGAGGAGCCGGAAGAGGCGGTCGCCTTTGCGACGTACGGCGACTCCGGGGTGGACGTCGAGGCCGTGGGGCTGCTGCGCTTCCCCTCGGGGGCGGTGGCGAGCGTCGCCTGCGCGCTCACGCTGCCGCGGCGCGAGCACCTGGCCGTGCACGGCGACGCGGGCCGCATCGAGGTCGATCGCGCTTTCGTCGCGAGCCACGCGGCCCTCGGGTACGACGTGGTGGACGCCGTCGGCGCGGCGACCCAGCACCCGATGGACGGGGTCGACCAGTACCGGCTGATGGTCGAGGCCTTCGCCGATCGGGTGCTCGGTCGCGACGTCGACGCCCCGGCGTCCGACGCGGCGGAGGCGGCGCGGACGGTGGCGGTGCTCGAGGCGCTGGCGGCGTCGGCGCGGCGCGGTGGGGCGCCGGTGGCGGTCGATCGCTGACCGGCTACACTTCGCCCATGCCTTCCGACGACGCCGCGACCGCGTCCACCTCGACGGCGGCGGCTGAGGCCCCGATCGTCGTCGGGCGCGGGGGGCGCGCTCGCGCCGGAGCGGCTGCGGAGGCGGCGACCCCCACATCCACCCCCTGGGCGATCGGCGCGCTGATCGCCGTCAACCTGTTCCCGCTGGTCGGCGTCGCCTTCCTCGGCTGGTCGATCTACGACCTGATGCTGCTCTACTGGTTCGAGAACGGCGTGATCGGGCTCTACGCGGCCCTCAAGATGCTGCTGACCGAGGGGGAGGATGGCGCCTCGCGGGGTCCGTTCGGCTTGCTCGGCAAGCTTTTTTTGGTCGGCTTCTTCACGGTGCACTACGGCGCCTTCTGGTCCGCCCACGGCTTCTTCGTCGTGACCCTCTTCGGTCCGGGCGGCGCTTTCGGTTCGGGATCCGATCCGTTCATCGGCGGCGTGCTCGACGGACCGCTCGGCTTCTTCGCGGGGGGCCTGCCGATCGCCGGCCGGTACCTCACCGGCGGCCTCCTGACGGCCGCCATGGGCCTGGTGGTCAGCCACGGGATCTCGTTCGTCGGCAACGTCCTGCAGCGCGGCGAGGACCTGCGCACCGCGCCGAACGAGCTGATGGCGCGGCCCTACACCCGCGTCTTCGTGCTGCACGTCACGCTCATCGCGGGGGCGTTCCTGGTGATGGCGCTCGGCCAACCGATCGCGGCGCTCCTGTTGTTCGTGCTCCTCAAGACCGGGGTCGACCTCGCCGCGCACCTGCGCGCGCATCGGTCGCGCTGACGCCGGTCCGCGCCACGCGCTCCATCCGGACGAGCAGGGTCGACGACGGTGCCACCTTGCCGGTGAGGTAGGTCGACAGGCGCGAGGTGGAGGTGCCGATCGCTGCGGCGAAGGCCGCTCGACCCAACCCCGATGCGTCCAGGTGCGCCCGCACCCGCCGCGCCACCTCGGCGCGTTCGGCGACTTCGGCGTCGCGCCGCGCGTGCACGAGGACGCGCTCCATCAGGGGCGCCGCGCCGTACGGTCGGCTCGTGGCCAGCGCGTCCTCGAGCCGGCGCGCGACCGGCCCCCACGGGTCGGCGCGCACCGCCGCCGCCAGTCGTCGCCAGTCGCTCAAGCCGCCGCGCTCCAGGGCGGCCAGCACGCCCTCGGTCGGCCAATCCTCCACCGGAGCGTCGGGACCGACGTCCAGATGGCGGAAGCGCAGCGTCACCGGGGCGCCACCATCGCCTCGGCGACGGCCGCGCACACGGCCAGCACCGCCTTCCAGTCGTGCCAGCGCGGGTCGAGGCGCTTGTACCGGGGCAGCTCCCGCGTCGTGCGGGCATCCGCCGGACGGGGTTCCGCCAGCTGCCGCGCGACTTGGCTCGCGACCCCGTCGCCGCTCACGCGCTGGTCGGCGTAGTACGCGTCCAGGTCGGCCAGCACGCGGGCAGCGTGGTCGATGCCGACCCGGTCTGCGAGCGCCGCGACGTCGAGGAAGTCGCGCGTTTGGTTGCGGCGAACGACGAGGAACGCCTTCACGCGCAGGATCTCGTCGAAGGTCGGCACGCGAAGCCGGCGGCCGGAAGGGAGCTCGACCTCGGAGACCTCCAAGGGGCGTCGCCGGATCATCTGGCGCACCCCGGCCTCGATGTCGCCGAGCTCGCCGAGGATGATCTTGCCGGGTGTGACGCGGTTCGTCACCCAGCCGTCGGTGCGTTCGATGGCCTCCAGGACCGCGTCGAAGCGCTCGCGCAGGTCGGCCAGTACGTGGTCGTGATCGAAGCTGTCGCGGTGGTGGGCGTACCACGCCGCCGCGGACCCGCCGACGAGGACGGCGTCGGGCACCACTTCCTGGAGCCGGGCGGCGGACTCCAGGACGTCGGTCATCGAAGGATCGTCCATAGCGGTAGGGTATCACATCTGATATATCCCCGTCGATCGACCTCAGTCCGCCGCCACCGCCCGCCGCACCCGCGGCGCCACCTCGGTGCCGAGCAGCTCGATCGCCCGCAGCACCTCGCGGTGCGGCAGCGTCCCCAGCCCCATCTGGAAGAGCGCGCGCTGGTGGCCGAACAAAGCGTGCTGCGCGATCAGTTTCTCGGCGACCTCGTCGGGGTCGCCGACGAAGAGCGAGCCGCGCGGGGCGCGCATGGCGTCGAACTGGGCGCGCGTCATGGGGGGCCAGCCGCGCTCGCGGCCGATGCGGCTCATCACCGCGGCGTAGGGCGGGAACGCCACGTCGGCGGCGTGCCGCAAGTCCTCGGCGACGAAGGCGTGGCCGGTGACGGCCAGCGGCTGGGGTGCGTGCCCGGCCGCGTCGAGCGCTTCCCGGTGGATCCGCGCGAACGGGGCGAAGCGCTCCGGCAGCCCGCCGATGATCGCGAGCGCCATCGGCAGCCCGAGCGTCCCCGCGCGCCAGGCCGATTCGGGGGTGCCGCCGACGCCGACCCACACGGGCAGCGGGTCCTGGATCGGCCGCGGGTGGACCTCCTGGCCGGTGAGCGGCGCGCGCGTGGTGCCGCGCCAGGTCACCGCCGTGCGGTCCCGGATCGCGAGGAGCAGCTCCAGCTTCTCGGAGAACAGCTGCTCGTAGTCCTGGAGCTCGTACCCGAACAGCGGGAACGACTCCGTGAAGGAGCCGCGCCCCGCGAGCACCTCGGCGCGGCCGCCGGAGAGCAGATCGAGCGTCGCGAAGCGCTGGAACACCCGCACCGGGTCGTCGGAGCTGAGCACCGTGACCGCCGACGTCAGCCGGATCCGCTCGGTGCGCTCGGCGATCGCGGCGAGGACGACCTCGGGGGCGCTGATCAGGAAGTCGGCGCGGTGGTGCTCGCCCACGCCGAAGACGTCGAGCCCCACCTGCTCGGCCAGCACCGCCTCCTCGACGACCTGCCGCAGACGCTCGGCGGGGGTGGGCGTGCGGCCGGTGACCGGGTCGGGGCCGTGGTCGCCGAAGGTGAAGATGCCGATCTCGAAGGGGGTGGGCACGCTCGCTCCTCGGGCCCCGCGGACGGGGCGTTCCCGACGCTACGGCAGCGAGCCGGGCCGGTGCGTCGTGCGCGCAGCGCGACGTCGGCGGCCGCCGACATGCGAGCGCGGCCGCCGGACGATCCGGCGGCCGCGCCATGGTCCGCGGCACCAGGCGAACAGCTCGGGGTTCGAGGTGTGCAGGCGCACGACCTGGACGAGCGAGAGGAAAGAGCCCTCCGGCAGGGTGGTGAAGATGGGGCCGTCCTCGGCGTCGGCGAGGGTCGAATCGTCGATCTGGCCCTGGGCGGCGGCCTGCCGGAGGCCGCGGTCCTTCAGCGTGCCCAGGCCCGCCTGGACGCAGGCGCCACCGGCGCCGGGGTTCGAGGGCTTGGCGGCGAGGGCGGTCCCGAAGCCCAGCGCGGGGATGGCGAACACAGCGGCGATCACGAGTCTCTTCATGGCGTGCTCTTCGAGGGGGGATTGCGTGCTCCTGCACCATGGGGCGCGGACCGTAGCGCTCGGTACGCTCGTCGCCCACTCAGGTGCGCGAGGCCGCACGCCCGTGCCGGCGGCGCCGTAGACTCCCTCCGCGCGATCGGGCGGTCCGGGGGGCCGATGCTGGCGGTCGCCGGGAGGCGTCATGCAGGGGTTCCGTAGGTGGTCGGCGTTCGTCGTGGTCGGGATCGTCGTGTCGGCGGCTGCGGTCGCCGCCGCGCAGGGCTCGGACGTGCTCTTCGAGCGCCTCGAGGCCGCGGCGGCGGAGGTGCCGCGCGCCTCCTTCGACCCGGCGGCGGTCGTCGCCGAGGTCGGCAGCGAGCCGGAGGCGCTCTTCGCCTGGGTGCGTGACCGCGTCGGCCTCCTCGCGTACCGGGGCGCCCTCAAGGGCGCGGCCGGGACGCTGCTCGACGGCGGCGGCAACGCCCTCGACCGGGCGCTCCTGCTGCGGGCGCTGCTCGCGGCGGCCGGGCACGAGAGCGCGCTCGCGCACGCGCGGGTGGAGCCCGAGGTCGCGGCGCGCATCGCGGCCGCGGTTCGGCCCCCCGCGGCCGCCGGGCCGACGCCCGCCGACCTCGACGCGCTGGGGGTGCGCGCCGAGGCAGAGCTCGGAGTCGACGGCGCAGCCGTCGCCGCCGAGTTCGAGCGGTTGGCGGCCGCCGCGACGGCCCGCCGTGCCGAGCTCGAGGCGCGCGCCACGGACGCCGCCGCCGCGCTGATGGCGCTCCTCGGCGACCGGCCGTCCGTCGCGGTGGCCGACCTCGTCGCGGATCATTGGTGGGTCGTGCTCCGCGCGCCGGACGGCAGCGGCTTCGACCTCGACCCCACCCTCCCCGACGCGGCCCCCGGGGATCGGCTGG
>JAABRX010000223.1 GCA_011390675.1 Trueperaceae bacterium | reverse complement strand
GTGCTGCGCGCCGCTGGCCGCCTCGACGCGATCCGCGCAACCCTGAGCGTCCCGATCGTGGTGGGCCGCACGCCGCGTGGTTACCTCAACCTCGACAACTTCGAGAGCGACGACGCCTTCGGCGAGGGCGCACCCGCGATCGCCTCCGCCATCTCGGCGCAGGTCGCGGTGGCGCTGCAGCGGCTCACGTTGGAGTCCGACCTCCAGCGCGAGCGCGAGCGATACGAGCGCCTGGCCGCGCACGACCCGTTGACGGGGTTGCCCAACCGGCGCCTGTTCCAGGACCGTCTGGAGCAAGCGCTCGCGCAAGCGCAGCGCGGCGACCGGGCGCTCGCCGTCGCCTACGTCGACCTCGACGGCTTCAAAGCGGTGAACGACGCCCGCGGCCACGACGCCGGTGATGCGGCGCTCAAGGCCGTCGGGCGCCGCCTCATGGGTGCGGTGCGCGGCCAGGACACGGTCGCGCGCCTCGGGGGCGACGAGTTCGGGGTGCTGCTGCTGGACGTCGGGAGCCTCGACGAGGCGGCCGCGGTGGCCGCCAAGCTGCGCGCGGCCGTCCGCGTTCCGCTCGATCTCGAAGGTGGCGATGCCCATCTCGATGCGAGCGTCGGGGTGGCGCTGTTCCCGGACCACGGCCGCGACGCCGACGCGCTCATGCGCGCCGCCGACGGCGCGATGTACCACGTCAAGGGCCAAGGGCGGGGTGGCGTTCGGTTGGCGTGACGGCCGCGTTGACCAACTGGTACAGCAGAGGTACGCTGGCAGTCCAGATCGTAGCGGAGAACCCCGTGCTCGCCCACGCCCCTCGGGGGCGGCCGGGTCCCGCGCCTTGGAGGCCTGCATGACGCGTTCCCTTCGTACCCTCGCCCTGATCCTGGCCGCGGCGTTCCTCGCCTCGGGCCTGGCCCAGACGACCAACCTCACCTTCTGGAGCTGGCGCACCGAGGACGTCGCCGCCTACGAGACCTTCATCGCCGCGTTCCATGCCGAGAACCCCGACGTGAACGTGACCTTCACGCCGTACCTGAACACCGAGTACAACACCATCGTCTCGACGGCGCTCCAAGGCGGCGGCGGCCCCGACATCGTCCACCTGCGCGCGTACGGCGGCATCGAGGCGCTCGCCGGCGCCGGCCTGCTCGTCCGGCTCGACGGCAAGGTCGCGGCGCTCGAGGGCTTCGACCCCGGGATCCTGCTCGGCGCCACCAACCGGGCCGACGGCGGCGTCTACGGCGTCCCCTTCGCCCTGCAGACCGTGCAGGTGCTCTACAACGAGGCGATGTTCGAGCGCCTCGGCCTCGAAGAGCCCACCACCTGGGACGAGTTCCTCGCGGTCGGCGACGCCCTGAAGGCGTCGGGCGTCAACGCCCTCGCCAACGGCGCGCTGGAGCCGTGGACCGTCGAGACGCTGTTCGGCGGCGTCGCGCCCACCTTCTACGGCGGCACCGACTTCTTCGACGCCATCACCGCCGGCGAGACCGACTTCACCGACCCGCGCTTCGCGGCGGCGCTCGAGCGCATGGTCGCGCTGCGCCCCTACCTGGCCGACAACTACATGGGCGTCGGGTACACCGACATGCAGACGCTGTTCGCCTTCGAGCAGGCCGGCATGCTGATCGGCGGCTCGTACGAGCTCGGCAACATGCGCAACCTCAACCCCGACCTGCGCGTGGGCTCCTTCGCGGTGCCGGCCGACGACGCCGCCACCCCCGCCCACGTGAGCTACTACGTGGACGGCTCCTACGGCATCAACGCCGCCAGCCCGCACCAGGAAGAAGCCATGCGCTTCATCGAGTTCCTCGCGAGCCAGGAGTTCGGCCAGATGTTCACCGACGAGCTCTCGCAGATCTCGGCCGTCCCCGGCACCGAGCCCACCAGCCCGGCGCTCGCCGGCATGGTCGAGATGATGAACGACATCGGGACCCCCTACCTGATGCTCACCGCCTTCCGCTTCGGCCAGCCGAGCGGCTCGACGCTGCTGCAGAACGAGATGCAGGCCGTCATGGGCGACTCCAAGACCATCGACGAGGCCGTCACCAACATCCAGCGCGGCGTCGCCGAGTGGTTCGAGGGCTTCCGCTGAGCGCACGGCTCCACTGAACCGACCCCGCGGGGGCGCACCCACGTGCGCCCCCGCGCTCCGTCCATCTATCCTCGCGCCTATCTTCGAATCGAACCGATCGACCGATCCCAGCGCGCGCTCCACGGAGGTCCGCCTTGCGCCAGACCCGAAGTTGGTGGGGGAAGCACGGCCACTTGGTCGTCTTCCTGACCCCGGCCCTGCTCATCTACGGGATGTTCATGGCGTACCCGCTGCTCTCCTCGCTCACGTACAGCGTGTACGAGTGGGACGGCTACGTGCGCAAGGGCTTCACCGGGCTCCAGAACTTCGCCACGGTCCTCGGAAGCTGGCCGTACAACGAGCGCTTCTGGGGCGCGATGAGCCACAACGCCTACTTCTTCGTGCTCACCTTCGCGATCCAGACCACCCTCGGGCTGTTCGTCGCCGTGCTGCTCGCCAAGAAGTGGCGCGGCTTCGCCTTCTTCCAGGCGGCCTACTTCCTGCCGCACACGCTGTCGCTGGTCGTCGTCGGCTTCCTCTGGCGCATGATGCTCAACCCCACCTGGGGCGCCGTGCCCCAAGCGATGCGGCGCACCGGCCTGGGCGACGCCGTGCAGCCGTGGCTCGGTCAGGCCGACACCGCCATGACGGCGATCATCCTCGTCAACGCCTGGGCCTGGCTCGGCTTCCCCATCCTGGTGTTCCTGGCCGCCGTCCAGGCGATCCCCAAGGAGTTCCACGAGGCCGCGATCGTCGACGGCGCCAGCCCCTGGCAGGACTTCCGCTTCGTCACCTTCCCGCTGCTGCTCCCGAGCATCGCGATGGTGACCATCCTGACCTTCATCTGGGACTTCAACGCCTTCGAGCTCGTCTTCGTGATGCAGGGCGCCTCCGGCGCGCCCGGGTACGCGACCGACCTGCTCGCGACGCTCTTCTACCGGACCGCCTTCGGCGACCCCACCACCGGTGGCGAGCCCGGCCAGATCGGCATCGCGGCCGCCATCGGGGTGCTGATGCTGATCGTCATCGGCATCGTCTCGGCCTTCGGCGTGCGCTTCACGAGCCGCAGCCAGACGGAGTACTGACATGGCCGCCTCGACGCCCACCGGACGCGTGACCGCGCGCGTCGTCATCTACCTCGTGCTCGGCCTCATGGCGGCCGTGTTCCTCTATCCCGTCGTGCTGATGGTGCTCACCGCCTTCAAGAGCACCCCCGAGATCTTCCGAAACCCGTTCGGCCCGCCGGAGTCCTGGAGCCTGGACACCTTCCGGCGCGTGTGGGAGCGAGCCAACTTCGGGCTCTACCTGCGCAACAGCCTGCTGATCACCGGAGCCTCGGCGATCTTGCTGCTCGCCACCGCCGCGCCCGCCGCGTACGCGCTCGCGCGCTACACCTTCAAGCTGCGCGGGGCGCTCTTCCTCTTCTTCCTGGCCGGCATCATGATCCCGATCCGCTTGGGCATCCTGCCGCTCTACCTGCTCATGCGCGACCTGAACCTGCTCGACACCCCGTTCGCGCTGATCCTCACGTACACGGCCTCGGGCATGCCGATGTCGGTCTTCCTGCTGTCGGTCTTCTTCCGCAACCTGCCGCGCGAGCTCGAAGACGCCGCGCGCATCGACGGGTGCACCGAGGCGCAGACCTTCTGGCGGATCATGCTCCCGCTGGTGCGCCCCGGCCTGGCGACGGTGGTCATCGTGAACGTGGTGCCGTGGTGGAACGACTTCTTCTTCCCGCTGCTGTTCCTCACCAGCGACACGTGGAAGACGATCCCGCTGGGGATGCAGATCTTCTTCGGCCAGCACCTGGTCGACTGGAGCCTGGTCTTCAGCGGCATGGTGCTCGCCAGCCTCCCGCTCTTGATCATCTACCTGATCATGTCGCGGCAGTTCATCGCGGGGTTGACGGCGGGCGCGGTCAAGGGGTGACGCGCGCCGGCGCGTCCGTACCCTGGGCGACGCGCACGGGCGTGCGCTTCGGCATCGACGCGCTGCTCGCCGATCCTGGTCGCTTCCTGGACGGCCGGCGGGTGGCGCTGCTCGCCAACCAGGCCTCGCTCACCGCCGACGGCATCCCAACGCTCGAGGCGCTGCGCGCCGCGCCCGGGGTCGAGCTGGTGGCGCTGCTGACGCCCGAGCACGGCTGGAGCGGCTTCGAGGACGACGCGACCCCGGTGGACGACCGCCGCGACGCGCGCACCGGGCTGGCGGTCCACAGCCTCTACGGTCCGCGCCGTCGGCCGAGCGCCGACGTCCTGCGCTCGCTGGACGCGGTCGTCGTCGACGTGCAGGAGGTGGGGGTGCGCTGCTACACCTACGCGACCACCGCCGCGCTGCTGTGCGAGGCCGCCGCCGAGACCGGCACCCGGGTGGTCGTGTGCGACCGACCGTCGCTGTCGGGTCCGCGCGTCGACGGCCCGGCCCTCGACCCCGAGCACCGGTCGTTCCTCGGGTACCTCGACGTCCCCTTCCAGCACGGCCGCACGCTCGGCGAGGTGGTCGCCTGGGGGACGCGCCACCTGGACGTCGACCTGCACGTCGCGCCGGTGACGGGCTGGACGCGCGGCGACCCGGCGCCCGCGCCGTTCGTGCCGCCCTCGCCCGGCCTGCCGACCCCCGAATCGGTGGCCCTCTACCCGGGGCTCGTGCTCCTGGAGGGGACCAACCTCTCCGAGGGGCGCGGGACCACGCTCCCGTTCCAACTGGTCGGCGCGCCGTGGCTCGAGGGGTACGCGCTGGCGCGGGCGCTCACCGCGCTGGAGCTTCCGGGGTTGCGCTTCCGCCCGGTGACGTTCCGGCCGCGCAGCGACCGGCACGCGGGGGCGGTCTGCGAGGGGGTGCAGCTGCACGTGACCGACGCTGCGGCGCTGCGGCCGCTCGAAGCGGTCGTGCGGATCCTCGCCCACGTCCGCGCCGCGCACCCCGAGTTCGCCTGGACCGATGCGGCGGCGCTTCCGTGGGCACGTCTCCCTGGTGCGGGCGAGCCCTGGTTCGAGCCGGTGCGCGGGGCATTGGTCGACGCGCTGACGGGGGACGCGAGCGTGCGGGACGTGGTCGA
>JAABRX010000222.1 GCA_011390675.1 Trueperaceae bacterium | reverse complement strand
GTCGCGCTGGCGGCCGAGGCCGAGGGGTTGGGCATCTGCTACCTGGGCAGCACGCTGGCCAACTGCCACGAGATCGGTCGCATCCTCGAGCTCCCGCCGCACGTGGTGCCGGTGGCCGGCCTGGTCATGGGCACCCCCGCCGAGGACCCCCCACAGCGCGACCGATTACCGCTGGAGGGCCTGGTGCACTTCGAGACGTACCGCGACCCGAGCGACGACGAGGTCCGCGCGACCTACCGCGAGCGCGAGACCGCGGGCTGGGCGCGCTACATGGCGAACCCCGAACTGCGCGCGCGCATCGAGGCCAGCGGCGTGCGCAACCTCGCGCAGGTCTACTCGGAGCTCAAGTACACGCGTGCCGACCACGCGGCGTTCGCAGCGAACGTCGTCGGCTACCTGCGGACGCAAGGGTTCGCGCTGCCGGAGTGAGGCAGCGCCGCTAAACCCCGGCCACGTCGACGGTGCGCCCCGTCCGCGCCGACGCGTACACCGCGAGCACCAACGCCAACGAGCGCAGACCCTCGCGCCCGTCGACCCGCGGCCGGAGCTGCTCGCGCACGGCGTCGACGAAGTCCTCGAGCTGCCGTTGGTGCCAGCGGTGGTCGCTCATGACGTGGGTAGAGGCCGCGAAGGCGGTGGCGGCGGCGACCTCGTGGCCGGGTGCCGGCGAGCCGTCGCGCAGCGTCCACTCGTGGACTTCGTCGTCCAGGAGCACGATCGTCCCGTCGGTGCCGTGCAGCTCGATGCGGCGCGGGCTGCCCGGGTGGGTGGCCGTGGTCGCCTCGAGAACCCCGAGGCCGCCGTCGGCGAACTCCAGGTGGGCGACCACCGTGTCCTCGACCTCGATGCCCTGGTGGAGCCGGTTGGCGGCGACCGCGTGGACGCGGCGCACGTCGCCCCGGAACCAGAGCAGCAGGTCGACGTTGTGGATCGCCTGGTTGATGAGGGCGCCGCCGCCGTCGTACGCCCACGTCCCGCGCCAGGCGGTGTCGGCGTAGTACGCGGCGGGGCGGTGCCACTTGACCGCCATGCTCGCGAGCACCGACGCGCCCAGCGAGCCACGTTCGACCGCGGCGCGCACCGCCTCGGCGTGCGGCTTGAAGCGCGACTGGTAGACCACGCCCAGCGTCACGCCGTGGCGCTCGCAGGCCGCGACGATCGCCTGGGCGCGCGCGAGGTCCACCTCGATCGGCTTCTCGACCAGTACGTGCTTGCCGTGCTCGGCGGCGGCGACCGCGTAATCGCGGCGGACGCCGCTGGGGGTGCACAGGATCACCGCATCGACCGCGGAATCTCGGAACAGCGCGGCCGGGTCGTCGTGGTGGCGCGCGCCCTCCGTGACCGCGAGCTCGGCCGCGCCGTCGCCACCAGCGACCGCGCTCAGGGACGCACGGTCGCTGGCGCGCAGCGCCGCCGCGTGGGTCCGTGCGATGTTGCCGGCGCCGACGATGCCGAAGCGGAGCATGGAGCCTCCTCACCGGGTCCTCGCGTCGCCGCACGGGCGCCCGTTCGCCCACGGTACGCTCTCGGACGACCACGCCCGCCCGCGAGCGACTCGACGACGCTTGGTGGAGGGAGAAGCACTGAATGGACACCGATCGGCGAGATCCACCGTCCCGACGCACGGCCGGCAGCGGCCGCGAGCGCCCGAGCCCGAACGAGGTCCGGACCGCGCCCTTCGCGGCCCCCGTCGTCCCCGTGCACGCCGAGGCCGACGGCGCGCGGCTGATCCGGCTCGCCGACGCCGCTCGCCGCACGGTCGTCGCCGTCGGCGAGGGCTTGCTGCGCCTGACGCCGCCCGACGCCGCGCCGCTCCTCGGCGCGCGCACGCTCGAGGTGCACGTGGGCGGCGCCGAGGCGAACGTCGCCGCGGGCGTCGCGAGCCTAGGTGTTCCGGCGCGCTGGTGGTCGCGGGTCGCGGCCGGCCCGTTGGGCGACGCGCTGCTGCACGAGGTCGCGGCGGCGGGCGTCGACGTCGACCAGGTGCTGCGCGCCGACGGACGCATGGGGCTCTACGTGGCCGAGACCGGCCGCGGCGAGCAGCCGACGCGCGTCACCTACGACCGCGGCGGCACGACGTTCGCCGGGCTGCTCTCCGAGCACCTGCCCGACGACCTCCTGGCGACGCTCTTCGCAGACGCCGCCTGGTTGCACCTGAGCGGCATCGACCTGGCGATCGACGGCGCACCGCTCGCCGCGCTCGAGCGGCTCTGGCGATCCGCCGGGGCCCATGGGGTGCGGCGCAGCTTCGACGTCAACCGCCGGGCGACGCTGCCCGGGGCCGCGGCGCTCGCGGAGCGCTGCGCGCCGTACCTGGCGAGCGCCGACCTGGTGTTCGTCGCCGAACGCGACGCGCGCGCGCTGTGGCCCGACGTGGCCGGCGCGGTGGATCCTCCCGCGTTGCTCGCCGCGCTCGCCGCCCTCGCGCCCCGCGCCACCGTGGCCGTCACCCGGGGTGCGGCGGGCGCGTGGGCGCGCGCCGCCAACGGCGCGCTCGCCTCGCGCGCGGCGCCGCCGGCCGAGGGTCCCGGGCGGATCGGCCGCGGCGACGCCTTCGCCGCCGGCGTGCTCGCCGGCCACGTCGCGCTGGGCGACGACCTCGAGGGCGCGCTCGCCTGGGGGGTGGCCGCGGCCGCGGTGAAGATGCGCGTGGCGAGCGACCTCGCGCTCCTCGACGGCGACGCCGTGCGGGCCCTCGCGGCGCGCACGACCCCCGCCCCTGCCGACGCGGATGCCGGTGCGCCGTCCGCCCCCGAACCGACGCGCTGATCGGCCGGGCGCGCCTGACCGCGCCTCAGGCCCGCCGGTAGCGCGCGAGCACGTCGGGATCGGGCTCGAAGCCCAAGCCGGGCCCCTCCGGGACCGCGAACGTGCCGCCCTCGCCGGGCTCGCCGAGCGGCGCCAACCAGGCGTCGGGCTGGACGTAGAGGTACTCGAGCTGCCGGACGCCGGGGAGCGCGGCCGCCAGCTGCAGGCTCGCGTGCATGCCGGGGCCGAAGTACGGCGAGTGCGGCAGCAGCGGCACCCCGGCGCGACCGCAGGCCTCGGCCACCGCGACGAACTCGCTGACGCCGCCGACCTTGGTGACGCTCGGCTGCGCGAAGTCGATCGCTCCGGCGGCGAGCGCGTGCTCGAACTGCACGCTCGTGCACCAGTTCTCGCCGGCCGCGATCGGCAGACCGTGGCCGCGCAGCGCGGCGAGCTGGGCGTACCCCTCGGGCGGGAAGATGGGCTCTTCGAGCCACGACGCCCCCTGCTCGATGAGCGGCGCGATGGCGTCGCGCGCGAAGGCGTCGCTCCAGTTGCAGTTCACATCGACCGACATCGGCACGCCGGCGCCGACCGCGGCGCGGCACGCGCGCACGTGCGGCAGGGTGATCTCGTGCAGCTTGAGGTCGCGGAAGCCGCGTTCGAGCGCTTGGGCGCACACCCGCGGGGCGATCGCGTCGTCGGCGTAGCGCACCAGGCTGGCGTAGAAGGGGACCGGCGATGGCGCGTCCGCCTCCTCGGCGCGGAGCAGGCGATGGAGCGGCAACCCGGCGCGCTTCGCCTTCAGGTCCCACAGCGCGATGTCGACGCCCGAGATCGCGTACATGGTGACGCCGTACCGACCGAACAGATGCAGGCGCTTCTGCGTCGCGAGGTTCCAGGCGGGGACGTCGTCGACCTCGGTGCCCACGAGCACCGGCGCGATCATCCGATCGACGACCGCCTTGGTCGCGTCGGTGACGAAGTAGCCGAAGCCCTCGCCCCAACCGACGAAGCCGTCCTCGTCCTCGACGCGCACCAGCGCGATCTCCAGGGTGTTCCACGTGGTCGGGCCGATGCCCTCTCCCTTGCCCCCGTCGTGGAAGGGGATGTCGACGATCATGGTCTCGACCGAGCGGATCTTCATGGCGTCTCCTCACCGGTCGGCAGCGGCGCGACCATGTACGCGCCACCGACGTAGGCGCGCCCCAGGCGTTCATCCATCGCTTCGAACGGTACGAACCCGGAGGCGAGGTGGTCGAGCGCCCGGTCGCGCGGTCGGTACCCGAGTTCGAAGGCGCGCTCGTTGCGGTACAGCGGCTCCGGACAGATCGAGAGGCCGTACACCACGTCATGGCGCACGTCGGGGTGGGTGAGGCCGATCGTGAGCAGCTCGGCCAGGTCGCGCGCGCTCGTCCACAGACGCAGCGCGCGATCGTCGGAAACCTGCGGGTCGGCGTTGCCGATGCGCGCCACGAGCACCTCGAGCCCGAAGCGCTCGGCGTGCAACGCGCAGGCGAGCTCGCCGAACGCCTTGCCGAGCCCGTAGTAGGCGTCGGGGGCGAACGACGCGCCGTCGCCCGCGAAGCCGTCGCGCTCGTGGGCGCCGTGGACGTGGTGGCTGCTCGCGTAGACGAAGCGGCGCACGCCGGTCCGGCGGGCCTCGTCGAGGACGTGCACGGTGGCGCGGTAGTTGGCGTCGAGCGAAGCGTCGAACGCGAGCTCGAGACCGTGGACGCAGGCCAGGTGCAGCACCGCGTCGACGCCGGCCAGCGCCGCTCGGACGTCGGCGCGGACCGCGAGGTCGCCCACCACGACCCGTTCGCCCGGCTGCGAGGCGGGGGTGGCGACGCGGTCGAAGAGCACCAGGTCGAAGCGCTCGCGCAGGAACGGACGCACGGCGGTGCCGACGCGGCCGGCGGCGCCGGTCACCAGCACGCTGAGGCGGGCGCCGTCGCGGTCGGCCAGGGCCTGCGGCAGCGGGCGCTCCCCGCCGGATGGGACGTCGCTCATCGGTTCCTCCTCATCGCCCCCGCCGCAGCCAGCCAGGACGGCGCCGTTCGGCGGCGCGGTGGGCGGGCACGGTTGACAGCCGCGCTGGGCCACCGTACGCTCCAGGTCCTCTGGTCATACCACCTGACCGCAGCCCGGGGGAACCGCCCCGAGAGGAGGCCCGCCATCGCGACCGCGCCCCCCGACCGCCCCGCGGCCTTCGAACCGGTCGCGCGGGTGTCGCTTCCCGACGCCGTCTCCGATCGCCTCGCGGGGCGCATCCTCGACGGCGAGCTCACGGCCGGCGACCGGTTGCCGGGCGAGCGCGAGCTCGCGGAGCAGCTCGGCGTCAGCCGCATCGTGGTGCGCGAGTCGCTCGGCCGGCTGCAGGCGCGCGG
>JAABRX010000221.1 GCA_011390675.1 Trueperaceae bacterium | reverse complement strand
GCCGTTCGCTGCCAAGTCGCCCTTCGAGACCTGGGTGATCCCGCGCGACCATCAGAGCGCGTTCCAGGAGATCGCCGGCAACCACCTGCCGCTGCTCGCCGATCTGCTGCGGACGGTGCTCGAGGCGCTCGACGCGGCGCTCGACCGGCCTCCGTACAACCTGGTCCTGCACACGATCCCTGCAGCAGGCGACGGCGCCTACCACTGGCACGTGGAGCTGCTGCCGCGGGTCACGCGGAACGCGGGGTTCGATTGGTCGCTCGGAGCGTACGTCAACCCGACGCCGCCCGAGGCGGCCGCGCACTTCCTGCGCGAGGCGATCGCCGGCGTGGCGGCGGGCGTCGCGGGCGAGGGTGGCGCCGGGGGCAACGGCGGCCGTGCCGGCGCGCCTCGGCGGGCGTCGTGAGCGTCGGGCCGTACGCGCCGCGCGACGGTGCCGGACGGGCACCGACGCCGATGCCCGAGCGGCGCCCTGAACCCGCCCCCCGCGGCCTCGGGCCGGGCGAGCGCGACGACGCCCCACGCCCGCGCGGCGCCAGCCGCACGCTCCCGCCCGACGACCCCGCCCTCGACCCGCGCCGTCCCGCGCGCATCGGCCGCGGCGCCACCGCGCTGCTCGTCGCGGCGTGCACGCTGGGTGCGCTGCAGGCCGCGGTCATGCTCACCGTCGAGGCGCGCCGCTGGTACGTGGCCGACCGCGAGGTCGTGCGGCTCGAGCGCGAGGTGGCCGATCTGCGGTCCGAGGCGGCCGACCTCGCCGCGATCGCCGAGCGCGGCGAGGACGTGCGCTTCCGCGAACACCTCGCGCGCCGGCAGGGGTACGTGTTCCCGGACGAGGTGCGCTACGTGATCGCGCTTCCGAGCGCGCCCTCGATCGCGCCGGACGAACTCGGCGACCCACCGCCGACCCCCTAGGAGACCTGCGTGCGCGACGACACCCTGGCCTGGATGAACGAGCTGACCGCCGAGATGGAGGAGCGCCGCAAGCGCGTGCATCGGGGCGGCGGCGAGGCGCGCACCGCGCGCCAGCATGCGGCCGGCAAGCTGACGGCGCGGGAGCGCCTCGACGCGCTCCTGGACCCGGGCAGTTTCGTCGAGTTGGGCACCTTCGTCGAGGCGCGCGATCCCGAGCTCAACGCCCCCGGTGAGGGGGTCGTCACGGGCTACGGCACGGTCGACGGCCGGACGGTGTTCGTGTTCGCCCAGGACTTCACCGTCCTCGGCGGCAGCCTCGGCAAGATGCACGCCGCCAAGATCGTGCGGGTGATGGACCAGGCGGTGCGCGTGGGCGCGCCGATCGTGGGGCTCAACGATTCCGCGGGCGCCCGCATCCAGGAGGGCGTCGACGCGCTGTCGGGCTACGGCGAGGTCTTCGCGCGCAACGCGATCTACTCCGGGGTGGTGCCGCAGATCTCGGCGGTGCTGGGCCCCTGCGCGGGCGGGGCGGTCTACAGCCCGGCGCTCACCGACTTCGTGTTGATGGCGCGCGACAGCGCCTACATGTTCATCACCGGCCCCGAGGTGATCAAGTCGGTCACCAAGGAGGACGTCACCTTCGCGGAGCTCGGCGGCGCCGAGGTGCACGCGCGCCGGTCGGGCGTGGCGCACCTGGTCGAGGACGACGACCGCGCGGTCCTCGCGCGCGTGCGCGAGCTGCTGGGCTACCTGCCGTCGTCGGCGCGCGAGCGCCCGCCGGCGCGGGCGACGCGCGACCCGGTCGATCGGCGGGTGCCGGAGGCGGCCGCGCGGGTTCACCCCGACCCCCGGCGCCCGTACCCCATGCGCGAGGTGATCAAGACGATCGTCGACGACGGTCGCTTCCTGGAGATCCAGCCCGATTTCGCGCGCAACATCGTCATCGGCTTCGCCCACGTGGGCGGCCGCGCGGTCGGCATCGTCGCGAACGACCCGAGCCACCTCGCCGGGACGCTCACGATCGACGCCTCGGACAAGGCGGCGCGCTTCGTGCGCACCTGCGACGCCTTCCACGTGCCGGTGGTCACCTTCGTCGACGTCACCGGCTTCCTGCCCGGGGTGGCGCAGGAGCACGCCGGGATCATCCGGCACGGCGCCAAGATGCTCTACGCCTACGCCGAGGCGACCGTGCCCAAGGTGACCGTGATCGTGCGCAAGAGCTACGGCGGCGCCTACCTGGCGATGAGCTCGCAGGACCTGGGCGCCGACGTGGTGCTCGCCTGGCCCACGGCGGCGGTGGCGGTGATGGGCGCCGACGGTGCGGCGAACGTGCTGCACAAGAAGCAGATCGAGTCCTCGCCCGACCCGGCCGCCACCCGCGCGCGCCTGGTCGAGGCCTACCGGCGCGAGCACGACCACCCCTTCCGCGCGGCGGCGCGCGGCTACGTCGACGACGTGATCGACCCCGCCGACACGCGCCGCCACGTGGCGCGGCACCTGGCGATGCTCGAGGGCAAGACCGTCGAGCGCCCCTACCGCAAGCACGGGAACGTGCCGCTCTGAACGCATCTTAGGGCTCGCTACCGCGTGCCCCACGCGGGTTCGTCGTCGATCGCCGGTTAGGATGGCGGTCGACGTGGCCTCCCGGCCACCCGAGGAGGCACCATGAACGGGGAGCAACTCATCGACATCGGCCTGAACGTGCTGGCCGCCATCGCCATCCTGGCCGTCGGCTGGATCGTCGCCGGCTGGGTGGGGCGGCTGGTGCGCACCGCGACCGAGCGAGACCCGCGCATCGACGTCACGCTCGCCACCGTGGTCGCGAGGGTCGCCCGCTGGGCGGTGCTCGTCTTCACGGTCATCGCGGTGCTCGACCGGTTCGGCGTGCAGACGACCAGCCTGGTCGCGCTGTTGGGGGCGGCGGGCCTGGCCATCGGCCTGGCCTTGCAGGGCGCGCTTTCGAACGTGGCCGCCGGGGTGATGATCCTGGGGCTGCGCCCCTTCCGCATCGGCGACGCCGTCGACATCGGGGGTACGGTCGGCGCCGTCGAGGACGTCGGGTTGGTCGCCACCAAATTGCGCACCTTCGACGGGGTGCCGGTCTTCATGCCGAACAGCCGCATCTGGGGGAACGAGATCAAGAACTTCAGCCGGGCCGACCGTCGCCGCATCGACCTGACGGTCGGCGTGGGGTACGGCGACGACCTCGACGCGGCGATCGCCGCGCTCACGGCCGTCGTGGTGGCCGAGCCCCGGATCCTGACCGAACCCGAGCCGCTGGTCAAGGTGACCGGCTTGGGCGACAGCGCGGTCGACCTGCTCGTGCGGGTCTGGACGATGCCGGCCGATTACCTCGCGACCCAGATGGACCTGACCAAGGCGGTCAAGCAGCGCCTGGACGCCGAGGGCATCAGCATCCCGTTCCCGCAGCGGGACGTGCACTACGTGCCCGCGGAGCTCCCAGCGGAGGCCGCCTCGAACTGACGTCCACCACGAGGCCGATCGCGTCCGGCGCGCCCCGAGGGGCGCGCCGGTTTCGTAGGGATTGACAGGAATGTAGTAGACATACTATGTTCCGCACATGGGATACGCACTCCTGTTTCCGAATCGCGCCGGTCGGCGCCGGTGACGCCCCCACGCGCTCCGACGCATGGACCGGCGTCCGAGGCGGTGCACAACCGGCTCGTCGTCCTGCGCGCCGAGCGCGCGCTGTCCCGCCAGGACTTGGCGGACGCCCTGGGCGTCCACTACCAGACCGTCGGCTACCTCGAGCGCGGCGAGTACAACCCCACCCTCGCCCTCGCGCTGCGGATCTCGGCCTTCTTCGAGTTGCCCGTCGAGGCGATCTTCTCGCTGCAGCCCTTCACCCCCATGAGCGCCGCGCTGTACGCCGGCCGCGACGAACCCGGAGGATCCCGATGAGCCGAGCCGACCACGACGCCCGCACCCGCAAGATCGCCGACGACGCCGAGCGCCTGCAGCGCGACACCCGACTCGACGCCTGGCGGACGCCCGCGCGCCGCCGGGGCCTGGTGCTCGCGACCCTCGCTGCGCTCGCCGGCATCTCCGTGCTCGCCTGGCTCGACCGTTCGGTCGCGCTCCTGGTCGCCATCGCGTTGGGGGTTGGCCTGTACGTGCTGCTGCGCCGGGTCGTGCGCGGGATGGCCGACCTGCCCGACGCCTTCGTCGACGAGCGCGTGCGCACCATGCGCAACGAGCGCTACCGGTACGCCTATCAGGTGCTCTCGGGCGTCGTGATGCTGCTGCTGTTGGCGGGGTACCTGGCCACCGACGCGTCGCGGATGACGTGGCAGCCCGAAGCGCGCCACGTGCACGCGGCGTTCTGGATGGTGCTCGGCCTCAGCCTGGCACTGCCGTCGATGCTCGTCGCCTGGGGCGAGCGGGAGTTGTGAAGCCGAGCGCTCAGCGCCGCCGCACGACGAAGTGCAGCCACGCCAGCGCCAGCACGGCGACGGTGGTCCACAGGGCGATCCGGTACGCGGCCAGCGGCGGATCGGCCGGGTCGGCGCCGAGCGCGGTGCTGGCGCCCGCGACCACCCACCCGAGGCCCATCTGCATCAGCGCGCTGCCGCCGATCCCGAAGACGTTGATCGCCGTGACGGCCCGGCCGGCCGCGGATGGGAAGAGCGAGCGAGCGCCGTCGTAGCCGAGCACCTGAAGGCCGGCGCCGAGCCCGAACGCGGCCCAGGCGATCGCCAGCATCGCGACGGAGGTCGATGGCGGCGCGATCGCCAATGCGGCTACCGCGGCGAGCGTCAGCAGGGCGCCACCGCCCATCGCCCGCCGCAGCCCGAAGCGCCCGGCGGCCGGACCGGCGATCAGGAAGCCGACCGTCGCGGCGAGGCCGAGCACCAGCAGCAGGCGGGCGGCGACGCCGACCTCGAGGTCGAGGCCGCGCACCAGGAACGGTCCACCCCACAGCCCCTGGTGCCCGTAGAGCGCAGCCGCCATGGCGAACTGCATCAGGGCGAGCCGCCAGAACTCGCGGCTGGCGTAGATCGTGCGGAAGGTGACGGCCGGAAGGCGCGCAGCCGCGCTCGCGGGAACGGTGGGCGGAACCCGGGCCTCCGCGGCACCCCCTGCTGCGTCGGGCGGCGCCGCCCGCACGACGACCGTCAGGAGCGCGGCCACGGCGGCGGTGACGACCCCCGCCGCGACGAACACGCCGCGCCAGCCGATGCCGTCGGCGAGCGCGGCCAGGGG
>JAABRX010000220.1 GCA_011390675.1 Trueperaceae bacterium | reverse complement strand
CGGGTCGACGGGGAAGAAGAGGCCGGTGGCGCGCAGGTGCTCGTTGAGCCGCGGGTACGTGACGCCGGGCTGCACCACGGCGAGGAAATCCTCGGCGGCGACCTCGACGATCCGGTCCATGCGCGTGAGGTCGAGCGAGATGCCGGCCTCGACCGGCACCGTCTGGCCCTCGAGGCTCGAGTTGACCGCGACCGGCGTGACCGGCGTGCGGGTGGCGTGGGCGAGCTCGAGCACGCGCCGGACGTCCTCGGTCGACTCGGGGTACACCACGACGTCGGGGCGCCGGAAGGCGTCGGTCGACTCGCCGCGTGCGTGCAGGTCGAGCGCGCTCTCGGAGACGTCGATCTGGTCGGGGCGCAGCAGGTCGCGCAGGCGGGGGAGGACGGTGGGGTCCATGGCGCTCAGTCTCGCACCCGATGGATCCGCGCGGGCGACCATCCCGTCGGCCCCGGGCGAAGCACGACGTCACGGGGTGCGCTCGATGAAGTCGACGACGATCCGTGATGGGGTCCTCGTCGCCGAACGCGCGGAGGAACGGCCGCTCGAAGCGCCGCAGGACCTGCCAGGTCGCCGCGTCAGCGCCCCTGCAGCCGTGGATCCAGGACGTCGCGGAGCCAGTCGCCCAGAAGGATGAGCGACAGGCACAACAGCGTGATGAGGATGCCGGGGAAGGTGGCGAGCCACCAGGCGGTGGCCACGTAGTCGCGCCCGTCGGCGAGCATGCGCCCCCACGTCACCGTGGGCGGCTGCACCCCGAGGCCGAGGAAGGAGAGCGAGGCCTCGAGGATGATGACGGTCGCGACGTTGAGCGTCGCGATCACGAGGATCGGCGCCATCACGTTGGGCAGCACGTGGCGCCACAGGATGAGCGCCACCCGCTGACCGCTCGCGCGCGAGGCCTCGACGAACTCGCGCTGCTTCACCGACAGCACCTCGGCGCGCACCACGCGGGCGAAGGTGGTCCAGTTGATCCCGCCGATCACCAGCACGAGCACCGCGAGGCTCGGCCCGAAGGCGAACAGGATCGCCAGGTACAAGATCACGTTGGGGATCGCGAGCAACGTGTCCACGAGGCGGGAGATCACGGCGTCGAGCCAACCGCCGAAGTACCCCGACAGCGTCCCGAGCGTGATGCCGATGGCCGCGGCGAGCATCACCCCGAGGGCGCCGACGATCAGCGCGACGCGCGTCCCGAACAGCAGCCGACTGAGGAGGTCGCGCCCGAGGTGGTCGGTGCCCAGGAGGTGGGTGGCGTCGCCGGAGATCCAGGCCGGGGGCTGGAGGCGGTTGAGCAGGTTGGGCGTGGTGGGGGCGTGCGGTGCGATCAGCGGTGCCAGCAGCGCGACGGCGACGAACGCCAGCAGGACCGCGAGCGAGAAGGACGCGTTCGGGCTCGCGAACAGCGAGCGGGTGAGGCGGCGAAACGCGGAGGGGCGCGTCACGAGTACTGGATCCTCGGGTCGATGAGCGAGTACACGACGTCCACCGCCAAGTTGACGAACATCACCACCAGCGATGCGACGATCACGACCGTCTGGATGACCGCCATGTCGCGCGAGTTGATCGCTTGGATCGCGAGAAGGCCGATGCCGGGCCAGGCGAACACCTGCTCGGTGACGACCGCCCCGGCGAGCATCCCGGCCGTCTGCAACCCGAGGACCGTGACGTAGGAGAGCAGCGCGTTGCGCAGCGCGTGTTTGCTCAAGACCGTGCGGCGCGGCAGACCCTTGGCCGTCGCCGTGCGCACGTAGTCCTGGTTCAGCACCTCGAGCAGGCTCGAGCGCATCAGCCGCGTCAGCAACGCCGCCATCGCGGTGCCCAAGGTGACGGCCGGAAGCACCAGGTGCGCGAGCGTGCCGCGGCCCGAGACCGGGAACCAGCCGAACTGGACCGCGAACACCAGGATGAGCATGATCCCGAGCCAGAAGTTGGGCATGGCCTGACCCAGCACGGAGAGGCCCGAGGCGAGGCGGTCCGGCCAGCGGTTGCGGGTCGTCGCCGAGAGGATGCCGGCGGGGAGCGAGATCGCGATCGCGACCGTGAGCGCGGCGCCGGCGAGCTGCAGCGTCGCGGGCAACCGCTCGACGACGATGTCGAAGGCGGGCTGGTTGCGGAAGCGCAGCGACATGCCGAAGTCGCCCTGGAGCAGGTTGCCGACGTAGGCGAAGTACTGGACCCACCAGGGCTGGTCGAGCCCGAGCGCGCGCCGCATCAGGTCGATCTGCTCCGTCGTCGCGTCGTCGCCGAGCATCAGCGCGACCGGGTCGCCGGACGCGCGCACGAGCAAGAACACGATGAGCGTGATGCCGAAGACGACCGGCACCATCTGCAATAGGCGTCGAAGAAGATAGGCGGTCATGGGGGGAGCGCCGCCGCGCGCGTCCGTCGGGATGGGGCGCGACGCCCCACCCCGACGGACCGCGAGGTCAGTTCGCCGGCGTGGCCTCGAACATCCAGAGCATGCCGTCGGCGCGCGGCGTCCAGTCGACCGCGTTGCCGAGGCCGATGAGCTCCTGGCGCTGGAACAACGTGATCCACGGACGCTCCGCGGCCACGATGTCGGTCGCCTCGTGGAGCATCGCGGCGCGCGCGGCCGGGTCGACCTCGGTCTCGGCGCCGTACATGAGCTCGTCGAAGCGCTCGTTGCACCAGCCGACGCGGTTGTCGTACTGGCCGCCGCACAGCAGGGCGCGCATGGCGAACCAGTTGTCGCCGAAGGAGTTGCCCAAGCCGGTCACGACGAAGTGCTCGAAGGCGCCGACGTTCCAGACGTTGGACGCGTAGGCGCTGAACTCACGGACGTCGACGATCGCGTTGATCCCGACGGCCTCGAGCATCACGCCGACGATCTCGGTCAGTTCGGCGCCCAGCGCAAAGCGCCCCGAGGCGCCGTAGAGGTTGATCGTGAGCTCGCCCGGTCCGTAGCCGGCCTCGGCGAGGAGCTCGACGGCCCGCTCCGGGTCGTAGTTGTTGACCCCGTAGTAGCGGTCGATCGGCGCAGCGGAGATGCCGGGGTTCAGGCGGGCGGCGGTCGGTACGCCGAGGCCGCCCATGAGGCCGTCGACGAGCAGGTCGCGGTCGATCGCGAGGTCGATCGCCTCACGCACGAGCGGGTCGGCGGTCTCGGTGCCCTCGCGGACGTTGAAGACGACCATCATCACGAAGTTGCTGGGCGCCAGGGCGGCCACCGCGACGTCGCTCTGGTCGATGCGGGCGCGGTCCTGCTCGGGGACGTTGGTAGCGACCTGGACGCCGCCGGTGATCAGCTCGGCGACGCGGGTGGACTCCTCGGGGATGGTCCGGTGCACCAGCACGTCGTACGCCGGACGACCGCGCCAGTGGTCGTCGAAGGCTTCCATCACGATCTGCTGGTCGCGCACCCAACGGACGAAGCGGAAGGGGCCGGTGCCGATCGGCTCGACGGCGAACCGCTCCCAGCCGACCGCCTCGGCGTACGCGCGCGGCATGATGGCCGATCCGATGCGGCTGATCCGGTTGACGAGCAGGGGGTCGGGGCCGTTCGTGTGGATCACGACCTCGTGGTCGCCCACGATCTCGACCTCGCGGATCTGCCGGTAGTTGACGTGCTCTTCGAGGCCCTCGTCGCTCGCGATGCGTTCCAGCGAGAATTTGACGTCGGCCGCCGTGAAGGGCGAGCCGTCGTGGAACACGACGCCTTCGCGCAGCGTGAAGCGCCAGGCGTCGTCCGCGATCGGCGCCCACGAGGTCGCCAGCGCCGGCTCGAAGTCGCCGCTCGGCGTCTTCCAGACCAGGTAGTCGTACAGGTTGACGAGCACCGCCTCCATGGCGGCATTGCTGTGGCCGTGGGGGTCGAAGCCCGGGACGTCGATCCCTTGGGCGATGACGAGTTCGCGTTGGGCGACGGCCAGCGAGACCGTGGCGACGAGCGCGACCAAGATTGTGGTGAAGAGCGTTCGGATTCGGGGCATGCGGTTCCTCCTACGGGCGGGTTTGGGGTGCGGGCGTGGCGCACCCGGCGACGGACGGGTCATGCGTCGGCTCGGAACTCCGCGCTGGCCGCGGCGAGCAGGTCGGGGTCGGTGAACAGCTCGGCGGCGGTGCGCGCGAGCGCGGTGGTCGCGAGGCGCAACGCGCGCATGCCGGAGGGGGAGGCGGCGGCGGCCGCGAACTCGGGGGTGTGCGCCGAGGTGCCCTCCGGCGCCATCGCGACGTAGGGGTGAATGGCGGGGAGCTCCTGGCTCAGGTTGCCGAAGTCGGACGAGCCCACCCCACCCACGGCGAGGGGCTCTAGCACGGGTTCGCCTTGCGCTTCGAGGTGAGCGCGGAAGCGCTCCGCGAGCGTCCGGTTGACCTTGCGCTCGGCGTAGGCGAGCCCCTCTTCGAGTTCGACGGTCGCGCCGACGCTCGCGGCCGCACCCCGCGCCGCGGCGTAGACACGTTCGCGCAGCTCCTCGACGTAGGCGAAGCTGCGGTGGCGGATCGAGAACTTGGCCTCGGCGTAGTCCGGGGTGATGTTGGGCGCATCGCCGCCGTGGCTGATGATGCCGTGGATGCGGGTCTCGTCGCGGACGTGTTGGCGCAAAGCGTTGATGGCGTTGAAGGTCTGGATGCAGGCGTCGAGCGCGTTGATCCCCTGGTGCGGGGCGGCGGCGGCGTGCGCGGCGCGTCCGAAGAAGCGCATGGTGACGCGGGTGGCCGCGAGCGAGCCGCGCGTGACCATGGTCCGGGCGCCCGGATGGAACATCATGGCCGCATCGATCCCGTCGAACACGCCCGCTCGCAGCATCAGGATCTTGCCGCCACCCCCCTCCTCGGCCGGGGTGCCGACGACGAGCAGTTCGCCCGCTCCGACGTCGAGCGCCCGGACGAGCGCGCGGGCGGCGCCGAGGCTGGCGGCGGCGATCAGGTTGTGGCCGCAGGCGTGCCCGAGCTTGGGCAGCGCGTCGTACTCGGCGATCAGGGCGATCCGTGGGCCATCGGGGCCGAAGCGATGCCGGGCGACGAAGGCGGTCTCGATGCCGGCGACCCCCGCCTCCACCGCGAAGCCGGCCGCTGCGAGTGCGTCGCGGAGCGCCGCGGAGGAGCGGTGCTCGGCGAACGCGGTCTCCGGGTGCGCGTGCAGGTCCAGAGCGAACGCCTCGAGGGCGTCCTGTTGATC
>JAABRX010000219.1 GCA_011390675.1 Trueperaceae bacterium | reverse complement strand
GACTACCATTAGGAGTAAGTCCGAACCCGTTCCGCGAAACCAGAACACAAGCCAAACTACGGCCGTGACCGTCGGAATCGCCGCCCCCAGGGTGATTACCCAGGGCAATAGACCTCGCACACTCCACCGAAGACGCCTTCTATTGTTCATTCGTGTTTATGGCTCACTCGAAAGCACCGCCAAGAACGCCTCCTGCGGCACCTCCACCGTCCCGAGCTGCTTCATGCGCGCCTTCCCCTTCTTCTGCTTCTCCAGGAGCTTCTTCTTGCGGGTGATGTCGCCACCGTAGCACTTGGCCAGAACGTCCTTGCGGAAGGCCTTCACAGTCGCGCGCGCCAGGATCTTGCCGCCGATCGCGGCCTGGACGGGGATGACGAACATCTGCCGGGGGATGACCTCGGCCATCTTGTCGACGACCTTGCGGCCCATCTCGTAGGCCTTGTCGCGGTGGGCGATGATCGACAGCGCGTCGACCTTCTCCTCGTTCACCAGCACGTCGACCTTCACCAGGTCGCCCGCGCGGTACTCGAGCGGCTGGTAGTCCATCGAGGCGTAGCCGCGCGAGAGCGACTTGAGGCGGTCGTGGAAGTCGTAGAGGATCTCGCCGAAGGGGACGTGGTAGCGGAGCTCGACGCGGCGCCCGTGGTAGACCATGTCGCGCAGCGTCCCGCGCTTCTCCTGCACCAGCCCCATCGCCGCGCCAACGTAGTCCTCGGGCAAGAAGACCGACAGCGCCACCCAGGGCTCCGAGATCGTCTCGATGCGATCGGGCGCGGGAAGCTCGCTCGGGTTCTGGACGCGCAGCCGCTTGCCGTCGGTCATGACCACGTCGTAGACGACGCCCGGGGCGGTAGCGATCAGCGAGAGGTCGAACTCGCGCTCGAGCCGCGCCTGGACGATGTCGGCGTGCAGCAGGCCCAGGAAGCCGCAGCGGAAGCCGAAGCCGAGCGCCTCGGAGGTCTCGGGCTCGAAGCTGAAGGCGGCGTCGTTGAGCCGCAGCTTCTCGAGCGCCTCGCGCAGCTTCGGGTAGTCCTCGGTGTCGGTCGGGTACAGCCCGCTGAAGACGACGGGCATCGCCGGCTTGAAGCCGGGGATGGCGGCGCCGGCCGAGCGGTCGACGGAGTTGACGGTGTCGCCGATCTGGGTGTCGGCGATCTCCTTGATGCCCGCGGTGAACCAGCCGACCTCGCCGACGCTCAGGCGCTCGCTCACCGTCGGCGCGGGGCTGAAGAAGCCGACCTTGTCGATCTCGAGGACCTTGCCGGTCGAGGCGATCTTGACGGTGTCGCCCGAGGCGATCGAGCCGTCGAACACCCGGATGAAGGCGATGACGCCCTGGTAGGCGTCGTACACCGCGTCGAAGATGAGCGCTCGGAGCCCGGCGTCCGGATCGCCCTGCGGCGCCGGCAGGTGCTCGACGATCCCCTCCAGCACCGCGCGCACGTTCTCGCCGGTCTTGGCGGACGTGGCGACCGCGTGGTCGCCGGGGATGCCGATCACCTCTTCGAGCTCGGCGATCGCGCCGGCCACGTCCGCGGCCGGCAGATCGATCTTGTTGATGATCGGCAGCACCTCGAGGCCGTTGTCGGTCGCCAGGTAGGCGTTCTGGATCGTCTGCGCCTCGACCCCCTGGGCGGCGTCGATCACCAGCAGCACGCCTTCGCAGGCGCGCAGCGCGCGCGAGACCTCGTAGTTGAAGTCGACGTGGCCGGGGGTGTCGATCAGGTTGAACAGGTAGGTGTCGCCGGCGTCCGACGTGTAGTACAGCCGCATGGGCGTGGCCTTGATCGTGATGCCGCGCTCGCGCTCCAGGTCGAGCGTGTCGAGCATCTGGTCGCGCTTGTCGCGGTCCGAGACGGTCTGGGTCAGTTCGAGGATGCGATCCGCCAGCGTCGACTTGCCGTGGTCGACGTGGGCGATGATCGAGAAGTTCCGGATCTTCATCCGAACCATCGTACACGTCGCGCCCGCGGTTCCGTGCCCGTGGTGGACGCGCCGCTCAGTGCCGCCGGTCGGCGAAGAAGCCCGACAGCAGCGCCTCCGACTCCCGGGCTCGCACCCCGCCGCGCACCTCCGGCCGTCGCTTCCAGCTCTCGCCCGACAGCTCGGCGACGCCCCCGAGCGCGCCGTCGCGCCGGTTGTCGGCGCCGTACACGACGCGCGCGACGTGCGCGGCGAGGACCGCGCCGAAGCACATGGGGCACGGCTCCAGGGTGACGACCAGGGTGGCGCCGGTCAGGCGCCAATCGCCGACCGCGGCGGCTGCGGCGCGCAGCGCAATCACCTCGGCGTGGGCGGTGGGGTCGCCGGTGGCGCGCGTTGCGTTGGCCCCCTCCCCCACCACGGCGCCGTCGAGCACCACGACCGCCCCCACCGGCAACTCGCCCGCGGTGGCCGCGGCACCCGCCAGCTCCAGCGCCCGCCGCATCCAGCGGTGTTCGTCGTCCTCGACCAGCCGCGGCCCCGCCTCGGTCGCCGCCACGACGCCCTCGACCCACACGACCTCGGCACCGCGCGCCAACACCCGCACCCCATCGCGCGCCTCACGCGGGACGCGCGCGTCGACGAGCACGTCGGCGAGCGACCGGTGGCCGCCGGGAAGCGCGACCACGTCGCCCGGCTTGCGCGCGCGCAGATCGAGCGAGCCCTCACCCAGAACGGTCGGCGGGGCGCCGTCCGGGAGCTGCTCGACGCGCTCCACCAGCGAAGACGCGGCCACCGCGGCCGGCCGCACCACCGCCACCCGCCCGTACGCGATCCGGAGCGTCGCCCCGTTCCCCACGCTCGCCCGCCACGGTGTGGCCGCGCCCAGGTGCGCTCGCGCCGTCTCGATCCGGAGCTGGTCGACCGGGACCTCCGCCGCCGCCAACAGCGCCGCCAACGCCTCGCGCTGCACCGCCACCGGCTGACGCGCGAGGACCGCGGCATCGAGCCCCTCCTCCGCAGCCGCACGGCGTGCCCCGTTCGGCGCACCGTCGCCGAGCAACCGATCGACGCCGCGGACGCGGCGCACCGCCTCGGCCCGCACGAAGGCCGCCACGTCGCGCTGCACGGTCGCGAGGCGCGCCAAACGATGACTCGTCCCGGCGGCGTGCGTCTCCATGCGCGGCAGCAGCGCGTGCCGCACCCAGGCCCGCGCGCGCTCGAGGTCCTCGTTCGTCGGGTCCTCGCGCCACGGTTGACGGCGGCGGTCGAGCCAGGAGCGCAGCTCGTTCCGGCTCACCCCCAGGAGTGGCCGCACGATGCGGCCACGCCGGGCGGGCATGCCGTGCAGGTAAGCGGCACCGCGGAGGGCTTGCAGGAGCACGGTCTCCGCCTGATCGTCGACGGTGTGGGCGAGCGCGATCACGTCGGCCCCCTCGCCGCGCGCGAGGCGGTGCAGCGCCTCGCGCCGCAGTCGACGCGCGGCGTCCTCGAGGTTCCAGCCGCGTTGGTCGGCGACGGCCGAGACGGGCACCCGAGCGCCCGAGAAGCGCACCCCGAGCGTCGCGGCGAGCCCCTCGACGAAGATGGCGTCGGCGCTGGAGGTGGGGCGCAACCCATGATCGACGTGCAAGATCGCCACGTCCACGCCGGACTCGACGAGCAGGCAGGCGAGCGCCACGCTGTCGCCCCCGCCCGAGACGCCCACGGCCACGCGCCCGGCCTCCGGCGCCAGCGCGCGCAGGCGGTCGAGCACCACCGTCCCCAGGTCGTTCGCTTCCGGCATCCCCGTCAGTGTCTCACGGTTGCCCCGCGCCGAAGCCGAAGCCGCAGGCGCACGCCCCCCCGCGGTACGCTCCGAGCATGCACCGCCGCCGAACCGTCGCGCTCGTCGTGCTCGACTCCGTGGGCGTGGGCGCGCTGCCCGACGCCGAGTCGTTCGGCGACGCGGGCGCCCACACCCTCGACCACACCCTCGAGGTCGCCCCGGTCGACCTCCCCCACCTGACCGCCCTCGGTCTGGGGATGGTGCCCGGCGTGACGAGTCTGCCTACCCACGACGCCCCCCAGGGGGCGTTCGGCCGCATGCGCGAGCGCTCGCCCGGCAAGGACACGACCACCGGCCACTGGGAGTTCATGGGGATCGAGTTGTCGCAGCCGTTCCGTACCTTCGAGCGCTTCCCGGACGCGGTCATGACCGCGTTCGACGCCGCGACCGGGCGCGGGCACCTGGGCAACCGTCCGGCGTCGGGCACCGCGATCCTCGAGGAGCTCGGTGCGGAGCACCTCGCCACCGGCGCGCCGATCGTGTACACGAGCGCCGACAGCGTCTTCCAGGTCGCCGCCCACGTCGACGTGGTGCCGCTCGAGACGCTGTACGCCTGGTGCGAAGCTGCGCGCGGCATCCTGGTGGGCGACGTCGCCGTCGCCCGGGTGATCGCGCGCCCCTTCGAGGGCGCACCCGGCGCCTGGCGGCGGCGCAACGCCGACCGCAAGGACTACGCTGAAGCGCCGCCGAACCCGACCATGCTGGACGCGCTCGTCGAAGCCGGCCGCGAGGTCGTCGGCATCGGCAAGATCCCCGACATCTACGCGCACCGCGGGATCACCCGAGCGGTGCACACGGACGACGACGACGACGGCGTCACCAAGACCATCGAGGCGCTGCAGAGCGGCGTCGACGGCCTGGTGTTCACCAACCTCGTCGGCTTCGACGCGCTCTACGGCCACCGCCGCGACCCCCAGGGGTACGCGGCCGCGCTCGCCGCCTTCGACGCGCGCCTCCCCGAGCTGCGCGCCGCCCTGGGGCCCGAGGACGTGTTGATCCTGGTGAGCGACCACGGCAACGACCCCACCTGGCCCGGCTCCGACCACACCCGCGAGCACGGCCTCCTGCTCGCCACCGGCCCCGGCGTGGTGCCCCGCCCGATCCCTACCCGAGACGGCTTCGCCGACCTGGGCGCCACCGTCGCCGAACTGCTGCACGTCCCCTGGAGCGGCGCGGGCACCTCGTTCGCCAAAGCGCTGTACACCCGGCCGTACTGACCCGGCGTGGCGGTGGTTCGTTCGGGGCCTAGAGGCGCTTCGCGCCAACGGCCCCGAACGAACCACCGCCACCGCGCGCCCACGCCCTGCGCAACGACGATGGCCAACGCGGCACCACCGATACGTCCGCCATCCCATGGCATCGAACCGCACCGCGGAGGCGCGGCACCCACCCACGTTCCAGCGCCAC
>JAABRX010000218.1 GCA_011390675.1 Trueperaceae bacterium | reverse complement strand
CGCGGGTCAGTTCGGTCGAGCCGCCCCCGCGCGCGCTCGAACGGTCGCCAAGCCGAGCACCGCGACCGTGGTGGCGACGACGAGCGCGAAGAGCATCCAACGCACGGCGCCGCCCTGCGCGGGGTTCGTCGGCCCTTCGAGGGCGACGAACACCGCGTTGAGGAGCAGGTACGCCCCGAGGGCGCCTTGGACCGCGCGGCCCCGCGCGGCGTCGATCCGCACGACCGCGACGACGGCCCAGCCGGCGATCAAGACGTTGGCCGCGACGCGCAGCGGCTCGAGCTGACCGGCCGCGACGTGCACGCCGATGTCGAAGCCCTGCAGGAGACCGAGGACGGCAGCCCAGGCGAGGACGGCGCTCGGAACGGGGCGATTGGGCATGCGCGAAGGTAGCACCGTGGGCGGGCCTCGGGGGTCAGACGTCGCCGCCGTAGGCGCGGATCGCCCGGAGCCATGCGTCCGCTTCGGGCCCGGTCGGCTCGTTCGCGAAGCGGTAGTCGGCCTTGCGGATCGCCTCCGCGAGCTCGTCGCGCAGAGCGCGCAGCCGCGCGGTGAAGCGCTCGCGCGCGGCACCCTGCGGCATCTCGGCGAGGTGCTCGAGGCAGAGGAAGCCGCGCGCCTCGCCGGCCAGCGCGGCATCGAGCGTTGCCGGCCGCAGCCGCGCCAGGGTACGCAACGTGCGCTTCGCCTCCCCCGTCCCGACCGCGCACGCCGGGCACGCGGGGCGCGCCGGCGCGGCCTCCAGGTGCGCTCCGAGCAGGTCGTGGAGCAGGATCGCGGTGGGCAGCGGCGGCGACTCCAGAGCGCGCCACACGCGCCAGTGCGCCGCGCAGAGGCCGCCGTCGCGGCGCCAGAGGGCGCGCACCTTCACGTCGTTGACGCCATCGCCGAGCACCCCGCGCAGGTACTGGCGGCCAGCGTGCGCCGCACGCTCGCACGCGGCGCACACGGGGCGTCGGAGGACCTCGAGGAGGACGTCGTCGGGCATCGTGGGCAGGCTAACCGGCTGAGCGCGCGGATCTAGCGACGCACGACCTCAGTTCGGGATCACCAACCGCTCGACGATGCAGGGTGGTTGACCACGGACCACCGTGGGCGCAAGGCAGTCGGCGTACACGAACCCACTGCCGGAAACCGCCGGCGGATACGCGACCGTCGAACCGACGTGGAACGTGTGGTGCGGCCGGCTCACGCGGCCCTCAACCCGGGCGAACCCCACCTCGAGGCCGCCCTCATCGGTACAAGTGGCTTCGAGCAGCACGGGCTCGCCGACGCGCAGCCCCTGTTCGGGCCGGGCCTCCTCACGGACCGTGCCTCCCGGTTCGGCCGAAACCGTCACGTCGACGCGCGTGCCCACGACCACGGAGGTGATCAGTGCACCCATGCAGACCCGAACCCGAACCTCACCCGCGGTGGGCTCGTAGTTCACGACCCGCACGCTCCAGATCGGGCCCAGCGACTTGCAGCCAACCAGCGAGAACACCCCGAGCAGCACGCTCGCGAACGCGAGTACCCTCGTCATCCAAACCCCTCCGATCCTCTCGCAGCTTCGGCGCGGCGACGCAGGATGTGCGATGAGCGGGGTGCCGCCCAATTGGACTCCGCGGCTCTGGCGTCGGTCAGTCTTCGGTCACAAGCCACTCGACGATGCACGGCGGCCGTCCGCGTGCTTCCGTGGGCGAAAGGCAATCGGCGTACACCGAACCACCATCGGCAGTAGCCGGAGGTGGGTACACGTACGTCGCGCCGGTACGGGCCGGGTGGTGCGGCGTCCGGACGCGGCCCTCCACGCGTGCGTACCCGACCTCGCTTCCGTCTTCATCGGTGCAGGTAGCTTCGAGCTGAGCCAGGTCACCGCCGCGCACGACCCCTTCCAAGCGAACGTCCACCAGGGTGATGGCGTCCACCTCGGCCGTTGCCGCCACGTTCACCTGGGTCCCGACGACGACCGTCGCGGTGAGCTCGCCCGTGCAGACCCGAACCGCGAGGTGGCCCAGCGTGGGCTCGTAGTTCCCGAGCCAGACGCGCCACATGGAGTCGGGCGGTCGACAGCTCAGCAACGAAGCCACCAGGAGAAGCCCGCTTGCGAACACCCGCATCCGCACCTCGCGATCGCCCGGAAAGGTTCGGCAGCGGTAGCATCTTAGCACCGGTGCGAAGGAGGTCGATGTCTGCGCCGGCGATCCTCTGACACTGCTATCTAGCCGACCGTCACCCGATCGCGCCCGCCTTCCTTGCTGCGGTACATGAGCTCGTCGGCGCGAGCGACCACCTCCTCAGGGGTGTCGTCTACCCGCAAGCGGGTGGCCCCGAGCGAGAGCGTGACGGAGATCGACGTTCCGTCGCCGAGGTCGAGGCGCGACCAACCGACCAGGTGGCGCAGCTTCTCGCACGCTGCGGTCACGGACGCGTCGTCCGAAACGCCGTCGAACACCACCAGGAACTCCTCGCCGCCCCAGCGTCCGAGGCTGTCGCTGGCGCGCACGCTCGCCTTGAGCGTGTTCGCCACCATGCGGAGGACGCGGTCGCCGGCATCGTGCCCGTGGGTGTCGTTGACGCTCTTGAAGCGGTCGATGTCGATCAAGGCGATCGCGGCGTCGCTCGTTCCGTGGTGCGCCGCTTCGGCGACGAGCGCCCGCAAGCGCCCATCCAGATACGCCCGGTTGCCGATCTCGGTCAGCGCGTCGGTGTGGATCTGTTGCCGCAGGGCGCGCAGCTCCTTGCGCGCGGTGCGCATACCGCGGTCGGCGCTGAAGCTCTCCACCGCGCCGACGATGGCGCCGCTGGCGTCGCGGAGCGGGGCGCACCGCACCAGCACCGGCACCCGATGCCCGTCGGAGTGGTGGAGGAAGACGTCGGCCTCGCGCGGGTTGCCGTCTTCCATCGTCGCGGTCAGGGGGCAGCCGTGCTGGCACAGCGCCACACCGTTCGCGGTCACGTGGTTGAGGATGCCGTCGCGGCACGACCGCCCGAGGACCTGGTCGGCCTCGTACCCGGAGATCCGCGCCGCACCCTGGTTCCAATACGTGATCACGCGATCGCGATCGACGAAGTACACGCCGTCGTACAGGTGATCGAGGATGTCTTGGTAGTCCGGGACCTCGGGCATGCGCCACCTCCGTCGTGGTGGGCCCGCGAACCGTACACGTGCCCCCGGTGCCTTCTCAGGCTAGGCGCCGTGCGGGGGGTCGTGGGTCCCGGAGTCCCGCTTCCGCCCTGTCGTCCCGAGTGTCCCACGCGGCCACCGCATTCAGCGCACGGCGCTCAGGAAGTGCAGGTGCCGCTCGTACTGGTCGAGGACGTCCTCGATGATGTCGCGCTTCGACCAGCCCATGACGTCGTACGCCTGGCTGCCCTCGCGGAGGTGGACCTCCGCCCGATAGCGGTCCTGGGGCGCCCGGCGCCCCGGCAGCGCCTCGCGGAGCACGAAGGCCGGCGGCTCGTAGGTCCTCGGGCGGACCTCGTAGAAGAAGTCGATCTCCTCACCGTGCCCGACCTCGATCCAGACGCGATCGCCGTCCTCGTCCCGCACCACGCGGGCATCGAGTCCGCGGGAGCGGCTCTCCGCCGCCACCTCGTCGAGCGCCACGGCCACCACGTCGCGCACGAAGGTGCGGACCTCGTCGCGCCCCGGGTGGTGGATGATCGTCTGCAGGCGGGCCTGCCACGCACCGGCGGTGCGTCCGCCGCCCGGGGTGAGCCGCGCGTCGCGCAGCGAGACGCGCTTCACGATCTCGAGGCGGAGCGCCCGGATCATGCCCCAAGCCATGAGGAGCATCACGATCGTGAACGGCAGGGCCGCGGCGAGGGTCGCGGTCTGCAGGGCAGCGAGACCGCCGGCGAGCAGCAGTGCGGCAGCGATCAGGCCCTCGACCACGGCCCAGAAGACGCGCTGCCACAACGGCGACCTCTCGTGGCCCCCGTTGGTGAGCATGTCGACGACGAGCGAACCCGAGTCGGAGGAGGTGACGAAGAACGTCACGACCAGCAGCGTGGCCAGCACCGACGTCACCGCCCCCAGCGGGAGCTGCGCCAAGAACGCGAAGAGCGCTACCGACTCGTCGATCGCGACCGCCTCCGCGAGTCCCGCGATTCCCTGCTCCAACACCATGTGGATCGCCGTGCCACCGAAGACGGTCATCCAGACGAACGTGAACCCGACCGGCACCAGGAGGACGCTGAGGACGAACTCCCGGATCGTGCGGCCGCGCGAGATGCGCGCGATGAACATGCCCACGAAGGGCGACCAGGCGATCCACCAGGCCCAGTAGAAGAGCGTCCAGCCGCCGATCCAACCGGTCGGTTCGAACGCGTAGAGGTTGAAGGTCATGTCGACCAGGTTGGAGAGGTACATGCCGGTGTTCTGCACGAGGGTCTGGAGCAGGAACACGGTCGGACCAGCGACGAGGACGAAGGCGACGAGGACGACCGCGAGGACGATGTTGAGCACCGAGATCCGCTGGATGCCCGCGTCGAGTCCGAGCCCGACGGAGAGCGTGGCGATGGCGGTGATGACGGCGATGAGGACCACTTGCACGCCCGCTGCGACGGGAACGCCGAACAGCTCGTTCAGGCCGGCGTTGATCTGCACGACGCCGAGTCCGAGGGAGGTCGCCACCCCGAAGAGCGTGCCGAGCACCGCAAAGACGTCGACCGCATGGCCGATCGGCCCGTGGATGCGCTCGCCGATGAGCGGGTAGAGCGCCGAACGGATGGCCAGCGGCAGTCCATGCCGATAGGCGAAGTAGGCGAGCGCGAGCGCGACGACGGAGTAGATCGCCCATGCGTGCATGCCCCAGTGGAAGAAGGTGATCCGCATCGCCTGCCGCGCGGCCTCCACCGTGAGCGCGTCGCCGACCGGCGGATCGATCATGTGGAGGAGCGGCTCGGCGACCCCGAAGAACATCAGGCCGATCCCCATGCCGGCCGAGAAGAGCATCGCGAACCAGGAGCCGTAGGAGTACTCCGGCGTGCTCTCGTCCCGTCCCAGCTTGATGGCACCGGCGCTCGAGCCCGCGAGGACCACCACGAAGATGAGGAAGAGCGCCACGGCGAGGACGTAGAACCACCCCGCGCTGGCGATCGTCCAGTCCCGCATGGACGTGAAGGTGGCCTCGGCCGCAGCCGGGAACAGCACCGCGTAGAGCACGAACGCCAGCACGAGCACGCTCGAGGTGACG
>JAABRX010000217.1 GCA_011390675.1 Trueperaceae bacterium | reverse complement strand
AGTCGCGCTCCGACAACAAGGGCCCCGAGCCCGAGGGCGTGACGGTCGGCTTCGTCGACGGCGTCCCGTACGCCTTCATCGTGCTCGAGCGGATCGGCGGCGTCATGGTGTACGACCTCACCGACCCGACCGCGCCCACCTTCGCCGGCTACACCAACCACCGCGACTTCGAGGCCGACGTCGAGAGCGCCGCAGCGCTCGACCTGGGCGCCGAGAGCTCGGTCTTCATCGCCGCCGAGGACAGCCCGACCGGCGCCCCGCTGCTCGTCGTCGCCAGCGAGGTGTCGGGCACGACGTCGATCTTCGAGGTCGTCGTCCGGCGCTGAGCGTTCGGGCCTCACGACCGACCCGCGCGGGGCGTGGCACGGAGCCACGCCCCGCGCTCCGTGTAGCCGGCACCCATGGACGACCCCGGTCCAACGCCTCGTTCACGCCCCTCGTGGCAGGCTGGCGCGATCGCAGGCTCACCAGGAGGACCCGTGCCCAGCGCCACACGATCCCTCGCCGCCAGAACCCTCGCCGCCCTCGCCCTCGTGCTTCTGGTCGCCTGCGCCACGCCCGGCTCCAGCACCCTCTCCGTCGACGCCGGTCCCGACCAGTCGGTCGCGGTCGGCACCACGGTCGCGCTGGACGGGAGCCGCTCGACCGGGGCGCTCACGTACGCCTGGACCTTCGTCGAACGCCCGATCGGCAGCGCCGCGACGTTGGCCAACCCCGCCACGGCGGAGCCCACGTTCGTCGCGGACGCGCCGGGAACCTTCCGCGTGCGCCTCGTCGCGTCGAACGGCGCCCGGAGCGCGGAGGACGAGGTGCTCGTGACCGCCATCGAGGCCGCCGGGGTGCTCCTGGAGGGCGATCCCGACGCCCGCGCGCGCCACGCCACCTACGACCTGACCGTGCCGGTCGCCTACCCGCCGGGCGCGTTCGCGCTCGACCCGTCGGGCACGACGGTGCTGCTGCGCGAGGTGGAGGTGGGCTGGACGCTCGAGGCGTCGGTCGCGGCGGTCAACGACCTGCTGCGGCGCTACGACGCCACCATCGTCGGCATGCTCGGCGGCGTCCCGGCCTCGATCGTCCGCGTGCCCGACCCCGGCGGTTGGGCGGGCCTGCAGGAGCTTCTCGAGCGGCTGCGCGCCGAGCCAGCGGTCGCGACGGCGCTGCCCTCGTGGGTCCTCGAGCCGCCGTCCGTGACCGACCCGGACGGGGACGTCGGCGGCGCGGAGATCGCCGACGCCGGGGGCGTCGGCCGCGACGAGGTTCCGACGCAGATCCCGCTCACGGGCACCCGCCTCCAGCGCATCGACCACCACCTCGCCGTGCGCGGCCACGCTGCCTGGAACGCCCGCGCCGCCTTGGATGAGGCCGACCCGCCCTGGCTGGTGATCGTCGACTTCTTCGGCGACGGAGCACCCGTCGACGGCTTCGCCGGCACGTACCAAGCCAGCGACTTCGCGACGGGCTCCGTGCACATGCACGGCTACCACGTGCTCGGCATCGCCCAGGGCGCCTTCGCCGCCGATCCCCAGGTGCTCGTGAACCGCCAGGACGTCACCGGGATGATGCCGGCCGACCTCCCCGTCCGCGCGGTGGACCTGCAAGCGGCGACGAACAACACCGGAGCGCGAATACGCAACCTGACGATCCAGCGGATCAACGACATCCTCGCGCTCGACCCGGACGCGCGCATCGTCGTCAACTCGAGCATCGGATCGACCACTCCGGGCGCCAGCCGGCGAGCCGCGGGCGAAGCCTGGACGACGGCGGTTCGCCTCGCGGGCACGCCTGCCCTGGACGACGACGCGACCCGGACGGCGCTCGCGACGCCCGGCAGCGGCCTCGAGGACCGCTTCCTGCACGCGACCGCTGCCGGCAACGGCTCGACCACCACCACGGTGGCGTTCGCGCTGAACACCTACGCGTTCACCTACGCGGCCCTGGGCACCGACATGACCGCCTTGGGCGTCGCGCTGCCGCCGCTGCGCAACGTGTTGGTCGTCGAGAACCGGCGTCGTACGCGCGTCGACCCCACCGTGCCCGAGCGCCCCGCACCGACGTGCGCCAACCTCGACTCCACGATGGGCGGCACCGTCTCGGCGATCGGCACGACCGTGTGGTCGATGGCGCGCTGCACCGCGCGGGACGCGAACGGTCGCTGTACGACGCACATCTCGACCGGGGCATCCGACGCGTCGGGCACGAGCATGGCGAGCCCCCAGGTGGCCGCGCTCGCGGCGTACGCCTGGGCACTCGCCCCGTTCCTCGACGCGCCGCAGGTGCGCGCGCTGCTCCTCGAGACCACCGTCGCCGACGCCCCGGACGCCACCGCCGCCGAGTGCAACCCGACGGCCCCGCAGCCGGTGATCGACGCGTACGCCGCCGTCTTGGCCGCCGGAGGCGCCGCGGCGTGGGACGCCATCCTGGACGTCACCGGCGACGGCGCGTTCGACGAGGCCGACCTCGCCGCCTTCCTCGACGGCTTCGCCTTCCGGACGGCGGAGGGCGACTTCGGCCGCTTCGACCTGAACGGCGACGGTGCCCCCGGCTCGCTCACGCGCACCGAGCGCGTCGACCTCAACGGCGACCGGACGTACGGCAGCGTCGTCCGCACCGTCCTCACGACGCCGATCACCTACGACGAAGCGGCCGTCAGCGACTACGACGTGCTGTGCTACTTCGCCTACGGGCCGCTGTACGACGGCGCCCCGAGCCTGCGCGACGGCCTGATGGCGGAGCCGTGCCTCGGCACCGTCGTGCGCATCGAGTCGCCGCGGCCGGCGGCCGACGCACCGTTCAGCGCCGAACACGTGGCCCGCGCCGAGGTGTTCGACCCGCGCCCGCCCGGCACGCCGGTGGCCCCGGCGGGCACCACGGTGCGCTGGACGCAGCCGCTGCGCGACGGGCGGATCGTCGCCGTCGCCACCACCCTGCCGGGCGAAGCGATCGAGGTCCCCACCTTCTGCCGCGCCACCGAGCTCACGGCCGAGGCGTGGCGCAACGGCGCGCCCTACGACCGCGACACCGTCGCCTTCGAGGGGCGGAACCGCATCGGCCGCTGGACCACCATCGCGTCGCCGAGCCACGACCCCATCTACCTCAACGCGCTCCTCGCCGACGCGACCGTCGAGCTGCTCGGCTCCGGGCTCCGGATCGAATGCGACGGGGAGACGCCCTTCACGGCCAGCCAGCTGGAGTGGACGCTCGATGCGTCGACCGCGGTGTTGGGCACCGGCACCACGTTCGCCGTCCGGGCGGGCGACCTCCAGCCGTCCGGCACCACCTTTCGCCTCCGCTACAGCGTCCTGGACGCCATCGACGACCGTCGCACCGTGATCCCCTGCGCCCCGATCGAGCTGCTCGGTCCCACCAGCGACTTCCGACCGTGCAGCGACGAGACGATGCTCGACCGCGTGCGCGACGCGCTGGAAGCGGTCCTCGCCGGCCGTGCGTACGACGACGCCGCGCAGGCGCGCGACGACCTCCAGAACGCGCTGCGCGAAGCCTGGATCGGCCCCTTCCCCGACCCCTTCCCCACCGGCCGCTTCGAGCTCCAGCAACAGGTGGTGGCGATCGTGGGCGAGGGCGAGGCGACGCCGTTCGTGCGGCTCCTCGCCCTGGCCGACGACCCGACCCTGACGGAACCGGGGATCCACGATGCTCTCCTCGCGATCGAGATCGACGCGGGCCAACGCCTCTACGAGAACGCGCCGGTGCTCGAGCTGCTGCTCACCGCCACCCAGACCATCCGGACGACGCTGCAGACCTTCGCGCCGACCGCCGACGACGGGGGCGCCGGAGCGGGCTGGGGCGAGCTGCGCTTCGCGACGACGGCGGAGCGGGCGAGCGCCTCGCCGCTGCCCGCGGCGCGGGTGGTCCCGTACGCGTTCCTCACGGCGTTCGTCGCCACCTACGCGGGCGAACCCGACTTCGGGGCGAGCCCGCTGGCCGGCTACGACGAAGCGCTCGCGCTCCAGGCGGCGGCGCTGAGCGGGGTGGACGCGTTGATCGCGGCGCTCGCGGACGCGCGGTAAGGAGCCCGGCGCTCCGCCGTGCGTCAGTCCGGCGCCACGTACGCCCGATGCCGCGCCGCGAAGCCCTTCGAGGGCTCCGCGGCGAGCCGCGCCAGGCGCGCCAGCGCCTCGGCCCGGTGCGCTTCCCCGATCGCCTGCGAGGCCGCCCGAAGCTTCTCGACGGCCTCATCGGGTACGCCGTCGACGCCCGCCGCCAGCCGCTCGCGGACGAGGACCTGATCGTGGTCGTCGCCGAGCAGCGCGCCCACGGCCTCGACCTCGGTTACCCACGGGCGCACGAGCTGCGGTGCGGCCGAGCGGTACGCCCGCACCGCCAGCCCGAGCCGCTTCCACTGCGAGCGCGCGGCGTGCGCCCGCTCGTCATCGTCCGGCGCCGCCAGCGCCGCCCGCGCGGCGCGGCGCGCCGTCCGGTGCATCGAGCGCAGCCCGCGCGCCCACGCGGTCGGCGACGGTTCGGGTCTTCCGGTCGTCCGCAACAGCGCACGAAGCCCCTTCAGGTCGACGGCCGCGGCGTCGAGCACCGCCGTGGAGGCGACGCCCCGGTGCGCGGACCCGTCCTCCACCGCACCGCACGCACGCGCGACGGCCTCCCACGAAGCCGCATCGAGGCCGGCGTCCTTCCCGACGCGCGCCCGCACCACGTCGAGCGCCGCGCGCGCCGCCACGGCGTCGCGCAGCGGCGCCAGGGCCCGACCGACGCCGCGCGCCCGGCGGTCGATGGCGCCGGCGACCGGCTCGCCCAACGCCGGGGCCAACAGCCGCGCGAACGCTCGCGCGCGCTTGAGCGACTTGCGCGCCTCGTGGACCGCGCGCGCGGCGGGCGCGCCGCTCGCCTCCGCATCGACCTGCGCGCGCGCCGCCTCGACGTGGCGCTGCGCGGCCGCGACGTGGCGGCGCAGCGCCTTCCACGCACGCGCCACGGGCTCCGCGCCGGCGTTCACGGCAGCTCGTCCGCCCACGCCCCCAGTGCCGCGAGGTGCGCGGTCTTCTTGTGCTGGTGGCGATGCATGCGGCGCAGCACGTCGGCGAGCGTGCCCACGGCGAACTCGGCGTACGGACCCTTGTTGAGCAGCACCCCCTCGGCCCGCTCCGCCATCGCCGCGTCGGTCACCTCGGCGCGCGTCGGCATGCCGTGCTTGGCCACCCCCTCGAGCACCTGCGTCGCCCAGATCGCCGGCACGTG
>JAABRX010000216.1 GCA_011390675.1 Trueperaceae bacterium | reverse complement strand
AGTCGCGCTCCGACAACAAGGGCCCCGAGCCCGAGGGCGTGACCGTCGGCTTCGTCGACGGCGTCCCGTACGCCTTCGTCGTCATCGAGCGCATGGGCGGCGTCATGGTCTACGACCTCACCGACCCGACCGCGCCCACCTTCGCCGGCTACACCAACCACCGCGACTTCGAGGCCGACGCCGAGAGCGCCGCCGCGCTCGACCTGGGCGCCGAGAGCTCGGTCTTCATCGCCGCCGAGGACAGCCCCACCGGCGCCCCGCTCCTCGTGGTCGCCAACGAGGTGTCGGGCACGACGTCGATCTTCGAGGTCGTCGTGCGGCGCTAACGGCGGTGCGTCCGCCGCCAACGGCGGTGCGTCCGGCGCTGAGGCCCCGACGCCCAGGACGCACCCGAGCGGGGCGTGGCCGCGAGCCACGCCCCGCGCTCCGTTGGGCCGGCGCGCACCGAAACGGAGGCGCCAACGCCTCGTTCACGCCCGCCGTGGCACCATCCCGGGATCGCAGGCTCGCCAGGAGGACCCGTGCGCCACGCCACCCGAACCGTCGCTACCCGGACCGTCGCCGCCCGCATCTTCGCCGCCCTCGCCCTCGTGCTGCTGGTCGCCTGCGCCACGCCCGGCTCCGGCACCCTCGCCGTCGACGCCGGCCCCGACCAGACGGTCGCCGTCGGCGCCACGGTCGCGCTGGACGGGGGCGGCTCGACCGGGGCGCTCACCTACGCCTGGAGCTTCGTCGAGCGCCCGAGCGGCAGCGGAGCCACCCTCGCCGGCCCGACCACCGCCGAACCCACCTTCCTCGCGGACGCGCCCGGGACCTTCCGCGTGCGGCTCGTGGCCTCGAACGGTCCCCGGAGCGCCGAGGACGAGGTCGTCGTGACCGCCGTCGAACCCGCCGGCGTGCTCCTCGAGGGCGACCCCGAGGCCCGCGCGCGCACCGCCACCTACGACCTGATGGTGCCGGCCGCCTACCCGCCGGGGGCCTTCGCGCTCGACCCGTCGGGCGCGTCGGTCCTGCTGCGCGAGGTCGAGGTCGGCTGGACGCTCGAGGCCTCGGTCGCGGCGGTCAACGACCTGCTGCAGCGCTACGACGCCACGATCGTCGGGATGCTCGGCGGCGTGCCGTCGTCGATCGTCCGCGTGCCGGACCCCGGCGGCTGGGCCGGCCTCCAGGACCTCCTCGAGCGGCTGCGCGCCGAGCCGGTGGTCGCGTCCGTGCTGCCCTCATGGGTCCTCGAGGCGCCGCCGGTGGAACCGGACGATGCCGGCACCGCGGAGATCGGGCGCGCCGAGGTGCCGACGCAGATCCCGCTCACGGGCACCCGCCTCCAGCGCATCGACCACCACCTCGCCGTGCGCGGCCACGCCGCCTGGAACGCCCGCGCCGCCCTCGAGGACGCCCAGCTCCCCTGGCTGGTGATCCTCGACTTCTTTGGCGATGGAGCACCCGTCGACGGCTACGCCGGCACCTACGTCGCGGGCGACTTCGGCACCGGCGCCGTGAACATGCACGGCTACCACGTGCTCGGCATCGTCCAGGGCGCCTTCGCCCCCGATCCAGAGGTCGTCGCGATCCGCCAGGACGTCACCGGTATGGTGCCGGCCGACCTGCCGGTGCGCGCGGTGGACCTGAGCATGGCGACGCTCAACACCAGCGCGCGGGTGCGCAACGCGGCGATCCAGCGCATCAACGCGATCCTCGCGCTCGATCCGGATGCGCGCATCGTCGTGAACTCGAGCATCGGATCGAGCGCTCCGGGCACCAGCCAGCGCGGCGAGGGCGAAGCCTGGACGGTGGCGGTCCGCCTCGCGGGCGAGCCCGCGCTGGACGACGACGCGACCCGGACCGCGTTGGCTACGCCCGGCAGCGGCCTCGAAGACCGCTTCCTGCACGCGACCTCCGCCGGCAACAGCTCGACCGTGGGCGCCGTGGCGTTCGCGCTGAACAACGGCGGGTTCACCTACGCCGCCCTGGGCACCGACATGACCGCCTCGGGCGTCGCGCTGCCGCCGCTGCGCAACGTGTTGGTGGTCGAGAACCGGGTCCGGACGCGCCACGACCCCGCCGTGCCCGAGCGCCCCGCGCCGACCTGCGCGAGCGTCTCCTCGACCATGGGCGGAAGCATCTCGGCGATCGGTACGGACGTGTGGTCGATGGGGCTTTGCACCGCGTGGAACGCTCAGGGCCGGTGCGTCACGCAGTTCTCGACCAGCGCGTCCGATGCGACGGGCACCAGCATGTCGACGCCGCAAGTCGCCGCGCTCGCCGCCTACGCGTGGGCGCTCGCCCCCTTCCTCGACGCGCCGCAGGTGCGCGCGCTGCTCCTCGAGACCACGGTCGCCGACGCCCCCGACACCACCGGGGTCGGCTGCAACCCGACGGCCCCCCAGCCGGTGATCGACGCCTACGCCGCCGTGCTCGCTGCCGGCGCCGCCGCGGCATGGGACGCCATCCTCGACGTGACCGGCGACGCGGCGTTCGACGAGGCCGACCTGGACGCCTTCCTCGACGGCTTCGCCTTCCGCGCGGCGGAGACCGACTTCGGTCGCTTCGACCTGAACGGCGACGGCATCCCCGGCTCCCTCGCGCGGAACGAGCGCGTCGACCTGAACGGCGACCGGACGTACGCCAGCGTGATCCGCACCGTGCTCGGGACGCCGGTCGCCTACGACGAGGCGGCCGTCAGCGACTACGACGTGCTGTGCTACTTCGCGTACGGGCCGCTGTACGACGGCGCCCCGAGCTTGCGGGACGCCCGGCTGGCGGAGCCGTGCCTCGGCACCGTCGTCCGGATCGAGGCGCCGCGCCCGGCGGCCCGCGCGCCGTTCTCGGCCGACACCGTCGTCCGCGCCGAGTTGGTCGACCCGCGCGCACCGGGCGCACCGGTGGCGTCCGCGGCGAACACCACGGTGCGCTGGACGCAGCCGCTGCGCGACGGCCGGATCGTGGAGGTGGCGACCACCCTCCCCGGCGAGGCGATCGAGGTCCCCACCTACTGCCACGACGTCGAGCTCACGGCCACGGCCTGGCGCGCGGGCACGCCGTTCGACGTCGACGCCGTCGCGTTCGAAGGCAACTTCGGCGTCCGTCGCTGGACGCGCATCACCGCCCCGGTGCACGACCCCGTCTTCGTCAACGCGCTCCTCGCCGACGCCGCCGTCGACCTGGTCGGCAACATCCTCCGGCGCGACTGCGACGGGGACACGCAGCTGTCCGCCACCCAGATGCAGTGGACGCTGGACGCGTCGACCGCGGTCTTGGGCACCGGCGACACCTTCACCGTCCGCGCGGGCGACCTCCCGGCGACCGGCGCCACCTACCGGCTCCGGTACCGCGACGGGAGCGCCGTCCACGACCGCCGCACGCTCATCCCCTGCGCCCCGCTCGAGCTGCTCGGCCCCGCCGGCGACCTCCGACCGTGCAGCGACGAGACGATGCTCGACCGCGTCCGCGACGCGCTGGCCGCGGTCCTCGCCGGCCGCGACTACGACGACGCCGCGCAGGCCCGCGACGACCTGCAGAACGCGCTGCGCGAGGCCTGGATCGGCACCTTCCCCGACCCCTTCCCGACCGGCCGCTTCGAGCTCGTCCAGCAGCTGGTGGCGACCGTGGGCGAGGGCGAGGCCACGCCCTTCGTGCAGCTGCTGAACCTGGCCGACGACCCGGACCTCACGGTCGCGGGGCTGCAGGACGGGCTCCTGGCGATCGAGGTCGACGCGGGCGCGCAGCTCTTCGAGAACGCGCCGGTGCTCGAACTGCTGCTCACGGCCACCCAGACCGTCCGGACGATGCTCCAGGCCTTCGTGCCGGGCGCGGACGACGGCGGCGCCGGTGCGGGTTGGGACGAACTGCGCTTCGCGACCACGGCGGAGCGCGCGATCGCCTCGCCGCTGCCCGCCGCGCGGGTGGTGCCGTACGCCTTCCTCACGGCGTTCGTCGAGACCTACCTCGGCGATCGCGATTTCGGGGCGAGCCCGCTGGCCGGCTACGACGAGGCGCTCGCGCTCCAGGCGGCGGCGCTGGCCGGGGTGGACGCCTTGGTGGCGGCGCTCGCGGACGCACGGTAAGCGGGCCGGCGCCCCGCGGCGCTTCAGTCCGGCGCCACGTACGCCCGATGCCGCGCCGCGAAGCCCTTCGACGGCTCCGCGGCGAGCCGCGCCAGGCGCGGCAGCGCATCGGCCCGCTTCTTGTCCCCGATGCTCTGCGACGCCGCGCGCAGGCGCTCCAGCGCCTCCGGCGGGACGCCATCCACGCCCGCCGCGAGCCGCTCGCGCACCAAGACCTGGTCGTGGTCGTCGCCGAGCAGCGCGCACACGGCCTCGACCTCGGCCACCCAGGGGCGCACGAGCTCCGGCGCGGCGGCGCGGTACGCGCGCACGACCAGCCCCAGCCGCTTCCACCTCGAGCGCGCGGCGTGCACCCGTTCGTCGTCGTCCGGCGCCGCCAGCGCCGCGCGCGCGGCGCGGCGCGCGGTCCGGTGCAGCGCCCGCAGCCCCCGCGTCCACGCGACCACCGAGGGATCGGGGCTCCCGGTCGTCCTCAGGAGCGCGCGCAGCGTCTCGAGGTCGGCGGCCGCCGCCTCGAGGACCGCCGTGGCCGCCACCCCCCGCTGCGCCGACCGGTCCTCCACCGCGCCGCACGCGCGCGCGACGGCCGCCCAAGCGTCCGCGTCGAGGCCCGCGTCCACCCCGACGCGCCCCCGCACCACCTCGAGCGCCGCTCGCGCCGCCACCGCGTCGCGCAGCGGCGCCAGAGCTCGACCGACGTCGCGCGCGCGCCGATCGATGGCGCCGGCGACCCGCGGGCCCAGCGCAGGCGCCAACGACTGCGCGAAGGCCCGAGCGCGTTTGAGCGACTTGCGTGCCTCGTGGACCGCCCGGTCGGCGGGCGCGCCGCTCGCGTCCGCGGCGACCTGCGCGCGCGCCACCCCGACGTGGCGCCCGGCGTCCGCGACGTGCCGGCGCAGCGCCTTCCACGCACGCGCCACGGGCGCTCCGCCGGCGCTCACGGCAGCTCGTCCGCCCACGAGCTCAGCGCCGCGAGGTGCGCGGTCTTCTTGTGCTGATGGCGATGCATGCGGCGCAGCACGTCGGCGAGCGTCCCGACGGCGAACTCGGCGTACGGACCCTTGTTGAGCAGCACCCCCTCCGCGCGCTCCGCCATCGCCGCGTCCGTCACCTCGGCGCGCGTCGGCATGCCGTGCTTGGCCACCCCCTCGAGCACCTGCGTCGCCCAGATCGCCGGCACGTG
>JAABRX010000215.1 GCA_011390675.1 Trueperaceae bacterium | reverse complement strand
GGGCGCCGCCTTCGCCGGAGCCAGCACCACGGCGGCGCAGCGGCTCGAGGCCTGGACGGAGGCTTCGCGGGAGGCCTCGAACGCCCAAGAGCGCTTGGTCCAGGCCCGCGAAGCGCGCGACGCGGCGATCGTCGCGGCCCATCACGCGGTCGCGGCCGCGCTCGCCGCCGAGCGCTCGGTCCCGGCTCCTGCGCGCGACTGGAGCCCGTGGGCGGCCGTCGTGGGCGCGCCCACTGGCGTGGGCGCGCCCACTGGCGTGGACGGTGGCGAGCGGATCGCAGCAGCTGTGGCCGCCGCCCGCATGGCGTGCGGTCGCTGGTCGGCGGCGCTCGTCGCGGCCCGCGAGGCGTGCGCACGCCTCGCCGCCCTCGACGCCGCACGTGCGCCGCTGGCGGCGTTCGACCGCTTCGACCCGGCGCTCGAGTCCGAGGTCCGGGGCTACGCCGCGCAGCGCGACGCGTGGGCCGAGCGGCTCGCCGAGGCCGACGCCGCGCTCGCCGCGGCGCGCGCCCGCGTCGAGGGGCACGCGGCGCGCTTCGCGCCCGTGCGTGCGCTCGAGCCGCAGGTCGCGGCGGCCCTGCGTGCCTTCGCCGCCGCGCACGAGCGGCCGGACGGCAGCGCCGCGTGGCGGTGGCTCGGGGCGGTCGGATGGGCGGCCGGCATCGGGTTGGGGGCGGGGCCGCTGGGGGCCGCCTTCGAGGTGCTCGTCCCGCCGGTCGTGGCTTGGGGCGCCGGGGTCGCCGCAGCGTTCGCGTGGGCGCTGCTGCTCCCCCGGCGGCCCGCGCTGCGGCGCGCGCGGCGCGCGGTGGCGGGGTTCGCGGCGGGCGGTCGGCTCGAGGAGGCGCAGGCCGCACTGGGCCGGCCGGTGGACGACGACGACGCGCGGCTCGAGCTCGCCCGGCGCCTCGAGGCGTACGACGCGCTCGGCGACGACGTGGCGCACGACGAGGCTGCGCTCGCCGTCCTCGAGGAGCGCTGCGCCGCGCTGCACGAGGGCGCGGACGCCTTCGATCGTCGCTGGGCGCCGTGGCGCCGCTCGCTGATCGCGGCCGGAGCCCGCGCCGACGTCGACCTCGGCGCCGCCCACGCCGAATGGAAACGCCTCGCCGCGGAGCGCGCGGTGGCGCTCGAGCGCGTGCGCGCCGTGGCCGCCGGGCTGGGCGTCGCCGTCGACGGGGCGGCGGACGCCCTCCGCGCTGCGGTCGCCGAGGACGCCCCCGCGGCGACGGCTGGGCGCGATGGCGCGCAGGTGGCGGCGTGGGCGCGCTTCCAGGGCGGGGTGGCCAGCGCCGCCCCGAGCGTCGGGGAGGTCGAGGCCTGGCTCGCGCGCGTCGCTGCGGCGACGTGGGCGCGGTGGGCCGAGGAGGCGGCGCGCGCCGAAGCGCTCACCGAGCGGCGGCGTGCTGCGGCCGAGCGGCGCGCCGAGGCGGAGGCCGATGCGGGGCGCGTCGCCGCCGAGTACGAACGGTCGGTGCGGCGTGAGGAGGAGCGGGCGGCGGCGAGCGCGCAGGCGGCCCGCACGGCGCGCGAGGCCGTCGCCGAGGCGCTGGGTCCGGACGGTGCCGCCGCCTTGGTCCGGTGGGGCGCCGATGCGGAGGCCGCGCTGGCTGCGTGGCGTGCGCACCGCGCCGCTCGCGCCGCGGCCGACGCGGCCGCGGGTGCGGCCCGCGCGCACCTCTCCGCGCTCGGCGTCGAGGTCGCGGTCGGCGGCGACGGCGTCGCGACCCAGGAGGCGCTGCGGGCGGGCGTGGCGGAGGCCGACCGCCGTGCCGAGGCCGCTGCCGTCGAAGCGGGGGGTCGGCTCGCCGCCTGGCGGGACCTGGTCGCCGCGCACCCCGACCTGCCACCGGTGGACGCCGCCGCCGACGCCACGGAGTCCCCGCCGAGCACCGGCGGGCCCGAAGCCGGCGCGGCGTTCGCGGACGCGCGTACGGCGCTCGCGAAGGCGGAGGATGCCGCCGCCGCCGCCGAGGCGCGGTCGCTCGCCGCCCGTGAGGCGTTGGCGCGGCTGCAGGGGAGCGACCCGATCGACGTCGCCGTCGCCGAGCTCGACCTGGCCGAGACCCGGCGAGCGCTCGAGCGGCTGCGCGGCGAGCGCGACGCGCTGGCGTTGGCGTTGCGGACGCTCGACGCGGCGGTCGACGACTTCCGCGGCGCGCACGCCGAGCGGCTCCAGGTGGCGGCGAGCGGGTACTTCGCGGCGTTCAGCGGGGTCGAGGGTCGGCGCGTCGTGCTCGACGAGGCCTTCGCGGCGCACGTCGTCGAACCGGGTGGGGACGCGGCGTTGCCGGCGCAGCTGTCGCAGGGGGCTCGCGATCAGCTCTCCGTGGCGCTCCGGCTGGCCGTCGCCGACCTGCTCGCGGCGGACGTGCGCCTGCCGCTCGTGTTCGACGACCCCTTCTTGAACTGGGATGCGGCGCGCACCGAACGCCTATCCACCGCCCTGCGAGCGTTGGCGCGCGATCGGCAGGTGGTGGTGCTGTCGCACCGATCCGCTCTGGCGGATTGGGGCGAGGCGGTGGTGGTCGAAGGGGCCTGAGGGGCGGGTTCAGCTCTCGTAGAGGTGCGCCGTGAGCCGGTCGAGGTCGGCGCGCCCCGTCGGGGGTTCGCCCAGCGTGGCGAGCACCGGACCGAGCGCTCGGGTGGCGGCGGCGACCTCGTAGGGCGTGCTGTCGTAGCCCGCGTACGGACCGGGCAACCGTGCCCTGTCGAGCTCGCGCGCGAGGCCCACGGTCCAGTCGGCGGCCCGCGCCGCCAGGCGGGCGCCATCGGCCACAGCGATGCGCGCGCCGTGCACGGGTCCGAGCGCCGGCGCGCCGAGGCGCAGGTACGGCACCCCGTGGTGGGCGAACGGGAGCCCGTCGTCGACGTGGCGCGTGGGCCAGGGCCGCAGCCCCGGGTGCGGCGCGGCATCGAGCACCTGCGGGAGGCGCGCGTCGGTCTCGACGCCGGCGACCTCGAGCACGTCGTCCCCATCCACGCTCGGTCCGGGGGCCAGGCGCCCGACCGTCAGCGCCGCCTTGACGTCGTGGCGCCGGAGGTGCTCGAACCAGTGCGCCATGCCGTCGTCGCGCGATTCGTCGCACAGGGTGACGATCACCGCGCGCTCCAAACCCGCGGCGACGAGCCCGGGCACCGCGGTCAGCACCGCCGCCACGCCCGCCAGAGCGCTGGCGCCCCACAGGTCGGTGCGGACCGTGAGCACGAGCGGTCGGCGGTCGGGCTCGATGGCGGGGAGCAGGCCGACGAGCGGGCCGTCGTCGCGATCGCGCGTCCGTGGGCCGTACGGGACGGCACCGGCCGTCGCGAGTCGCTTGCGCAGGTACGCGCGCACGGCGCTCGCGCCGCCGTCGCCCCACGCGAGGTCGACCAGCGCGCTCAGGTGCGCGCCGGCTACGCGCGTTCGGTCGGATTCCACGCCTTCAGGCTTGCACGGAATCGTCGCCCTAGGGACGAACGTCCCAGCGCGCACGTACACCGGGCCGCCGCCGCGCCCTGCCGGACCCGCGAAGTCCGTCAGGGACGCTCGTGCGTCGGCTCCGTGGGCATCCGGTACGGCAGGTAACGCGGCTCCCAGAAGCGCGCTTGGACGTAGGCGACGCGCGCATCGTGGTCGAGGTCGGCGATGGCCGGCTCGTCGGCGACGCCGTCGATGCTGGCCGCGCCCATGACCGCCGCGGCGACCTCGATGCTCACCGCGCGCAAGTCGGCCACCGGTGGGTACACCCGGTCGGGGTGGAGGGCGGCCGTGTAGGCGGCGAGCGCGTACGCGCCCGAGAGCACCATCGAGTCGGTCACCTTGCGCGCGCGAGCGAGCACGGCACCGAAGCCGAGCCCAGGGAACACGAAGGCGTTGTTCCCTTGGCCGATCGGGTACGTGCGCCCGTCGAGCACGACGGGGTCGAAGGGGCTGCCGGAGGCCACGAGCGCCTGGCCGTCGGTCCAGCGCAGCGCGTCGACCGGCAGCACCTCGGTGTTCGCGGTCGGGTTGGAGACCGGGAAGACGATCGGGCGGTCGGTGTGCGCGTGCACCTCGCGGACCACCTCTTCGCCGAACTGACCGCCTTGCCCCGAGAGCCCGATGAGGGCGGTGGCGCGCAACCCGCGGACGGTCTCGAGCAGGCCCGGCGTTGCGCCGTCCGCGGCCCAGCCGGCGACGGCCTCCGCGGCTTGGGCGAAGGGGCGCTTGTAGGCGTCGAGCTCGCGTCCGTCGTGGAGCACGCCGCGCGAGTCCAGTACCGCTACGCGCGCGTGCGCGTCGGCGGGCGAGAGCCCTTCGCGCACCAGCCCTTCGACGATCGCCCAGGCGACGCCGATGCCGCCAGCGCCGGCGCCCGAGATCACGATGCGCTGGTCGGCGAGGCGTTCGCCCTTGAGCCGGCAGGCCGAGAGCAGGCCCGCGAGCATGACCGCGCCGGTGCCCTGGACGTCGTCGTTGAACGACGGCAACACGTCGCGGTACCGCTCCAGGACGTCGAAGGCGGTGTCCTTCGACAGGTCCTCCCACTGCAGGACCGCCTTGGGGTAGCGCGCGCGGACGGCCTCGACGAAGCGGTCGACGACCTCGAGGTAGGGCGCGCCCCGCAAGCGGGGGGCGCGCACGCCCAGGTAGTGCGGGTCGTCGCGCAGGCTCGCGCGGTCGGTGCCGACGTCGAGCACGACGGGCAGCGTCTTGTCGGGACCGATGCCGCCGGCGACGGTGTAGATCGCCAGCTTGCCGATCGAGATGGCCATCCCGCCCCACCCCTGATCGCCGATGCCCAGGATCGCCGAGGCGTCGGTCGCGACGATCAGGCGCACGTCGTCGAGCGGCACGTTCGCCAGCGCCTCGGCGGCGCGGGGCGCGGTCGCGGCGGTGAGCGTCAGACCGCGGGGCACCCGGTAGATCGCCGAGAACTCCTGCACCGCCTGGCCGACGACCGGGGTGTAGATGATCGGCAGCACCCGCTCGAGGTGGCGGGCGACGAAGGCGTAGAACAGCACCTCGTTGCGGTCCTGCAGGAGCCGCAGGAAGACGTGCCGTTCGAGCGGCTCGGCGATGAGGTCGTAGCGGGCCTCGAGGCGCGCGAGCTGCCCGTCCAGGCCGTCGAACTGCGGCGGCAGCAGCCCCTCGAGCCCGAGCCGGGCGCGCTCGTCCTCGGTGAACGCGGTTCCCTTGTTCAGGAGCGGCAGGCGCAGGAGCTGGAACCCGTCGACGTAGGGTTCGATGAAGCGGTCGCCGCGTTCGTCGCGGCGCACGTCGTAGAAGCGGC
>JAABRX010000214.1 GCA_011390675.1 Trueperaceae bacterium | reverse complement strand
CGGCCTCGCGGTGCGCATGATCGAACTCGCCGAGGACGCGGCCCGGTCCGCCGGCCTCAAAGCCGGCCACCGCGTCCCGTGCATGCTCCTCGCGCCGCTCGTCGCCACCACGCCGGCTTCACCAAGTCTCGAGCTTCGCCGCGTCGAGGACGCCGCCGCGCTGCGGACGTTCAACGACGTCTGCGCCGAGGCGTTCGGGCTCGACCGTCAGGTCCTCGCGGTCCTCGACGACCCGCGGATGCTCGAGCTTCCGGGCTTCGGGTTCCACCTCGGCCTGATCGACGGCCGCGCGGTCGGCACCGCCATGACCGGCTGCATCGACGGCGTGGTCCTGATCTTCAACGTCGCCACGCTCCCGAGCCACCGCCGCCGCGGCATCGGCGAAGCGATGACCTGGTGCGCGGTGAACCACGGCATCGAGGCCGGATGCGACCTCGCCTTCCTGCAAGCGTCCCCGGACGGCCTGCCCCTGTACGAGCGCATGGGCTTCCGCCACGCCGAAGAGATGCAGACGTGGTCGCTGGCGTGAAGCGCCCCAAGAGGCGCAGAGACTGAGGGAGCGAGATGGCTCGACCTGATGCGGCGACGGCGTCGCCAGCTGATGTGGCGTGGCGGGTCACCGTCACCGAGCCTCTGCCGGCTTGCCCCAGCGTCCATGCTGGCTGGGCGAGGATCGCGACGCAGTCGAGGTGGGGCGAGTGGAGGTCCGAGAGCAAGATGCGGGGCCGGGACGTCGTCACCACCGTCGTCCCACCGGCGACGGAACCGCTGCGGGCGGGCGACGAGTACGTCGTGAAGATCGGACGATGGATGACCATCCGCTGTCGCGTCCTCGAGTCTTCGTCTTCGGACGTCCCAACGGGCGAGAACGACGAGATGGTCTTCGACGCGCACGGAATCGCCATGGCCGGGATCGTGAGGGCCCGCTTCCGATTCACGATCTTTCGCAGCGAGACCGGCATGGTCATGGCGCGTGCCCAAGAGAACCTTGCCTCGCTTCCCTTCCTCCTGCCGTCCAAGGATCTGCTCGAGAGCGAGCACCGACACACCTTCAGGGATCTGAACGAGAGTTTCGTTCGCGCGCATGGGGTGAACGAACGAAGCCATGAGTGACTTCGAGCGCTTCCGGCTGCCCGACCCTCCCGGCACCCCGCCTACGACCCCGAACCCTCCGCCGCCCACCGCTCGAGCAGCCGCCGCGCGGCCCACGACGCACCGGGCGCCTCCCGAGCGGACGCTTCCGCGGGACCGAGCGCCGGAGGCGCCTCGGGCCGACCACGTCGACCGCGGTCGACGGAAGCGCGCGTGCGGCATCCCGGTTTAAGGCTGACGTAACCGGCGCCGCCCTATCCTCCAACCCATGAACCCCCTCGCGCCCGCTGCTCATCGCCGTGTCCGCTGGCTCGCGCTGTGCGCCTACCTGCTCTCGACGATCGGGTGGGCGGCGCACTACACCGGGACGTATACCGACGCCGACGGCGCGGTCGTCGAGATCACCCACGACGCCCAAGGTCGCTTCACGGGTCGCTTGCACACCGAACAGGGAACGTTCGCCCTCAGCGGGTACGCCGACGACCAGGGAGGCGACGGCGTCATCGAGGCGGGGCAGGATCGCATCCCGTTCGACATCGCCCTGAGCGGCGACGGCGGCACGCTCACGCTCGTGCTCCGCGACAGCGGCGCGCGGTACAGCTTCCAGCGCCAGGTGCACGGCGCGTCGGTGGGTGGCGCGCACCCCGGCGCGGAGCCGCCGCGGACGGAGGCTCGACCGAGCACGGCGACGACGGACCCGTACCTCGGCCTCTACCGCGACGCGCAGATGACCGTCGTGCTGGAGGGTGGGGGTGGCCGCTACACGGGCCACATCGAGGCGAACGGCCAGCGGTACCCGGTGCAGCTCGAAGCCTCGGGTCAGGAGCTGGTCGGGACCTTCCAGGTCGGTCCGGACCGCTTCGACGTCCGGATCGCGCTGCAGGGCGAGACGCTCGTGGTGCGCACCGGCGGCGCGACGTACCAACTCGCGCGCCAACCGTCGGGTCCCGCCGGGTCCGTCGCGTCGACGGGCGAGGTGCCGGCCATGCTCGAGTCGCTGCACCTGCGCCCGGTCACGATCATGGACGAGACGGGCTTCTCGCGGCCCGTCCCCGCGCTGACGCTCATGGTGCCGCACGACTGGACCGCCGAGGGGGGCGTCCTGTGGAACCCCCGGCTCAGCTGCGTGTCGAAGCCCCAGGCGTACTACCAGACGGCGTCGACCGACGGGACGTTCCGCATCGCCACGACCGCGGTGGAGACGTGGACCACCTCCAACTTCCCGTTGCCCGCCCAGCCCGAGGGGTGCATCTCGCCGGACGTGGACGGGGTCCGCAGCTACCTCGCCGCGTGGACGTCGCGCGAGCGGCCCGGTGCCCGCGTCCTCGACGTCCGGGACCGGCCCGACCTCGCCGCTCCCTACGCCAGCCTCAACGTCGACGATCCCGCCACGGGCCTCCGGATCTGGGTCGAGGCGGGCGAGATCACGTACGCCTTCGAGCATCGCGGCGTCGCCGTCGAGGAGCGCCTGGCCGTCGTCGTCATCACCATCGAGTCGCTCAGCCGGAGCGCCGACGGCAGCGTGTTGGGCTACCAGGCGCGCACCGCCTTCGGCCACGTGGTCCGCGCGCCCGCGGGGCAGCTCGGCAGCTTCGCCGTCCTGGCCGACACGGTCTTGCGCCTCGCAAGCGTCGACCCGGACTGGCAGGCGGCGATCGACGCGCACCTCCGGCAACTCGCGGGCGACCGCATGGACACGGCGGTGGCGATCCACCAGATCCGCATGGAGGCGCAAGGCTACGTCTTCGACCTGGCGCAGCAGGGCGCCGCGGACCGCGCCGCGAGCAGCGACCGTGCCGATGCCCGGTTCAGCGAGGCGATCCGCGGGACCCGCCAGTACTTCGACCCGGTCACGAACGGCCCCGTCGAGCTCCCCGACTACTTCGACTTCGTATGGCGCCTCGAGGACGGCAGTTACCGCTTCACCAACGACGCGCTCATCGTGCCGTTCCGAGACTGGGGCGTCGACGGCCAGTTGATCGAACGCATGCCCTGACCTGATCCCCGGGGACGGGCTCAGGGGGTCGCAGCGCGAGCACGCACGCCGCCCGAGGCGGACCGGTGTGCGAGCGCGGCCCGATCCGCCGACCTGCTCCCCGGGCTCCGCTGAGCGTCTGCGGCCGGACCGTCCGGGTCCTCCGCCGACGACGCCTCCCCCGAAGGGCGGATGACCCCTCGCGCAGCGGCGCGTATCGTGCGTCCCGCGCGCCGACGAACGTCGGCGCCCGAGGAGACCACCATGCCCCGCCCCCAGCGCACCCGCGCCGCCCTGCTCGTCCTCGCCTTCGTCCTGATCGGCAGCGCGTCCGCCCAATGCCGCTTCGAGGCGCCGCGCGTGCTCGAGCTCGACCTCGAAGGCGTTCGCTCGATCCGGCTCGTCACCCAAGCCGGCGCCTTGAGCGCGACGGGTTCCGCCGACGCCACCATGCTCACCGCCCAAGGTCGCGCCTGTGCCTCGAGCCGAGCGCTCCTCGACGACGTCCGCCTCACTTCGGCGCGCGACGGGGACGTGCTCGTCCTCCGCACGGAGGTACCGCGCGCCAGCCTCTTCTTCGCGCGCGCCTACCTCGACCTGGTGGTCGTCCTGCCCGACACGCTGCCGCTCGAGATCGACGACGGCAGCGGCGAGGTCGTGGTCGCCGGCATCGCCTCGCTCCGGCTCACCGACGGCTCCGGCGACGTGCGCGTCGACGACGTAGCCGGCGACGTGGTCCTCGAGGACGGCAGCGGCGACGTCGCGATCCACGACGTCGCTGGCTCGGTCGAGGTGCTGCGCGACGGCAGCGGCGACATCGACCTGACCCGCGTGGGCGGCTCGGTCGAGGTCGCGCGCGATGGCAGCGGCGACATCGACGTGAACGGCGTCGGCGGCAGCGTGTGGATCGGCGACGACGCGTCCGGCGGGATCCGCATCGAGGACGTGCGCGGCGACGTCCGGATCGACGAGGACGGGTCGGGCGACGTCGACGTGCGCGGCGTCGGCGGCGACTTCGTCCTGGTGCGCGACGGCTCGGGTTCGGTTCGGTACGCGGACGTGGCCGGGGCGGTCGACGTCCCCTGACCCTCGGGCCGACCGGGCGGTCGCCACCACGCCCCACGAGCCGGCTACGCCTCGACGGCCGTCCTCAGCGACTCGGCCATGTCCAGGACCGTGGTCTCGAACGGGGGGACTCGACAAGAGCGAAACGACCGGAGCCGAACCCGCCGCCCTTCAGCCCTCGCGCAGCCACCGCTCGGCGCGCCGCTCGTAAGCCACCGCCCCTTGGCGCCGCGCGGTGTCGATCGCGGCGCGGAAGCCCGACTCGGCGTCCGCGGCGGCGCCGGTCGCGAGGAACGCCTCCGCCTGCAACCGGAGCAGTTCCGCTCTGCACGTCGCGAACGGCAGCGCGAGGCAGGCGTCCGCCAGGGCTCGGACCTCATCGTGCGCGCCGGCGAGGCTCAGCGCGTCGAGCAGCGGGGCAGAGAGCACGGCCTTGTAGGCGGTGGGCGCGCGAGCGGTGAAGCGTGCGGCGAGGCCGTCCAGCGCCCCTTCCACGCCGGCGCCATGGCGGGCGAGCGCCCGATAGGCCTCCGCCTCGCGCGCGAAGAAGCTGAGCTGGTGCGCCCGGGCGTGGTGCTGAAGGACGTCGGTGAGCCGCGCGCAGCGCTCGTGGTCGCGATGCCAGGCCGCCAGGATGACGCCGTGCTGCAGCGTGAAGGCGGTCGTGTGGTGGTGCCCGAGCGTGGAGGCGAGTTCGATCGCGGCGTCCGACATCGCGATCGCGTCGTCGGCGCGGCCTAGCAACCACGTGCAGAGCGCGAGCCAAGCGCGGCAGAAGACGCCCGGATCCATCCCGTACGACGCGACGAGCGCGCGGTGCCTCTCGGGCCGGTAGCGCGCGATCGCCTCCTCGAGCGGCGCGCAGGCCGCACGGAAGGCGCCGCGGTAGACGTGCGTCACGCCCTCGGCGTCCAGGAGCACGAGGTAGGCGTCGTCCAGGTACGCCTCGCGGCGCTGCGGGTCGATCCGTTCCAGCCGCCGACGCCACACGTCCAGGACGGCCTCCGCGGCGTCGAGCTCGCCGACCATGCCGCGGTACGACCAGAGGCCGTAGAGCGCCGTGAAGAGCTCCGGGGCGTCGCCGAGCGCGTCGGCCAGCTCGACCACGCGGGCGTGGACCGCTGCGAGCGCCGGCGCCATGAAGCCG
>JAABRX010000213.1 GCA_011390675.1 Trueperaceae bacterium | reverse complement strand
CTCAGCGAGGAGCTCGACGAGGCGCTGAACAAGCTCAGCGAGCGCGAGGCGATGGTGCTCAAGCTGCGCAAGGGCCTGGTCGACGGCCGCGAGCACACCCTCGAGGAGGTCGGCAGCCACTTCGGGGTCACCCGCGAGCGCATCCGCCAGATCGAGAACAAGGCACTGCGCAAGCTCAAGTACCACGAGAGCCGCACCCGCAAGCTGCGCGACTTCCTGGACTGAGCGTAGGAGTTTCCCATGGTCCGAAGCCGCCGTGGTCGCCTGACCCGCGTTCTCATCGCGCTGTTCGCCCTCCTCGCCGTCGTCTACCTCGCCGGTGCCGCCTTCGGCGAGCGCCGCGAGGCGCGGCCGTACTACACCGACTTCCTCGCCGACCGGGTCCACGTCCATGCCCACCAGGGCGGCGACCACCTGTGGCCCGGCAACACCATGCTCGCGTTCGAGAACGCCGTCGCCCTGGGCGTCGACGTCCTCGAGCTCGACACCCAGGTCACCGCCGACGGCGTCGTGGTGGTCATCCACGACGACACCGTCGACCGCACGACGAACGGCAGCGGCGCGGTCGCGGAGATGACCCTCGACGAGCTCCGCGCGTTGGACGCCGCCTACCGCTGGCGGCCGCCGGGGGGCCTCGCCGACGTCTTCCCCCATCGCGGGGAGGGCCACGTCGTCCCCACACTCGCCGAGGTGCTCGAGGCCTTCCCGACCGTCGGCGTGAACCTCGACATGAAGGCGCTGGATCCGCGGGTGCCCGAACGGACCTGCGAGGTCATCCGCGCGGCGGGTCGCGTCGACTCCGTCATGGTGGCGTCGTTCCATGACGCCAACCTGGCGGCCTTCCGGCAGGCGTGCCCGGAGGTCGCCACCTCGGCCGGGCCGGGCGAGGTGCGCGACTTCTACGCCTTCAACCTGGCGTTCCTCGGCCGCTGGACGCTGCCGGCGGCGGACGCCTTCCAGGTACCCGTGCGGCAGGGATCGATCGAGGTCGTGACCCCGCGCATGGTGCGCGGGCTACGCGAGCGCAACGTGCGGCTCGACGTGTGGACGATCAACGACGAGGCCGAGATGCGCCGGCTCCTCGACCTAGGCGTGGGCGGGGTCATCACCGACCGGCCCGACCTCGCGCTCGCGCTGCTGGGTCGCTGACGATGGAGGCGCGACGGTGCGTCGCGCCCGCGTCCGCGCCGGTCGACGTCAGGCCGCGGGCGCCGCAGCGCGCAGTTGCCGCCGTCGGCGCGTCCAGTTGATCGCCAGCACCAGCAGCATGATGCCGAAGCCGACGAGCTCGACGGCGAACTCCGGGTAGAAGATCAGCACCAGGCCGACGCCGGCGAGGAGCCGGTTGAACCACGCCATGTGCGTGAACATGAAGCCCTCGAGCGCGGCGGCGAACGCGAACAGCGCGAGCATCGCCGTCAGCACCGTCCAGCCGACGTACCAGGGGTCGCCCCCCACGATGATCTCCGGGTTGTAGATCATGAACAGCGGGATCAGGTAGAGGCCCTTGGCGAACTTCCACGCCTGCACCCCGGTGCGCATCGGGTCGCCGTTCGCGATGCCCGCGCCGGCGAAGGCCGCCAGGGCCACCGGCGGCGTCACGTTCGAGTCCTGCGAGTACCAGAAGATCACCAGGTGGGCGATCAGGATCGGGATGCCGAACTCGCTCTGCAGCAGCGGGGCGGCGAGCACGGCCAGGACGATGTAGGCCGCCGTCACGGGCAGGCCGAGGCCGAGCACCAGGCTGGCGAGGATAAGCAGGAGGAGCGCCAGCAGCAGGTTGCCGCCGGAGAACGCCATCATCAGCGCGGAGAACTTCAGGCCGAGACCGGTGAGCGTGATCATGCCGACGACGACGCCGGCGATCGCGCAGGCCACGCTGACCGGCACGGCGTTGCGCGCGCCGGTGACGAACGCCTGGACGATGTTGACCAGGCCCTGGCGCACGGCAGGCCAGACGCCCTGGCGGCCGCCGTCGTCGGTGCCGAGGAGGTAGCGTCGGATCGCCCAGCGGACGAGCGACACGGCGACGATCGAGACGATGGCGATGAAGCCGACCCGGTTCGGCGACACGCTCTGCAGCAGGAACCAGATGAGGATCCCGAGCGGCACCAGGAAGTACCAGCCGTCGCGGAACACCTGGCCGAGCTTGGGCAGCTCGGCGGTGGAGAGGCCGCGCATGCCGCGCTTGGCGGCGATGATGTCGACGAACAGGTACACGGTGGCGAAGTAGAGGAAGGCCGGGAGGATGGACAGGCGCACGATCTCGGCGTACGGCAGGCCGGTGTACTCGGCCATGAGGAAGGCGCCCGCGCCCATGATCGGCGGCATGATCTGGCCGCCGGTCGAGGCGGCGGCCTCGACGCCGCCCGCCTCCTCGCGGGTGTAGCCGAGCTTCTTCATCAGCGGGATGGTGAACGCCCCGGAGGTCACGACGTTGGCGATGGCGCTGCCCGAGATCGAGCCCATGAAGCCCGAGGCGACGACCGCGGCCTTCGCCGGCCCGCCGCGCTGGCGGCCCGCGATGGCGTAGGCGAGGTCGATGAAGAAGCGGCCCGCGCCGGTGGTCTCGAGGAAGGCGCCGAACAGGACGAAGGTGAACACCACCGTGGCCGCCACGCCCAGGGGCAGGCCGTAGATGCCCTCCTGGCCGAGGTAGAGCTGGCCGATGATGCGGTCGAAGCCGTAGCCTCGGTGCGACAGGATGCCGGGCAGGTACTCGCCGAGCCACGGCAGCGCCCCCCGGGGGCCGGCCATGCCGTAGAGCACGAACACCACCGCGATGACGGTGATCGTGACGCCGATGACGCGCCGGGCGGCCTCGAGCAGCACGACCAGCATGACCACGCCGGCGGCGACGTCGGTCGGCGTGAAGAAGCCGGAGCGGCTGATGATCGCGTCGAGGTTGACCAGGAGGTAGCCGCCGCCGTACAGCGTCGCCGCCAGGAAGGCGCCGTCGACCAGCCAGCCACCCAAGCTGCGCTTGCGACGGCCGATCGGGAAGGCCAGGAACGCGATGAGCAGGATGCCCAGCAGGTGGAAGCCGCGCTGGTAGAAGAGGTTGAGCGGCCGGAAGCCGGCGGTGTAGAGCTGGAACGCGCCGAGCGCCAGGGCGATCAGCAGGACGACGAACGACACCCAGACGGCGACCGGGATGGTGCGGCGCTCCTCGGGCTCGGCTCGGGCTGGGCGGGGAACGTCGGTCACGGCGCGATCACCTCGATGCGGGCGCGCACGCCCGGGTGGGAGGCGGACAGGTCGTGGGCCCGTCCCGCGTGGAGGAGCGTGGTGGGCGCGTTGGCGCTGCCGATGATGAAGCGGTGGACGTCGCCGGCCAGCCGCAGATCGATGCCGGCGATCCAGTGGCCGCCCTCGCCGTCGTCGCGGAGCTCGCCCCTGCCCGGCGTGTGGCCCAGGCCGGCGATGTCCAGGTAGGGCGTCCTATGGTCCGTCAGCCACATCATGGATCGGCGCCAGGCGAAGCTATCACGAACCGAAACCTGGGCGACGGAGTGCGTCCAGACGAGCTCCCAGGTGCCGTCGGCCGCGAGGGCCACGTCGACGATGACCTCCTCGGCGGCGGTCACGACCCGCAGTCGCGCGGCGGCTCGATCCGCCGGCGGCGACGGATCGCCGGCCGCCAGAGCGGGGGCCAGCCCGCCGGCGATCGCCAGCCACGCCGCCACGACGAGCGGGGGCAGGCGCGAACGCCTGCCCCCCACCCGCTGGACGCGCGATCCGATCAGGGTGTCAGTCGACCTTGAGCCGGTCGGGCACCGTGAGGCCGAGCTCCTCGAGTGCGCGGATCGAGCCCAGGTGGAGCGGCAGCGGCGATGCCAGGGCCGCCTCCGGCTCGGTCTCGTTGGCCGAGGGGTGGATGGCGCGGACGATGCGGATGTGCTCGAACAGGTTCTTCGTGAACTCGTAGGCGAGCTCCTCGTCCATGTCGCTGGAGACGATGAGCAGGTTGGGCGTGCCGACGCTCGCCGTCTGGGCGATCCCGCGGTAGGCGCCCTCCGCGAAGGTGTAGCGGATCAGCGTCGGTGAGGCCGCGCTGATGGCGGCGAACTCCTCGTCGCTGACCGGGACCAGCGCGATCTGACGCGTCTCGGCGAGCGAGAGCACCGCGCCCGTGGGCACGCCGCCCGACCAGAAGCCGGCGTCGATCGAGCCGTCGCGCAGGGCGTCGGCGGTCTCGTTGGCGGACAGGCGCTCCACCTGGAAGTCGTCGTAGGTGATGCCGACGGCGTTCAGGATCGTCTGCGCGGAGACCTCGGTGCCGGAGCCGGGTGCGCCGACCGACACGCGCTTGCCGCGCAGGTCGGCGAGGCTCTCGATGCCCGAGCCCTCGATCGTGATGATGTGCACCGCGTTGCTGTACGCGACGGTGATCGCGCGCAGGTTCGGCAGGCGGGGCAGGTTGCCCTCGGGGCCGAAGCGGCCGGTGCCCTCGTAGGCGGCGAGCACGGTGTCGGCGAGCGCCAGCGCGATGTCGGCGTCGCCGCGCGAGATGAACGCGACGTTGTCGACCGAGGCGTTGGTCGCCTCGACCGAGGCCGTGTAGCCGGGGATGAACTGGTCGATGATCTGGGCGTAGCCGCCGCCCACCGGGTAGTACACGCCGCCGGTGCCGCCGGTGGCGATCGACAGCGGGACCTGGGCGGCGGCGAGGCCCAGGGCTAGACCCAGGGCGACGATCCAACGAAGGTGACGCATCGTGAACCTCCAAGAGCTGCAAGAGTCGAAGACTGCTCCGGGAAGATAGCACGCAACCTGCATGAGAATGCAGCCCAGGTTACCGTTGACCGACCCGACGCGTTGCCGTCGGCGCGAACGCATCGTTCCGCCAAGCGTCCACCGCCCGGGCCGGGGCGCCGGACCCGCGGTAGACTCTGGCGTGGACCTCTCCGGCGTCGTCGTACTCGACCTATCGCGCGTGCTGGCCGGTCCCTACGCCACCCAGGTGCTGGCCGACCTGGGCGCGACGGTGTGGAAGGTCGAGCCGCCCCGCGGCGACGACACGCGGGGCTGGGGACCGCCGTACGCGTGTGGATCGGCGCCATGGCGCCGATCCACCAAGCAGATCGGCTCCGCCGATCTGCCAAGCAGATCGGGGCCAGAGCCCGTGCAGATCGGCGGAGCCGATCTGCCAAGCAGAACGAGCCATGAGGCTCGTTCTGCCTATTTCCTGAGCACCAACCGCCACAAGCGCAGCGTCTGCGTGGACCTCAAGGATCCGCGGGGCGCGGACCTGGTCCGGCGCCTGGCGTTGCGGGCCGACGTCGTCATCGACAACTTCAAGGCCGGCGACCTGGCGCGCTACGGGCTGGACAGCGCGA
>JAABRX010000212.1 GCA_011390675.1 Trueperaceae bacterium | reverse complement strand
GCTGGCGCGCCACGCGCACAACGGGATGCCGGTGGTCGATGGCGATGGCCGGATCGTGGGCGTGATCAGCCGCCGCGACCTCGACCACGCCCTGCGCCACGATCTGGGCGACGCCGCGGTGTCGGGCTTCATGACCCGCCCGGTGCGCACCGCGTCGCCCGGCGCCACCCTGGCGGAGCTCGAGACGCTCGTGCTGACGTTTGATGTCGGCCGCGTGCCCATCCTCGACGGCGACGCGCTGATCGGCATCGTCACCCGCACCGACCTGGTCCGCGCCCGCCACCCGGCGCCGGCGCCGCGCGACCGAGCCGAGCGGGTGTGGGCCTCGCTGCCCGACGGCGCGCGCGAGCTGCTCGCCACCGCCGCTGAGGAAGCCACCGCCACCACCCGCCTCTACCTGGTGGGCGGCACCGTGCGCGACGGGCTCCTGGGCGTCGGCTACCACGACCTGGACGTGGTGGTGGAGGGGGGCATGGGGGCCGACGCCCTCGCGAACGCGCTGCAGCGGCGGCTCGGCGGCGAGCTGGCGATCCACGGCGCCTTCGGCACCGCCACGCTCTCGCTGCCGAACGGGCTGGTGCTCGACCTGGCGAGCGCCCGCGCCGAGGCCTACGAGTACCCGGGGCGCTGCCGAGCGTGCGCGAGGGCGACCTGACGGCCGACCTCGCCCGTCGCGACTTCACCGTCAACGCCCTCGCCGTGCGCGTGCACCCGCAACCACCGGAGCTGCGCGACCCGTTCGGCGGCCTCCCCGACCTCGAAGCGCGTCGCTTGCGCGTCCTGCACCCGCTCTCCTTCGTCGAGGACCCCACCCGGCTGGTGCGCGGCGCGCGGCTCGCCGGCCGGCTGGGGCTGCGCTTCGACGACGACGCTGCGGCCAAGGCGCGCGCCTCGCTGCGGCCGTCGGTGGTGGCGAACGTCTCGGGGCAGCGGCTGCGCGCCGAGCTCGAGCTCACCCTGGCCGAGGCGCGCGCGACGCCCGCGCTGCGCCACCTCGACGGACTGGGGGCGCTGGCGGGGCTCTACGGGCTGCGGCTCGACGAGGCGGCGATGGCGCGCCTCGACGAGGACCGGGGTGAGCGGGCGCGGCGCGGCGAGACGGCGAAGCAGCCCGAGGCGCAAGGACCGCGCGGGCATGAGGCGACCGCCGCGCTGCTCGTGCTGCTCGCCGCCACCCCGGACGACGACGCGCGCGCCGCCGTGGAGCGCTTCCACTGGCCCAAGCGGCTCGCCGCCCAGCGCGCGAAGCTGCGCGCCGCGATCGCCACGCCGCCGCCGCTGGGCGACGCGCTGCTCGGCGCTCTGGAGGCGCCGACCCGACGTGCCCTGGCGGCGCTCGCGCCCGCCCACGCGGCGGCCGTGAAGGCCTTCGAGCACGCGCCTCCCGAGCCTCGGCTGCGCGGGAGGGACGTGGTAGCCTTGGGCCTTGCGCCCGGACCGGCGGTCGGCGCCGTGCTCGAAGAGGTCGACCGCGCTCGCGCCGACGGGCGGGTGACCGGCTTCGAAGAGGAGCGCGCGTACGCCCGGCGCCTGGTGGCGCAGCGGAACCCGGCGACCGAAGGACCCACATCATGCTGCTGAACTACTTCTCCGACCCCACGATCCTCGTCGTCGCCAGCCTCATCATGGTGATGGCGCTCATCTTCCACAACATGTTCCAGACGTGGGTGGCCAAACGCCTCGGCGACCCCACCCCCACGTACCAGGGCTTCGGCCAGTTCGACCCCAAGACGCACCTCGAGCCCATGGGCCTGTTCTTCCTGCTGCTCCTCGGGTTCGGCTGGACGCGGCAGGTGCCCGTGAACGGCCGCAACTACCCGGGGCGCGGCCGCAAGGAAGCGCTCGTCTGGTACGCCGGACCGGTCGCCTTCCTGCTCGTGGCGACCGTGTCGTGGTTCCTGACCGCCACCTTCGCCGTGGCGGGCGCCGGCCAATCGCTCGTGAGCGGCTTCGCCGTCGCCGGCAACGTCGCCGTGCTGCACGCGGTGATCCATCTGTTCCCGGTCTTCCCGCTCGACGGCGCGCGCGCCGCGATGGCCTGGGGCGGACCGCAGGTGCGCCGCCTGGTGCAGCAGCTCGCCCAGTTCGGCGTGCTCGGCTTCGTGGTGATCTTCTTCCTGCTCTCCTACACCGGCATCACCGGCACGATCGTGCTCTTCTTCCGCCGGCTGATCCTCGGCGGCATCGAGCTGCTCTTCCGCGCCTTCGGGGCGTAAGGGTCAGTACCGCCGCGCGTCGACGACCATGTGGACGATCGGCGCGTAGGTCTCGATCGTCTCGACCAGGGTGCCGCCGGCGTCGAACGCGCGGATCAGATGGCCGCTGCGGCGGCCGGCGTACAGGAACCCGCGCTCGTCGGTGCCCAGGTCGAGCAGCGTGTCGGTCGCCTCGCCCTGCAGCTTCTCGAACTGGAAGACCGGCCCCAGCTTGCCGTCCGCGTGGACGCTGCGGATCTTGCCGCCGGTAGCGTCCGAGAGGTACAGGGTGCCGCTGGTGCTCACGTGGAAGCCGTCGATCAGCCGCATGCCGGGCTGGTCGGCGCCCATGCGGAACGCCCAGCGCGTCTCGTAGGTGCCGTCGGCCGCCAACCGCTGCACCTGCCGGTTGCCGTAGTCGAGCACGTAGATCTTGCCGTCCGGGCCCACCTGCAGGCCGCGCGGGTCGTTGAAGCTCCCCTGCCCGGGGCCGCGACCCCCGAAGCCGGTCAGGTAGACGCCCTCGCTGGTGAAGCGCTGGATCACGTGGCGCTCGGCGTCGAGCACGACGACCGTGCCGTCGGGCGCGCACGCGATGGCGGTCGGGTAGAGGAACTCGCCGGGCTTCATGCCGTAGCCGCCGAAGGTGAGCACGACCGTGCCGTCGGGCGCGTGTTTGCGGAGCATCCGGTGCTGCTCCTGGTCGACGCGGTACTCGAAGGTCGCGGTGTAGACGAAGCCCTCGCGGTCGACGGCGACGGCCACGGGCGCGGTCGAGAACGAGCCCTCCCCCACCCCCAGGTCGCCGAGCGAGTGGTGGAGGTTGCCCTCGGTGTCGAGCACGCGCACCACGCCCTGGCGGGTGTTGACGGTCAGCACGATGCGGCTGCCGAGCTCCTCGCCGCCGATCGAGGTCAGGTCGGCGGTCTCGAGCACGCCGATGACGTCGGTGAGCGACGGGCGATCGTCCGGGTCCTTGGCGATCATGCGCATCACCAGCGCGTCGAGCGGCTTGGGGACCGTGAGGTTGAGCTGCCGCGGCGGCGGCGGGGTCTGGAAGATCTGCTGGTGGACGATCGCCTCGTACCCGCCCTTGAAGGCGGTCTGGCCGGTCAGCATCTCGTAGAACACCAGCCCCAGCGAGTAGATGTCGGAGCGGTGGTCGATCTTGAGGCCGCGCGCCTGCTCGGGCGACATGTACACCGGCGTGCCCACGCGGGCGCCCGTCATGGTCAGGCGCGAGAGCACCTTGCCGCCGGCGATGCCGAAGTCCATCAGCTTGATCGCGTCGTCGCGGACCGTCATGTCGGCGCCCTCGCCCGAGACCCCGCCGCGCACGATCATCACGTTCGCGGGCTTGATGTCGCGGTGGATGATGCCGGCCTGGTGGATGTGCTGCAGCGCCTCGGCGACGCGGCGCATCACGTGCACCGAGAGGTCGATCGTCAGGTCGCCGCCCTCGATGTACCCCTCGAGCGCGCGCCCGTCGACGAACTCCATCGCCATGAAGTGCTGCGTGCCGAGGCTGCCGTGCTCGAAGGTGCGCACGATGTTGACGTGGTTCAGGCGCTGCGCCACCTCGGCCTCGCGGTGGAAGCGGCGGATGAACTTGGCGTCCGCGACGTACTGCTCCATCGGCACCTTGAGCGCGACGACCTGGCCGTCGGCGCGGCGGGCGCGGTACACCGAGGCCATGCCGCCCGACCCGACCTTCTCGAGCACCTCGTAGCCGGGGATCTCGAGCGCCTCGCCGTCGCCGGCGACCACGACGCCCGGGCCGCCCCCCTTGGTGGTCGTGCGCCGGCGGCGCTGCTCCATCGGCGCGCGCGCGCCGACCGGTACGCGCTTGCGCAGCGAGGGCGCCACCCGCGAGCTGCGCACGAGCACGGTGCCGGCCGGGACCAGGAGCCCCATGGCCAGCGCGTAGACGACCAGCGGACCGGAGGCGCGTTCGACGCCGCCGAAGTAGAAGCTCCCAGCGGCCAGGACGACGGAGACGCCCAGCAGCGTGAGGGCCACCCACTGCGGGAGCTTGGCCAGCACCCAACCCAGCAACGCCGCGGCGACGAGCAGCGCCCAGATCACGCGGGCAACTCCGCGATCACGACGGTGATGTTGTCGGGGCCACCGCGCTCGTTCGCCAGCCCGATCAGGTAGTCGACGACGTGCTGGCGGTCGCGCGTGCGGCCGAGCTCGGTGACGATCTCCTCGGGCTTGACCTGACCGTGCAGGCCGTCGCTGGCCAGCACGAGCACGTCGCCCGGGAGCACGTCGGTCTCGATCAGGTCGGGCACCACCTGGGGCCGCGTGCCCAGCACGCGCGTGATCAGGTTGCGCCACTCGTGGTCCTCGGCCTCCTCCTCCGTCAGCAGCCCCTTCGCGAGCTGCTCCTCGACCCAGGAGTGGTCGGTGGTGAGCTGGTAGATGGTGCCGCCGCGCACCAGGTACGCGCGCGAATCGCCGACGTGGCCGACGTACGCCTTGTCGTCGAGCAGGGCGGCGCACGTGAGCGTGGTGCCCATCCCGCGGCGGTTCTCGCTCTGGGCGGCGGTGTGGATGCGGCGGTTGGCGAGGCGCAGGGCCTTGTCGATCAGGGTTCCGACCGGCACCACTTTCACCCCTTCGGCCAACTGCTCGACGTAGCGCCGGAAGGCGTCCTCGAGCACCTCGACGGCCATCTTGCTCGCCACCTCGCCCGCCGCTGCGCCCCCCATGCCGTCGGCGACGGCGTACAGCAGCAGCTGGCCGCGCGGCAACGGGAACCGCGAGACCCGGTGGTAATCCTCGTTGAGGGGACGCACCCGACCGGCGTCGGACCCGTGCCCCACGATGGGCGTCGTTCGCACGCGGCGAGTGTACCGTCCCTGCGGCGCGCACGAGCGAACAAGACAGGATCTAGTTGCGCGGCGGTCGGGGTCGGCGGACGGTCTCGAGGTACGGGAACTCGTGGAGCAGGTTGCGGTAGGCGCGGAACAGCCGCACGGCCTCGTCCTGGTCCGTGGGCAGCTCCTTGACGCGCAGGTAGGCGAGGCCACCGTCGGCGAAGGCGAACGTGGGGGTGCCGAACACGTCGAGCGCCGCAGCCCGATGGTGCTCCTGGGCGAGGCAGGTGCGCAGTTCGGGGTCGGCGAGGTCGCGCTCGAAGCGCGCGACGTGCAGCCCCACCTCCTCGGCCACCTTGAC
>JAABRX010000211.1 GCA_011390675.1 Trueperaceae bacterium | reverse complement strand
CGGCGGCGTGCGCCCCCTGGATCAGCAGCCGGACCGCCCGCTTCACCGCCTCGTCGCGCTCGTCGAACATCTCCGCCAGCCGCGTCGAGTCGCGGTCGATGCCGAGCACGAGCTGGGTGAGGTCGTTGGAGCCGATCGAGAAGCCGTCGAAGCGCTCGGCGAAGCGGTCGACCAGCAGGACGTTCGAGGGCACCTCGGCCATCACCTGCACCTCGAGGCCGTTCTTGCCGCGCTCGAGGCCCTCCTCGGCCATCAGTGCCAGCACCCGGTCGGCCTCGTCGACCGTGCGGCAGAACGGGATCATCACCACCACGTTGTCGAAGCCGAGCTCCTCGCGCACGCGGCGGATGGCCCGGCACTCCAGCGCGAAGGCCTCGCGGTAGCCCTCGGCGTCGTAGCGCGAGGCGCCGCGGAAGCCGAGCATGGGGTTCTCCTCGTGCGGTTCGAACTCGCGGCCGCCGATCAGGGCCGCGTACTCGTTGGTCTTGAAGTCGCTGGTGCGCACGATCACGGGCTGCGGGTACTGCGAGGCGGCCATCTTGCCGATGCCGCGCGCGAGGCGGTCGACGAAGAACTCGGGCTTGTCGTCGTAGCCGTGGGTGAGGTCGGCGATGCGGCGTTTCGCCTCCTCGTCGCTCAGCTCGTCGAAGTGCAGCAGGGCCATCGGGTGCACCTGGATCAGATCGCTGATCATGAACTCCATGCGCGCCAGGCCGATGCCGTGGCACGGCAGGCGCCACCAGCGCAAGGCCGCCGTGGGGCTGGCGATGATCAGCATCACCTGGGTGCGCGTGCGCGGCACGTCGGCGATCTTGGTCGTCGTGGAGCGGAAGGGGAGGCTGCCGGCGTACACGAAGCCGCGGTCGCCCTCGGCGCAGCTCAGCGTGACCTCCTGGCCGTCGCGCAGGACGCGGGTGGCATCGTTGCTGCCCACGATCGTGGGGATCCCGAGCTCGCGGCTGATGACCGCCGCGTGGCAGGTGCGGCCGCCGTGGTCGGTGATCACGCCGGCGGCGCGGTGCAGGATCGGCATCCAGTCGGGGTCGGTCATGCCGGTCACCAGGATGCGGCCGTCGATGAAGCGGTCGATGTCGTTGACGCTCTCGATCACCTGGACCTGGCCGTGGGTGATCGCCTCGCCGATCGCCTGGCCGCTGACGAGCACCTCGCCGCGCATCTCCAGCGCGTAGCTCGACAGGGTGTCGGTCGCCCGCTGCGACTGCACGGTCTCGGGGCGCGCGGCCACGAAGAACACCTCGCCGGACTCCCCGTCCTTGGCCCACTCGAGGTGCATCGCGCAGCCGAAGAGCCGCTCCACGGCCACCGCCCAGCGTGCCAGCTGCAGCACCTCGTCGTCGTCGAGCACGCGGGCGCGCCGCTCGACCTGGCTGGTGTCCTTGAGCGCCGTCGTGCTGGTGCCGCCCTCGGCGTAGATCAGCTGCTGCTGCTTCTCGCCGACGCGCGCCTCGATGATCGGCCGCAGCCCCGCCTTCTCCAGCAGCGGCTTGAAGACCATGTACTCGTCCGGGTTGACCGAGCCCCTGACGACGGTCTCGCCCAGGCCCCAAGCGGCGTTGATCACCACGGCGTCCTCGAAGCCGGTCTCGGGATCGATGCTGAACATCACCCCGGCGCCGGCCAGGTCGCTCCGCACCATCTTCATGACGCCGACCGACAGCGCCATGCGCAGGTGGTCGATGCCGTGCGCGATCCGGTAGCTGATCGCGCGGTCGGTGAACAGCGAGGCGTAACACGCGCGGCAGGCATCGAGCACGTCGGCGTCGCCGCGGACGTTGAGGAAGGTCTCCTGCTGGCCGGCGAAGCTCGCCTCGGGGAGGTCGGTGACCGTCGCCGAAGCCCGGATGGCGACATCGACCTCCTCGGTCTCGAACTGCTGGCCCAGCTCGCGGTAGGCATCGCGGATCGCGTCCGCCACCTCGGGTGGGAACTCGCCCTGCAGGAAGAGCCTGCGGATCGCCTTGCCGACGCGGTGGATGGGGCGGTTGCCGGCCGCGAGGGCCGCGAGCTGCGCCTCCATCGCCTCGTGGATGCCGTTGGCCGCCACGAACCGTTCGTACGCCGCGGCCGTCGTGGCGAAGCCCGCCGGGATGCGCACCCCCTGCTCACCGAGCGCCGCCGCCATCTCGCCCAAGGCGGCGTGCTGGTCGCCCACCTGGGGGGCATCGGAGCGGTCGAGTTCGGCGAGCCAACGAACGAGCGTCGGGGCTGACGTCATCTGGGACCTCCTGCCGCCGCGATCGCCCCTCGGAAGGGCCGCGGTCGGCACGCGTGCGACCCGAGCGCCGATTCCCTCCCGACGAGGTGCGGCCGTCCGGCGCATGGGTGAGGACAGGTTAGCGCGGTCGTGCTCGCGTTCACAAGGTAGCAACGTCCTCGTGTGGCACGGGCTCGGAGGACGCGCCCAGGGACTCCGGACCCTGAATCCTGGGCCCCCGCGGGCCTACGATGGGCCCGTCGGAACCGATGCGCCGATCCCGTGCCACCCGAGGTGGCCGGTCGGCGGCGTCGTCCGGATGGGAGGTCCCACTCATGCGTTACGACGTCGCGGTGATCGGTGGCGGCGTGATCGGTTGCGCCATCGCCCGCGAGCTCTCGCGCTACCGCCTGCGGGCCATCGTCATCGAGCGTGAGTGCGAGGTCGGGCTCGGCACCAGCAAGGCGAACAGCGGCATCATCCACGCCGGTCACCACGGCGCGGAGGGCACGCTCAAGGGCGAGCTGGAGTGGCGCGGCAACCAGATGTGGGACGCGCTGGCCGACGACCTGCACTTCGGCTTCAAGCGCGTCGGCGACCTGACCTGCGCCTTCGACGAGGACCAGCGGGTGACGCTGCGCCAGATCATGGAGCAGGGCCAGCGCCGTGGCGTCCCCGGCCTCGAGTTGTGGGGCCCTGAGCGCATCCGGCGCGAGGAGCCCCACCTGTCGCACGACATCGTCGAGGCGCTCTACGCGCCGACCGCCGGCGTGGTCAACCCCTACGAGGCCTGCTTCATGCTCGCCGAGAGCGCGGTGCGCAACGGCGTCGACCTCGCGCTCGAGCACACGGTGCGGAACATCCGCCGCAGCGAGAAGGGCTTCGACATCGAGGTCGTCGTGGGCGTCACGGCCCATGACGCTGGCGTCGGCCGTGCCGTCGACGCCGCCGCGGTCGTCGACGAGACGGCGACCGAGCTCATCAAGGCGCGCTTCGTCGTCGACGCCGCCGGCCTGCACGCCGACGCGATCGCCGACATGGTCGACGCGGGCGGCTTCCGCATCCGCGCTCGCAAGGGCGAGGAGTACCTGCTCGACAAGCGCCTCGTCGGCTACGTCAAGCGGGTCGTCTTCCCGTGTCCGACGCCGACCTCCAAGGGCATCCTGGTCATCCCGACGTACGACGGCACCCTGATGGTGGGCCCCACCGCCACCTGGGCCGACAAGGACGACCTGACCACGACCGCCGAGGGGAGCGCCGAGGTCTTCGAAGGCGCGCGCAAGCTCGCGCCCGGCATCAGCGAGAAGGACTGCATCGCGGAGTTCGCCGGCCTGCGCGCCGTGTCCGACACCGAGGAGTTCATCCTCGGCCCCTCGCGCGTCGCCGGCTTCGTGCTGGCGGCCGGCATGCAGTCGCCGGCCCTGACCGCGGCCCCCGCCGTCGCGACGGTGGTGCTCGACGCGCTGCGCGACGACGGCCTCGAGCTCGTCGCCAAGGACGACTTCGAACCCGGCGTCCCCGCGCCCGTGCGCTTCGCCGAGCTCTCCACCGCCGAGCAGCGCAGCCTGGTCGCCCGCGACCCCGCCTACGCTCGGCTGGTGTGCCGTTGCGAGATCGTCACCGAGGGCGAGGTCCGGGACGCGATCGATCGCGGCGCCCGCACCCTCGACGGCATCAAGTTCCGCACCCGCGCGGGGATGGGCCGCTGCCAGGGCGGCTTCTGCACGTGGGGCTGCATGGAGCTGCTGCAGGAGCGGCTCGGCATCCCGCTGACCGCGGTCACCAAACGCGGTGGCGACTCGTACGTCGCCATCCCGCGCCTGGAGGGGGCGGCATGATCACGCCCAAGCCCGCCCACCTGCAGCCGCGCTACGACGTCGTCGTCGTCGGCGGCGGCCCCGCCGGCCTCGCCGCCGCCGTCGGCGCGCGCGAGGGCGGCGCCGAGCGCGTGCTCGTCATCGACCGCGAGCCCGAGGCGGGTGGCATCCTGCAGCAGTGCATCCACCCCGGCTTCGGCCTGCACCACTTCGGTGAGGAGCTCACGGGGCCCGAGTACGCGCAGCGCGCGATCGAGCAGACGCTCGAACGCGACGTCGACGTGCTCTCCTCGGCCTACGTACTCGACGTCGCGAGCGACCGGCGCCTCAAGGTCACCTCGCGCGACCACGGGATCGCCATCCTCGACGCCGGCGCCGTCGTGCTGGCCATGGGTGCGCGGGAGCGTACCCGGGCCGCCATCCGCATCCCGGGTGAGCGCCCCGCCGGCGTCATGACGGCCGGCTTCGCGCAGAAGCTCGTCAACCTCGGCGGCGTGCTGCCGGGCCGCCGCGCCGTCATCCTCGGTTCCGGCGACATCGGCCTGATCATGGCCCGCCGGCTCGTGCTCGAGGGCGTCGAGGTCGAGGGCGTCTTCGAGCTCATGCCGCACGCCAACGGGCTCAACCGCAACATCGTGCAGTGCCTGCACGACTACGACATCCCGCTGCACCTCTCCACCACCGTCGTCCACATCGACGGCCGGGAGCGCGTCGAGAGGGTGACGGTGGCCCCGGTCGACGAGGCGTACCGGCCCGACATGAGCCGCGCCCGCGACATCCCGTGCGACACCCTGTTGGTGTCGATCGGTCTGATCCCCGACAACGAGCTGGCGCACCGGCTCGGCCTGCGCCTGGACCCCGTCACCACCGGCCCCGTCGTCACCAGCACGATGGAGACCACCCGCGACGGGGTGTTCGCCTGTGGCAACGTCGTCCACATCCACGACCTCGTCGACTACGTCAGCCAGGAGTCGATGCTGGCCGGGCGCGGGGCCGGCGCCTACGCCACCGGCACCCCGTCTGCGCCGGACAACGTGCGCCTCACGCCGGGCGAGAACGTCCGCTACTGCGTGCCGCCCACGATCACCACCGACCGCGAGCACACCGTCTACATGCGCGTCACCAAGCCGATGGCGCCGTGCACCCTGCACCTGGGCGACGTCTACAAGCGCCCGCTGCGCTACGTGTTCCCCGGCGAGATGGTGACGCTCAAGGTGCGACCGCGGTTCCTGGAGGGGTTCCACGGCGGCTCGCTGCCCGTCAGCATCGTTCCGCGGGAGGAGGGGGGCTCGGCATGAGCGATGAACGTCACGCCGACGGCCGCGAGATGGCGACCGGCCGCGAAGCGGCGACCGACCGCGAAGCGGCGACCGACCGCGAAGCGGCGACCGACC
>JAABRX010000210.1 GCA_011390675.1 Trueperaceae bacterium | reverse complement strand
AGGGGTTCGTGCTCCTCCACCAGCGCGCGCCGTGGGCGCCCAAGCCACCATCGCTCGATTCGCTCGCGACGTTGATCGCGTCGAACCACTCGGCGAACGTGGCGATCGCGCAGCTCTTCGGCGAGCCGGCGTTCCGCGAGACCGTCCAAGTGGGCGACGGCGTGGGTACCTACGTCGAGGCCCTCGGCGATCGGGCGCTGTTGGTCGCGGTGTTCGACGAGTCGGCGCCGCTCGGCAAGGTCAAGCTGTTCACCAAGCGGGCCGTGGCCCGCATCCGCGAGGTGTTGGCGGACGTGCGTGAAGCGCCGCCGGAGTTCGCCTTCGGCGCGGCCTTCAGCGACGATGCCGGAGCCCTCTTCGACGATCTGTTCGACGACAGGAACCGCCCATGAGCACCATCAACTTCGCCGCGCGAGAGATCAACTTCAAGGTGGTCTACTACGGCCCCGGCCTGTCGGGCAAGACCACGAACCTCAAGCAGATCCACGCCCACGTGCCCGGCGACGCCAAGGGCGAGATGGTGTCGCTCCAGACCGAGGACGAGCGGACGCTGTTCTTCGACTTCCTCCCGCTCGACCTCGGCAAGGTCAACGGCTTCAAGACCCGCTTCCACCTCTACACGGTCCCGGGCCAGGTGTTCTACAACGCCAGCCGCAGGCTGATCTTGCGCGGCGTCGACGGCGTCGTGTTCGTCGCCGACTCGGCCCCCAACCGGCTGCGCGCGAACGCCGAGTCGCTGCGCAACCTGCGCGAGAACCTCGCGGAGTACGACCTGACGCTCGGCGAGCTCCCGTACGTGATCCAGATCAACAAGCGCGACCTGGCGGACGCCCTGCCGGTGGACATGATCCAGACCGTCCTCGATCCCGGCGCCCGCGTACCGCTCTTCGAGGCGGTGGCCCAGGAGTTCCAGGGCGTGGTCGAGCCGCTCAAAGCGGTGTCGAAGCTCGTCCTCGAGAAGCTCGCCCAGAAGGCCTGAGGTCCGCTCCCCACGGCCTTGGTGGCGTTCGCGGCCCGCGGGGCCGTGGTAGCCTCGGGGCATGAGACGCACGCCGATGCACGACGAGCACGTCGCCCTCGGGGGTCGCATGGTCGACTTCGCGGGCTGGTCGATGCCGGTCCAGTACCCGACCGGCGTCCAACAGGAGCACTTGGCCGTGCGCCACGATGCCGGCCTCTTCGACGTCAGCCACATGGGTCAACTGCGGGTGCGCGGCGCCGCGGCCGGCGCCTTCCTCTCCTGGGCGACCCTGAACGACCCGACCAAGCTGCGCGTCGGCCAAGGCCAGTACTCGATGCTCCCGAACGACCGAGGGGGCCTGATCGACGACCTCTACGTCTATCGCGACGGCACCGAGGACTACCTCGTCGTCGCGAACGCGTCGAACGTGGCCGCCGTCCGCAACCACCTCGAGCGCCTCGCTGCCGAAGGGCCGCCCGGTGGCACCGGAGCCTACGACGTCGTGCTCCGCGACGAGTCCGACGACTGGGCGCTCCTGGCGATCCAAGGACCGACCGCCGCGGTTCGCCTCGGGCGCGTGGTCGATGCCGATCTGACCGCGGTCCGGAAGAACCGGATCGTCGACGCGCGGCTCTCCGGCATGCCCGTCCGGCTCGCCCGCACCGGCTACACCGGTGAGGACGGGTTCGAGGTGTTCGCGCGGCCTGGCGACGCCCCGTCGGTGTGGACGGTGCTCGTCGAAGCCGGCGCGGTGCCCTGCGGCCTCGCGGCCCGCGACACGCTCCGCCTCGAGGCCGGGTTCCCGCTGTACGGGCACGAGCTCGGTCCCGACACCAACCCGCTTTGCACCCCGTTCGCGTGGGTGATCAAGGACAAGCCCGCGTACGGGCTCGAGGCGCTGCGTTCGGGACGCTGCGATCGCCGCCTGGTCGGCGTGGTGCTCGACGGCCGGCAGATCCCGCGCGAGGGCTACAAGGTGCTCGATCCGGACGGGGTCGACGTCGGACGCGTCACGTCCGGGACCCTCTCGCCGCTCACGCGCCGCAGCATCGCGCTCGCATGGATCGACGCCGGCCACGCCGACGAGGGCCACCGCGTCGCCGTGGAGGTGCGCGGCCAACCGGCGCCGGGAATCGTCACCGCACCGCCGTTCTACACCCCCTGACGCCCGGTACGCTGACCTAGAGGAGATCGCCATGGACATCCCCGCCACCCTGCGCTACACCAAATCCCACGAGTGGGCCACCGAGCCCGACGGCGA
>JAABRX010000209.1 GCA_011390675.1 Trueperaceae bacterium | reverse complement strand
GCCAACGACGCGCTGGTCGATGCGCCCGAGGCGATCAACACCGGTGCGTACGGCGACGGCTGGCTCTTCAAGGTCCGGATCGACGACGCCGCCGATTGGGCGGCGCTCCTCGACGCGGACGGCTACCGCGCGGTCGCCGAGGAGGGCTGAGCGTGCCGTACGTCCCGCACACCGCGGAGGACGTGCGCCGAGCCCTCGATGCGATCGGCGTCGACCACGTCGACGACCTGTTTCGCGACGTTCCCGCGTCGATCCTCGACCCCGAACTCGATCTGCCGGCGCCGCTCGACGAGGTCGGGGTGCTCGCGCACCTGGATGCGTTGGCAGCGCGCGATCAGAAGGGGGTCCCGACCTTCCTCGGCGGCGGCGTGCGCCGGCACTTCCTACCGGCCGTGACGCCGCACTTGGCGTTCCAGAGCGAGTTCGTGACCGCGTACACGCCCTATCAGCCCGAAGTGGCGCAGGGGGTCCTGCAGGCCACCTTCGAGTACCAGACGATGATGAGCGAGCTCACCGGGCTCCCCCACTCGAACGCGTCGATGTACGACGGCGCCACCGCCGTCGCCGAAGCCGCCCTCCTCGCCGTGCGGCAGACGCGGCGCGAGACGATCGTCGTGTCGCGCGGCGTGCACCCGGAGACGCGCGCGGTCCTGCGCACCTACCTCGACCCGATCGGGGTCGCGATCGAGGTCGTGGACCTCGCGCCCGACTTCACGACCGCCGAGGCCGTGGTCGGCGCGCACGTGGCCGCGCTCATCGTCCAGAACCCCAACCACCTCGGGTACCTCGAGGCGATGCCGGAGCTCGGGGCGGCGGCGAAGGCGGCCGGTGCGTTGTTCGTCGCGGTCGTCGACCCGCTGACGCTCGCGGTGCTCCGCGAGCCGGGCAGCTACGGCGCCGACATCGCCGTCGGCGACGGGCAGACGCTCGGCGTGCCGATGCAGTTCGGCGGCCCGGCGTTCGGCTTCATGGTCGTCACCGAGCCGCTGCTGCGGCAGCTGCCCGGGCGGCTGGTCGGTCAGACCAAGGACGTCGACGGCACGCGCGCCTTCGTCCTGACGCTGCAGGCGCGCGAACAGCACATCCGCCGGGCGAAGGCCAAGTCCAACATCTGTTCCAACCACCAGCTCACGGCGCTGCTCGCCGCGATCAACCTGGCCGCGGTCGGCCCGCAGGGGCTGCGCGAGATGGCCGAGGGGAGCGTGCGGCGGGCGCACCAGACCGCCGACCGGATCGCCGAAGCCGGCGGCCGCGTCGTGCGCAAGGCCCCCTTCTTCAACGAGTTCGCGCTCCGCACGACCGCCGACGGCGTCGCCGTACGGCGCGCGCTCGCCGAGCGCGGGATCCGGGCCGGGGTGCCGATCGGACCGGAGTACGGCCTGGGCACCGCGGTCACGCTGGCCGCCACCGAGCTCACCACCGACGCCGACGTCGAGGCGCTGGTCGCCGCCCTGGGCTCGATCGGCGAGCTCACCGGGCGCCATCAGACCGGGCGCCATCAGGAGGTGCTCGCGTGAACGTCGCCGATCGCTTCCGCAGCCCCGACTTCCCGGTCATCTTCGAGCGCGGCCGCCCTGGGCGGCGCGCCGCCCGTCCGCCGATCACCGAGGGCGCCCCCATGGCCGAGCTGCTCGGCGAGGAGCACCTGCGCGCCGCGCCGCCGCGGCTCCCCGAGGTCGCCGAACTCGACCTGGTGCGCCACTACACGCAGCTCGCGCACCGCCAGTTCTCGATCGACGGCAACGTCTACCCGCTCGGCAGCTGCACCATGAAGTACAACCCGAAGCTCCACGAGGACGCCGCCGAGCGCTTCCTGGACCTGCACCCCTACCAGGACCCCGACCACGCCCAGGGGATCCTGGAGTTGCTCCACCGCCTCCAGGAGGACCTCGCGACCGTGACGGGCATGGACGCGGTGAGCCTGCAACCGGCGGCCGGTGCCCACGGCGAACTGACCGGGATCCTCATGATCCGTGCGTTCCATGCGGCCAACGGCGAAGACGCGCAGCGTCGCGTCGTCCTGTGCCCCGATGGCGCCCACGGCACCAACCCGGCGACCGCGGCGATGGCCGGGTACGAGGTCGTCGAGGTGCCGACCGGTCCCGACGGCGAGGTGGACCTCGCCGGTTTCAAGGCGGCGTTGGGACCCGAGACCGCGGCGGTCATGCTCACGAACCCGAACACGCTGGGCATCTTCGAGACCCGCATCCTCGAGATCGCCGACGCGGCGCACGCCGTGGGGGCGCAGCTGTACTACGACGGCGCGAACCTGAACGCGATCGTCGGGCGCGCCCGACCGGGCGACATGGGCTTCGACGTCGTCCACCTCAACCTCCACAAGACGATGACGACCCCGCACGGTGGCGGTGGCCCCGGCACCGGTCCGGTGGGGGTCAAGGCGCACCTGGCGCCCTTCCTGCCCGTGCCGTTCGTGGCCCAGGAGGGCGACCGCTACGTGCTCGTCGAGGACGTGCCCGCGAGCATCGGTCGCATGCGCAGCTTCTACGGCAACGTCGGCAACCTGGTGCGCGCGTACGCCTACCTCCGCCGCCTGGGCGCGGAGGGTTTGCGGCGCGTGAGCACCATGGCGGTCTTGAACGCGAACTACCTGCGCGTGCGCATGAAGGAGGCCGGGTACACCGTCGCCTTCGATCGCGTGAACATGCACGAGTTCGTCGCGCAACCGCCGGACGGGGTGCGCACCCTCGACGTGGCGAAGGCGCTGCTCGACTACGGCGTCCACCCGATGACCGTGTACTTCCCGCTCGTGGTGCGCGAGGCGATGATGGTCGAGCCCACCGAGACCGAGTCGCTCGAGACCCTCGACGCCTACGCCGCGGTCCTCGGCGAGGTGCTGGAGCGCGCGGCCGCGGACCCCGACTACCTGGCCGAGGCGCCGTTGACCACGCCGGTGCGGCGACTCGACGAGGTGGCGGCGGCGCGCAAGCCCATCCTCAAGCACCCGTTCGGCGCGTCCTGAGGGAGCGGCCCCCCGGGGCGGTTCATCCCGAACGAGCGCGGGCGCCCCTGGGGGGCGCCCGCGCGCTTCGTTCGTGCCCGCTCGGGGCGAAGGTGCGTTCAGCTGCAGCTCGGCGCGCCCTCGCCGTCGGGGGCCGCCTGGCCGTCGGTG
>JAABRX010000208.1 GCA_011390675.1 Trueperaceae bacterium | reverse complement strand
GAAGCCGGCCCCACCGACCCAGAGCAGGGTGAAGAAGACCTCCCACGCGACGTCGGGCGGCGCGACGACCCGCCGGCGCCATGTGAGCGTGCGGACGCGTGCGCCCCAGGCGCGGCCCGTCGGCGCTCCGAACGGCTCCGGCTCGGGCAGCCAGAGCCGCGCGACGACCTCGTCGCCGTCGACCTCGCCGGTCTCGCGGAAGCCGAGCGCCCGATACAGGGGCTTGGCGGGGTTCTCGGGGCGGTACGAGAGCGCGAAGCGGCGATGGCCGTGCTCGTGCGTGAGCCGCTCGATCAGGGTCTCGAGGGTGCGACGACCGTGCCCCTGGCGCTGGTGGCGGCGGTCGATGATGAGGCCGCCCAGCCAGCAGCTGCCATCGTCGGGGTCCACGGCCCACATGACGAAGCCGATCACGCGCTCGCCGAGCGACACCGCCATGGGCTGCCACGGACCGCCGTAGGCGCACAGCGCCAGGTAGCGCGTCGGCGCGGCCACGAAGGCGCGCTGCGCCTCGGTGACCTCGAGCTCGGCCACGGCGCGCCAGGTGTCGGCGGCGACGGGGGTCAGCGTCGGGCGGTCGGGTTGGGGTAGCGATCCCTCCACGGCAGCGGCCTCCGTTCGTGCGGCACCAGCGTAGCGGACGGACGCCGTGAGCGACCCGAGGGGACCGTTGACCGGCCGATCGGATCATGCGCCCGTATGATGAGGCACGCGCGCACGGACCGTGCTCGTGCCGGCGCGGCCGGTGCGCAGATCAAGCACCGAGGCGTGGGCCCTCGAGTCCGCCGTCGAGACAGTTGCTGCAGGGCTGCGCCGTTCGAACGCTCGGCACGGTGCCAAGCAGCACGAAGACGGTTCGAGGTGAGTTCATGATCCTGGTCGACAAAGCACTGCGCGAACGTGAGGCCCAAGGGCGACCCGTCCGCGTCGCCATGGTGGGCGCGGGGTTCATGGCGCACGGCATCGCGCGACAGCTTCGCTCCGCCCTGCCCGGCATGCGGTTGGTGGCGATCGCGAACCGCACGCCTGCCAAGGCGCACGATGCGTTGCGCAGGGCGGGCCACACGGACGTGCGCGACGTCGCCGACCCTGACTCGCTCGATCGCACGGTCGCGGATGGCGCCACGGCCGTCACCCGCGATCCCTTGGTGGTCTGTGCCGCCCGAAGCGTCGACCTCCTGATCGAAGCGACCGGCGCGATCGAGTTCGGCGCGCACGTGCTCACCGCGGCGATCGCCCATGGCAAGGACGTCGTCTCGTTGAACGTCGAACTCGACGCCACCGTCGGCCCGATCCTCCAGCATCGAGCCCAAGCTGCCGGGGTGATCGTCACCGGCGCCGATGGCGACCAACCCGGCGTACAGCTCAACCTGGTTCGCTTCGTGCGGGGCATCGGATTGACGCCGTTGGTGTGCGGCAACGTCAAGGGCCTCCAGGACCACGCCCGTACGCCGACCACGCAAGCGGCCTACGCGGCCCAGTGGGGCCAGACACCTGAGAACGTCACCAGCTTCGCCGACGGGACCAAGATCTCGTTCGAACAGGCCCTCGTCGCCAACGCTCTCGACATGACGATCGCCCGCAGCGGCATGATCGGTTTCGCCCATGATGGTCACGTCGACGACCTGCCGAGCATGTACCTGCGCGAGGTGGGCCTGGAGCGACTGCGCGCACTCGGCGGCATCGTCGACTACGTCGTGGGCGCCAAGCCCAGCCCGGGCGTGTACGTGATCGCCGCCAACGACGACGCGGAGCGGGAGGTCTATCTGCGGTACGGGAAGCTCGGCGACGGACCGCTCTACAGCTTCTACGTGCCCTACCACCTCACCGCGCTCGAAGTGCCGCTCAGCGTAGCGCGCGTGGCGCTCTTCCGCGACCACGTCGTCACCAGCGCGCCGCGAGCCCCCCGCGTGGACGTCGTAGCGCACGCGAAGCGCGATCTGCGGATCGGCGAACAGCTCGACGGACTCGGCGGCTACATGACCTACGGCGCATGCGAACGTGCCGAGCGCGTCGCCGACGAGGGCATGCTGCCCATCGGCATCGCCGAGGGCGCGCGCCTTCGCCGCCCGTTGGTCCGCGACCGTGTCCTCACGCTCGACGACGTCGACCTTCCCGACGGCCGGTTGGTCCTCGAACTGCGCGCCGAACAGGAGCGGGTGCTCGGGCGCTGCCAAGCAGTGGGCGACGCCTGACCACGATGCGGCCGTCCGATCCCGGTCCCATCGGCCCGCTGGCGGGCCCGCGCATCTGCCCGCCCGACACGCGGGCACCGAGCGTACGCTCGAGTGTGCCTGCATTCAGCATCGTGATCGCGAGTTACAACGGTGCGGCGTGGCTTCCGAGCGCCCTCGATTCCGTGCTCGCGCAAAGCCACCGAGATTACGAAGTGGTGGTCGTCGACGACGGCTCGACGGACGACACGCAGCAGGTCTTGGCGGCGTACGCAAGCCGAATCCAGGTGGTCGCGCGACTCCACGGCGGTGTCTCCGCAGCTCGCAACGCTGGGGTCGAGCGAGCAAGCGGCGCCTACGTCGTCTTCCTCGACGCCGACGATCGGCTCTTCCCATGGACGCTGCACCAGTACGCGAAGGCCATCGAGAACCATGGCGCGCCGACGCTGCTCATGGGCATGCCCGTGCTCTTCCGGGACGACTCCGATCTCGACCACCAGTGCGACACGACCCCGCAAACGGACGATTGGGGCGACTACCTCGAAGCGGCAGGCACCGACTACCGCATCACGATCGCGACGGCGGTCCGGCGTGAGGCTCTGATCGCATGCGGCGGGTTTCGCGCGACCGCCACCGCGGAGGATCACGACCTGTTCCTGCGCCTCGGCATCGCGCCGGGGTTCGTCTACCTGCGTGCGCCCCCGATGTACGGCTATCGCCAACACCGCGGAGGCGCGACCCACGACGCGCGGTTGGCGAACGCCGGGATCCGGTTCCTGATGTCCGAGGAGCGAGCCGGGCACTACCCGGGCGGTCCCGCTCGGGCGCCGCAACGGCAGCGGCTGCTCGCTCGGCTCGTCCGGCATGCGATGCGCCGCTGCATCGCCGAAGGCGCGTACCGTGAGGCCGCCGATCTGTACGTTCGTGGCTTCGTGCTGCTCGGGAAGGCCGGGTACGGCCGCGAGTACTGGAAGTTGCCCGTCGCGTTGGTCCGGCATGCGCTGGCACCACGGAGGACCGTCCCGAACGAGCCCGAAGGCACGAAGGGAGCCACATGAAGCTCAGTGTCGTCATCCCGTGCTACAACGCCGAGGACACGCTGGCGGAGCAACTCGAAGCGCTGAGCAGCCAGCGCTGGGACCATCCGTGGGAGGTGGTGCTCGCCGACAACCGCTCGACCGACCGATCGCGCGAGATCGCCGAGGGATTCCGTGATCGCATGCCCAACCTGCGGATCGTCGAGGCGTCCGCCCGCCAAGGGCAACCGTATGCGCTCAACGTCGGCGCCGAAGCGGCCGAGGGTGCGTCGCTGGCGTTCTGCGATGCCGACGACGTCGTCGGCGACGGTTGGGTCGCCGCCATCGGCGATGCGCTCACGGAACACGACTTCGTTGCGTGCCGTTGGGATGTCACGAGACTCAATACAGACGCCGTCCAACGCAGCCGCGGAAACGCCCAGGTCGACGGGCTCCAGCCCTACACGAACCCGCCCTTTCTGCCGCACGCGGGCGGCGGCACGCTGGGCGTGAGGCGGTCCGTGCACCTCGGCGTCGGCGGGTTCGACGAGACGCTTCCGGTGCTGCACGACACCGACTACTGCTGGCGCCTGCAATTGCAGGGCGTGGAGCTGCATTTCGTTCCCGAGGCCGTGGTCCACGTGCGGTACCGCGACACTTGGAGGGGCATCTACGGCCAGGCTCGTTCGTACGGCGCGTACAACGTGCTCCTCTACAAGCGCTATCGGGACCGTGGCATGCCCGCGATCGACTGGCGACGCGGTCTCGCAGGTTGGATCGACGTCCTGAAGGGTTCGGTGTACCTGGTCCGCCCCGGTACCCGATTGCCGTGGGCGCGGCGCCTCGGTTGGAGGGTCGGCCGGCTCGAAGGTTGCCTCAAGCACCGGGTGTTCGCTCCGTGAGCGCCGCCAGCTACGGTACTCGCGCCGATCGGAGTCCACGCGCGACGCCGCGCCTCCGTCGTGCCGAACGCCTCGCCCCCGCCGCGGTCGAGCGAGGCACGGCATGACGATCATCGGTCGCGTCTTCCGACGCGTACGAAACGACGTTCTGGGCACCGTGAGCAGAATCGCCACGAACGAACCGGTGGTCGCCCTGACCTTCGACGACGGTCCACACCCCGTGTACACCCCCCAGCTGCTGGACGTGCTCACGGAATACGACGCTCATGCCACGTTCTTCATGCTGGGCAAGCATGCCGAGGCGCATCCCGACGTGGTGCAACGGGTCGCAGCGGCTGGTCACGCCATCGGCAACCACACGTACGACCACCCCTCGTTCCCGCTGATCGGTGCTCGTGAGCGCCGCTGGCAGATCCGAGCGTGCGCGGCGACCATCGCACCCCTGGGGAGTCGGCTCTTCAGGCCGCCGTACGGTCACGAGTCGCTCGCCTCACATGCCTCCGCACGCCTCCTCGGCTACGACGTCGTCGCCTGGAGCGCGCACGCTTCGGACTGGGAGCACCGGGATTCCGGATGGATCCTCGAGCGCCTCCTCGACCAGATCGAACCGGGCCGCATCGTGTTGCTCCACGACGCGATCTACACGCCACCGAATCCAGAGGTCGCCGACCGGAGCGCGATGATCGAGGCCCTCGGGATGCTGCTCGAGACGCTCACGCCTCGATACCGGTTCGTGACGGTCCCGGAGCTCCTCACCCTAGGGCGGGTGGTCCGGAGGTGGTACCCGCCACCGGATCGCGCGTTCCTCGCGACGCTACCGAACTACGAGCGCTATGCGCCGCCCCGTCGCCGGCCGCCATCGGCGCCTTCGGCGTGACCGTACACCGGGCCAGGATGGTCCCGCTCGTGGTGGTCTGCCTGACCATCCTGCTCATCGGCTGCGAGCCACCGGCCGTCGTGACCCACGATGCCCTGAACGGTCCGCTCCCACGGCCGTCTCCCGCATGCGATGCGCCCGTAACCTCGCCCTTCCCCGACTCCCTGATCGTGCGCGGGCAGGAGCGGACCTTCCTCGCGCGCGTGCCGGCCGACGCGGGCGCCGCGCCGCGAGCGCTGGTGATCGCCTTCCACGGCCGCACCAACGACGCAGCGCAGGTGCGGCGCTACTTCGGCCTCGACGACGCGCTCCCCGAGGCGATCCTCGTGTACCCGAGGGCCCTGCCGGTCGGTTCGGGCACGTTCGCCTGGAGCGATCCCGGTGATCCCCCCGACCGCCAGCGCGACTTCGCGCTGGTCGACGCCCTGATCACGTCCTTCGGCGCCGCGCACTGCCTCGACCTCGACCGGGTGTTCGTCGTCGGCCACTCGCTCGGCGCCTACTTCGCGAACGACGTCGCGTGCCGCATGGGCGACCGGATCCGGGCGGTGGCCTCGATCGCCGGCGGCCT
>JAABRX010000207.1 GCA_011390675.1 Trueperaceae bacterium | reverse complement strand
TCCCGGGTCTTGTACACACCGCCCGTCAAACCATGGGAGCAAGTTGCACCCGAAGACGCGTAGTCCCGTCAATGGGACGCGCGGTTAAGGTGTGGCTCGTGACTGGGGTTAAGTCGTAACAAGGTAACTGTACCGGAAGGTGCGGTTGGATCACCTCCTTTCTAAGGAGTCATCAACAGGAAGTCGTCGCGTATCGGGTATCGAGGAGTTCGAGGGGCACCCTTAACGGGGTGCCCCTGCATTTTGGAACGCGCCCCGTCCGCCTAGGCCCTTGGCCTGAGCGGATGGGGCGCGTTCTTCGTGGTGCGCTCAGCGCGCTTCCCACGTCCCGGCGGCGACGTCGACCACCCAGATCGCCTCGGTGAACGCGCTCTCGCCGTTCGGCAGACCGCCGTACACGACGACGCCAAGGCCAGGTACCGCCGTCGCCGCGTGGCGCGACACGTGCGGCGCGACTCCGGCTGCCATGACTTCGCTCCAGCCGTTCTCAGCGAGATCGAAGGCCCAGATCGGCGCGGCAGCGGTACCGAGGCCGCCGATGCGTACGAGCGTCGCGGCGTCCGGGTCCCACACGAAGCGCGCGTACGGAACCTCCGACGTGCCCTCACGCCGCTCGACGAGCGTCCACGATGGGCCTCGAGGATCGTAGGTCCAGGTCTCGTCCTGGCCCTCTTCGACGCCGCCGCTCATCACCAGGACCTCGTTCGCGGGGTCGTAGGCGAAGGCGTTGTAGTTGCGTCCCCGGGGCGGCGTGGTCGGTTCGACTTGGGTCCAAGCGCGTGCGTCGAGGTCGAGGTGCCACGTGGGGTTCACGTACTGGAAGCCGTTGAGCGTGAAGCCGCCGAACAGCACGAAGACGTCGGCCGCCTCGTGGTACGCGAACATCTCGCCGATCTCCGCTTGTGGCGTCGGCCCTTCGAACTCGAGCAGGGTCCACGTCTCGGCGATCGGATCGAACGCCCAAGTCTCGCTCAAAATGTTGAACCCGCTGCCGTCAGAGTCGCCACCTCCGAAGTGCACGACGGTTCCGCTCGGCGCGTGGAGCTCGAGGTGACCGGCCGACCGTGGCGACGGTTGAGGATCGCCGGTGACCTCGGTCCAGCTGCCGTCGGCCGGATCCCACCACCACGTCCCACCGAGCGCCGGGTAGGGCGGGTTCGGGCTGGCTTGGCCGCCGAACAGCAGCACTTTGCCGGTTTGCGGCACGTAGACCATGTCGACGTACCCACGGGCACCCGGTTGAGCGAGCGCGGACGCGGCCAGCGCGAGGCCGATGAGCGGTACGGCGAGGGTGATCGCCCGGGCGGGGCGCGGCTTCGGGGCGGCGATCGAACGTCGTGCGGATCTTGGGTCCATCGGGAGCACCTCCATGCAGAGCATGGAGACGGCCGCGTGAGGTCAGCGTGATGCGCGTGGATGCGGTCGCATCGGAGCGAGCGTTGCGTCAGAGCGCGAGCTTCGCCAACCGCAGCCAGCGGCCGGGCGACATGCTCCCGAGCATCCGCCAGGCCTGCTTGTGGTGCGCCGCCATCGCATCCACCCGGTCGAACAGCTGGTCGCGCAGCGCCTCGGGGAGGTTCAGCGCCGGCGTCAGCCGCACCACCCGCTGCGCCGTGAGGGAGAAGCAGCCGTGGATTCCGTGCAGGTGCAGAGCGCGCAGCGCGAGGATCGCGCCAAGGAGCGGCACCAGTTCGGGATCGATCGGCAACCGCTTCTCGGGCGCCACCGGCCGCACCTTGATCGCGAAGAGCATGCCGGCGCCGCGCACCTCCTCGAAGAACTCCGGGTACCGCTCGGCGGACGCGCGCAGCCGCTCCAGGCCGATCTCACCGTCGCGGCGCGCCTTGGCGACCAGGTCTTCATCGACGAGGAGCTCGAGAGACCGCTGGGCAACGACCATCGCGAGCGTGCCGCCGCCGAAGGTGTTGCTGTGGCGCTTGCTGGCCGTGCCAGGCAGCATCGACTGGTAGATCGGAGCGCGGGCGATCGTGGCACCCACCGGTAGGATGCCACCGCCCAGCGGTTTGGCCAGCGTGACGATGTCCGGGTCGAGCCCGTCGGCGACGCTGGCGAACCAGTGCCCGGCGCGGCCGAGGCCCGTTTGGATCTCGTCGGCGATGACCAGGATGCCGTGCTCGCGGCAGCGGGCGCCCAAGCCCGACAGGAAGCCGGCGGGCGGACGGATCACGCCGCCCTCGCCCTGGATGGGTTCGACGATGACCGCCGCGACGGTGTCGGGGCCCAGCTTGCGGAGTGCGTGCTCGAAGGCGTCGAGGTCACCGTACGGGAGCGTGTGAACCGGTCCGGGGAGCGGTCGGAAGGGCGCTTGGTATTCCTCGTTGGGTGTCAGCGCCAACGCCCAAGCCGTCTTGCCGTGGTACGCGCGCTCGAAGGTGATGAACGAACTGGCCTTCGGCCGGTGTGCCTTGGCGAACTTGATCGCCGCCTCGACCGCCTCGGCGCCGGAGCTGGAGAAGAAGACGCGGCTGTCGGCATGGCTCGGCGCGACTGCCGCAAGGAGCGCCACCAGGTTCGCCGCGACCGCGCCGCGCCAAGCCGAGATCGACTGCTGGGGGAACCCGGTGTCGCGTCCGCCGTTCAGGTGGCGGATCATTGCGTCCCGGAGCGGTGGGTAGTTCTCTCCGAAGGGCACCGCCGCGTAGCCGCCAGCGTGGATCAGATGGTGACCGTCGGCGTCCTCGAGTTCCCACGGCGTCACCGTGCGCATCGGACCGGCGAGCCCGAGGACGTCGATCAGGTTGATCAGGTCGCGGTTGCCGTGAGCGCGCTCGAGGCGCCTGGCCTCGCCGTCCGGGAGCCCGTCGAACAGGTCGCCGCTGCGCACGACGAGGGTGGGGGAGCGCTCGATGGCGACGGTCACGGCAGCGACCTCCGGGTGACGTTGCCGGCGGCGTCTTCGACGACGACCTCGCCGCCCGCGACCGCCGCGACGTCGACGCGGAAGGCGTGCTCGGGACCTGGGGTGAAGGTCAGGGGCACGCCGTTGACCTGGATCGAGGCGAGCGCCGTGTTGTCGCGGGCGACCCCCTCGACGCGCACCCGGTCGCCGGCCAACGCGGTGACCGCGCCGAGCTCGAGGACCGGAGGCGTGCTGTCGAGCCGCAACCGGTAGGGGTACGTGGTCACGCGCCCCCCCAGGTCCTGCGCCTCGATCAGCACGGTCACGTCGCCGTCGGTGAGGTCGCGGATGGTGAACGAGAACTCGACGAGCCCCTTGCCGCGCTCGCCGGCGTACGTCGCGGTGCCCATCAGGTCGAGCCCGTCGATGCGGATCGCCTCGATGCCCTCGTCGTCGAAGGCGTACCCGACGATGCGCAGGTCGGCGGTGGTGCGGGTGGTGCCGCTGCGGGGCTCGCGGATGCTCACCGTGGGGGGCATCGCGTCGCCGCGCTGCAGGCAAGCGGTCGAGAGCAGCGCCACGAGCACGATCGTCAGCGCGGCGCGCAGCTGCGCGGAAGAGCGTGATCGCAAGCGGGTCATGGGGCGCAATCTACCGCGGTGGAGGGTGCCCCGGGCGTCGCGCACCGCGCTCCGACGGCACACCCCGCTTGGCGTGTGCCGTCCGGACGTCAGGCGCCGAGACCGCCCGGGTTCGATTCCGGTTCGACGCGCGACCGAGTTGCTACACTTAGCCACCGTTCCCGGGACTGGTCGGTGTCTCGGTGTTCGAAGGAGGGTGGCGCTCGAGCGTCCATCCGCGCTTCGCGCACCCGATCCGAGCGGCCCGCAGCGGGGACGGGACCCGGAGGTCGTTCGCGTGCGCCTGCAGTTGGCGTTCCGTTCGACCCCAAGCTCCCCGCACGAGGAGGACTATGAAGCGCATCATCGGCCTAGTCTCGACGCTCGCTCTGTTCGCTGGCTTGGCGCTGGCTCAGGCGCCGGCGAACACCTACGTGTACAGCACGTTCGGTGCACCCGCCTCGCTCGACCCCGTCCGCGCGTACGACACCGCGTCGGGCGCCATCCTGGAGAACGTCTACGAGACGCTCTACACCTTCGCCGACCCGGCGATCGACGAGCTTCGCCCGGGGCTGGCCACCAGCTACGAGGTCCTCAACGACGGCCTCACCTACCGGTTCCAGCTGCGCCCCGACGTGCAGTTCCACAGCGGCAACACCATGACCTGCGCGGACGCCCAATGGTCGTTCCGCTACGGCATGGTCACCGCGGCCCCCGAAGGCGCGACCAGCTACCTGCTCGGCAAGCAGCTGCTCGACAGCCAGCAGACCGGCGACGACGTCGAAGCGTACCTGGCCGCGACCAGCTGGGCCGACATCGAAGCGATGGCGACCTGCCCCGAGGGCCCCGACGGCCTCGTCTTCGACCTCAACCTGCTCGCCCCCGACCCGGCCTTCATGGCCGTGATCGCCTACACCGCGTTCAGCGTCATCGACAGCGAGTACGCGATCGCGAACGGTGCCTGGGACGGTACCGAAGCGACCTGGCAGGACTGGATCGGCCGCGAGCTGACCGAAGAGTTCCTGCACCGCAACCCGTCCGGCACGGGCGCCTACGAGGTCGTCGAGTGGGGCGACGCGTCGATGATCGCGACTCGTTTCGACGAGTACTGGGGTGGCCCCGCCGCCATCGAGAACGTGGTGTTCAACTACGTCGACGAGGAAGCGACCCGCATCCTGCAGCTGCAGCAGGGTGACGCCGATCGCATCACTCTCGGCCAGCGCGCCAGCCTCGTTCAGGTTCGCGGCGCCCCCGGCGTCACGGTCTGGGAAGAGCCCGACTGGGCCGGCACCTGCGTCTCGGCCGGCTTCTTCAACTTCGACATCGATACCAACGACAACGTCGACGTCGGCTCCGGTCAGCTCGACGGCGCCGGCATCCCCGCCGACTTCTTCAGCGACGTCAACGTCCGGCGCGCGTTCGCGCACCTGTTCGACCAGGACGAGTTCATCGCCCAGATCTACCAAGGCGCAGGCGCCCAGCTGACCATGGGTCTGCCGAGCACCTTCCCGGGCTACAACCCCGACGTCCCGGTGCGCACCCTCGATCTCGAGGCGGCCGAGCAAGCCTTCCGCATGGCGTGGGACGGCGCGGTCTGGGAGACCGGCTTCGAGTTCACGGCGCTCTACAACGCGGGCAACACGACGCGCGAGACGCTGCTGAACATCATCAAGGACAACCTGGAGTTCATCAACCCGAACTTCACGATGAACATCCGCAGCCTCCCGTGGCCCGACTTCCTCGCCCGCACTTCCGAGAAGAAGGTCCCGTTGTTCGCCCTCGGTTGGTGCGCCGACTACGCCGACGCTCGCAACTTCGTAAACACCTTCTACGACAACGACGGCTTCTACTCGGCGCGCACTTCGATCGACCTCCCCGCGATGCAAGTGCTCATCGACGAGGCCGACGTCATCCTGGACCAGGAGACCCGCGCCTTCATCTACCGCGACGTCGGCACGCTCCACTACGACCTGGCGCCGATGATCGTGTACCCGGTTCCGACCGAGTACATCCTCACCACCGACGCGATCTCGGGCGTGTACTTCAACCCGATGCGCAGCCACTACTTCCTCTG
>JAABRX010000206.1 GCA_011390675.1 Trueperaceae bacterium | reverse complement strand
CCTCGTCGCCGTCGAGCGTCGCCCACGACTTGCCCTCGAAGATCCCGTAAGCCAGCTCGCGCAGCCGCGGGTCGAGGCGCACGGTCGCGCCGGGCAGTGCGGTCTCGGCGGTGACGCGGGCGCGCCCGAGGTCCGAGGCGAAGACGGCGTCGAACTCCACCCCGGCCAGCCGGGCCGCCAGGCGCCGAGCCTGCTCCAGCCCGACGGCGTTGAGCGGCACGTCGGACGACCCCTGGATGCGGTCCTGCACGTTCCAATCGGTCTCGCCGTGGCGGATGAGCCAGAGTTCGAGCACGGTCCTCCTCGCGCCGCCCCTCTCGGACGGCCAAACGCCATGCTACCCGCGGCGCAGTGGCGGGTACCGATGGCTAGCTTGCTTGGGCGGCGGCCGCGTCGATCCCGTCCAGGTGGGCGTGGTCGTTCAGCGTCACGATCGTCACCCCGTCGGGGCGCAGACGCAGGCGCGTGATGCTGGTGTTGGCAACGGAGAAGCGCAGGCCGTCGCGGCGGGTCTTCCCCAGGAGGCCGTACAGCAGGATGCGGATCGCGCCGCCGTGGGTGAAGACGGCGATGCGGCCCTCGTCCGGCAGGTCCGCCCGGAACGACTCGAGGCGCGCCCACAGGTCGCCGTACGACTCACCCCCCGGGACCCTGCGCCCCACGGGGTCCTCGCGCCAGTGGTTCGCCTCGGCGGTCTCGTCGGCGTCGAGCTCCTCCCAGGTACGGTCCTCGAAAACGCCGTAGGACATCCCGCGCAACCGCCGGTCGAGGCGCACCTCGGCGCCGGGCAGAGCCGTGAGTGCCGTGCGATGCGCGCGCTGCAGGTCCGAGGCGTAGACGGCGTCGAAACTCACCCCCGCGAGCCGCGGCGCGAGCAGGCCGGCCTGCCGCAGGCCGAGGGCGTTCAGCGGCGCGTCGGTGATGCCATGGATGCGCCTCGACGCGTCGCCGGCAGTCTCGCCGTGGCGGATGAGCCAGAGTTCGAGCACGGTCCTCCTCGCGCCGCCGCAGCGGCGGCCAGCGGCGGCCAAACGCCATGCTACCCGCGGCGGACCGGCGAACGTCCCGCCAGGCTGATGCCGAGGAGCACCAGCACCGCGCTTGGGTGGAAGCCCGCCAACCGCTCGCCGAGCAGGAGCACGCCGAGCGCGGTGGCAACGATCGGCATCAGGTGCAGGAAGACGCCCGCGCGTGTCACGTGCCATACTCCGCAGCAGCCATGTTCGTCTTCCTCGGCCGCCGCATCCTGCTCACGCTCCCCGCGCTCTTCGGCGTCGCGCTGGTCGTGTTCCTGCTCATGCGGGCGATCCCGGGAGACGTGGTCAGCCAGCTGGTGGGCCCGGAGCAGGAGATCACCCCCGAGCGGATGGAGGAGCTGCGCCGCATCTTCGGGCTCGACCTGCCGATCCACGTGCAGTTCGGCCAGTGGCTGTCCGCGGCGTTGCAGGGCGACCTCGGCACCTCGCTGCGCACCGGCCGCTCCATCTCCGGCGACCTGGCGCTGCGGTTCCCCGCGACCCTCCAGCTCGCGCTCATGAGCCTGGCGATCGCGCTGGCGATGGCCGTGCCGATCGGCATCGTCGCCGCGCTGAACCGCGGGCGCTGGCCCGACTACCTCGGCAGCGCGTTCGTCCTGGTCGGGCTGTCGGTGCCCAGCTTCTTCCTCGGCATCCTGCTGATCCTGCTCTTCTCGCTGCGGCTCGGCTGGCTGCCGCCCGCGGGCTTCGTCCCCTTCCTCGAGGACCCGCTCGAGAGCACGCGCCGCATGCTGCTGCCGTCGCTGTCGCTGGGGCTCATCCTGGCCGCGGCCACCACCCGCATCATGCGCTCGGCCATGCTGGAGATCCTCAGCCGCGACTTCGTGCGCACCGCCCGGGCCAAGGGCCTCTCGGAGCGCAAGGTCACGCTCGACCACGCGCTGCGCAACGCCCTCATCCCGGTCGTGACGGTCGTCGGCCTGCAGTTCGGCTCGCTGCTCGGCGGCACCGTCATCATCGAGCAGGTGTTCAGCATCCCGGGCGTCGGGCGCTTCGCGCTCGAGGGGATCAACCTGCGCGACTACCCGGTGGTGCAGGGCGCGGTGCTGGTGATCGCCGGCGCCTTCGTGTTCGTCAACCTCGTCGTCGACATCCTCTACGCCTTCATCGACCCGCGGGTGCGCTATGGCTGACCGCGCCTCCGCCGCGCCGCCCCCCGGGCCGATCGTTGGCGCGCGCGTCATGCCCGGCGGCGGCCGCCGCGGCAAGGCGCTGCGGCTGTTCCTGTTCCGCAGCGCGGGGGGCCTGGGCCTCCTGCTGGTGCTGGCGGCCGTGTTCGGCGCGACCTTCGCGCCCGTGCTGACGCCCTACGACGCGATCACGCTCGACCCGCCCTCGCGCCTGCAGGGGCCGAGCGCCGAGCACTGGCTCGGCACCGACCAGCTCGGGCGCGACACCTTCACGCGCATCCTCTACGGCGGTCGCGTGTCGCTGGCGGTGGCCGGCGCGGCGGTCGCGTTCGCGCTGCTGGTGGGCGGTTTGCTCGGGGTGGTCGCCGGCTACTACCGCGGCTGGCTCGACACCGTCATCATGCGCGTCACCGACGTTCTGTTGTCGTTCCCGGCGGTGCTGCTCGCGATCGCCCTCATCGCCTTCCTGGGCGCGGGCTTCACCAACCTGGTGCTGGCCATCGGGATCGTCTACGTCGGGCCGTTCGCGCGGGTGGCGCGCGCGGCCGTGATGACCGTGCGCGAGGAGCTCTTCGTCGAGGCGTCGCGCGCGCTCGGCGCCCGCGATCCGCGCATCGTGTGGCTGGCGGTGCTCCCCAGCGCCGCCGGACCGCTCATCGTCGAGGTGACGCTGCGGCTGGCGTACGCGATCCTGGCTGAGGCCTCGCTGTCGTTCCTCGGGCTCGGCACCCAGCCGCCCACGCCCAGCTGGGGGATGATGGTCTCCGAGGGCCGGCGCTTCCTGGCGCTCGCCCCGTGGGCGACGGTCGCGCCGGGCCTGGCGATCATGGTGATCGTGCTCGGCTTCAACCTGCTCGGCGACGGCCTGCGCGACGCGCTGGATCCGCGCCTGAAGACACGCTGAACGCGTCTAACACGAAACTGACATGACGAATGCCCCGGCCCCGTCGTAGCATGGCCGCCAGGCTGCTACGTCTCGATCATGGCCTTGGGAGGAACGATGAAGCGAACCTGGATCCTCGTTGTTGCGCTCGCGCTCGGCTTCGCGCTGGCGCAGCCGCAGTACGGCGGCACCCTGCGCGTGGGCATGCAGACCGACCCCGTCGGCCTCGACCCCCACCTGAGCAGCGCGACCTCCACCCGCAACATGACGGAGAACACCTACGAGACGCTCGTCTTGTTCAGCCCCAGCCTGGAGATCGTGCCGGGCCTGGCCGAGTCGTGGGAGGCCTCCGAGGACCTGCTGCAGTGGACCTTCCACCTGCGCGAGGCCCTGTGGCACGACGGCACGCCGGTCACGGCGGAGGACGTCAAGTTCTCCATCGAGCGCATCAAGGACCCCGAGGTCGCCAGCCCGCGCGCGGCCAACTTCGCGGTGGTCGAGCAGATCGACGCCGTCGACGAGCGCACGGTCGTCATGACCCTCTCGGAGCCCTTCACCCCCCTGCTCGCGTTCCTCGGCATGAGCATGAACGTCATCGTCCCGCAGCACGTGGTCGAGGCGAACGGTGACCTGCAGAACGTCGTCGTCGGCAGCGGCCCGTTCCGCTTCGTCGAGTACGTCCCGCAGACCCGCCTGGTGCTCGAGCGCTTCGACCAGCACTGGGGCCGCGACGACGCCGGCAACCAGCTCCCCTACCTCGACGGCATCACCTTCACCTTCTACCCCGACCCGACCGCCCGCACGACCGCCGTCCTGACGAACAACGTCGACTGGATCGAGTACGTGCCCGCCGTCGACGTGCCCGCGCTCGAGGCCGATCCCAGCGTCGTCATCGCCGGCGGCGTCACCTCGAACTTCCGCAGCGTGCAGTTCAACACCACCCGCGAGCCGTTCGACGACTACCGCGTGCGCCAGGCGTTCGCCTACGCGATCGACAAGCAGGCGGTCGTCGACCTGGCCCTGTTCGGCACCGGCGGCGTCGTCGCCACCGGCACCACGATCCCGGCCGGCAACTACTACGCGGTCGAGGACTCGCCGTACAACGTCCGTGACGTCGAGAAGGCCCGCGCGCTGCTCGCCGAGGCCGGCCTGGCGGACGGCTTCGAGTTCGAGTTCTACATCACCAGCACCTACGACTTCCTGCGCGACCCGGCCGAGATCATCCAGGCCAACCTCGCCGAGATCGGCGTGACCGCCAACATCAAGCTCGAGGACTGGTCGATCTTCCTGCCCAACTACGTGGCCGGCGACTTCACCGTCCTGGTGAGCGGCTCCTCGGGCCAGACCGACCCCGACGCCTTCCTGCACACCCCGTTCTTCAGCGAGGCCTCGACGAACTTCGGCAAGTTCGCCGACGAGCGCGTCGACGAGCTGCTGCTCGCCGGCCGCCAGGAGCCCGACCCCGAGGCGCGCCGCGAGCTCTACCGCGAGGCGCAGGACCGCATCCTCGAGCTCTCGCCCCACGTCTTCCTGTTCCACTCGGCCCAGTACGCGGCTCACACGCCCGCCGTCCAGGGCTACGACTTCTTCCCCAACGGCAGCTACATCGGCTTCCGGAACATCTGGCTCGGCAACTGAGCCGCGCCTGACGGCCGCGGCCGCGTGCCGCAGCATCACGACGAAACCCCCGGCCCGTCACGGACCGGGGGTTCCCCATGGGCCCGGGACATGCGCACCTGGCACGCCATCCCCGAAAGGTTGTACGCGCGGCCCGCCGAACCGCTATCATCGCCCATGCGAGGGCGCGCGTCCCCGGGCGCATCGCCACGGCCCTCGTGCGGAGGTATGCGATGTCCGACAACAAGCTAGCCCGTCTGATGGCTCGCCGGATCAGCCGCCGCCAGTTCCTGCGCTACAGCGCCGCTACCGGCGTCGGCGTCTACCTCGGCGCGGGCACGATGAGCGCCTGGGCGCAGGGCGTCCAAGGGGGCACCCTCACCTGGCTCGGGCACCAGGAGGTCGCCGGCCTCGGACCGAACGACATCGGCGCCGACGTCCAGGCGGCCGTGATCTTCAACATCCTCAACCCGCTCGTCCACGTCGACTACATGGCGCAGACCGTGCCGGTCCTGGCGCGCTCGTGGGAGCTCGGCGAGGACAACCTCTCGTACACGTTCCAGCTGCACGAGGGCGTCCGCTTCCACGACGGCAGCGAGCTCACCGCCGAGGACGTCAAGTACACCTACGAGACCTACTCGCAGCCCGGCAACACCGTCGCCAGCCGCTTCAACGGCATGCGCGACGTCACCGTCGTCGACCGCTACACGGCGCGCGTCAACATGGACAGCGTCAACGCGTCCTTCCTGCGCAGCGCCTGCGAGGTGCCGATCGTCCCGAAGACCTACCACGAGTCCGTCGGCATCGACGGCTTCCGCACCGCCCCCATCGGCACCGGCGCGTTCCGCATCGGTGAGTGGATCCCGGCGCAGTCCACCGAGCTCCTCGCCTTCCCCGACCACTTCCGCGG
>JAABRX010000027.1 GCA_011390675.1 Trueperaceae bacterium | reverse complement strand
ATCTCGACGCCCTCCTCCTCCATCAACCGTCGGAAGCCGTCGATGAGCGCTCCGGTGCCGCCCATCGCGTACCAGACGCCCCACTCGCGCTCGAGGTAGTGGATCATCGCGTAGATCGACGTGGTGTCGAACGGGTTGCCGCCCACGAGCAGCGGATGGAAGCTGAAGACCTGGCGCAGGAAGGGGTCCTGGACGTACTGCGACACCAGACCGTACACGCTCTTCTGCGACTGGAGCCGGATGAGGTCGGGCGCGACCCGCAGCATGTCGGCGATCGTCAGGAACGGCTTGTCGGCGAGCTCGACGAAGCCCTTGTCGAAGATCTTCTTGGCCATCGCCACGAAGTTCAGGTAACCGCGCTTGTCCTCGGGGTTGCGCTTGTCGATCTCGCTCAGGATGAACATCTCGTCGTCGTTGTAGTCGAACGGTTGGTGCTCCGAATCGAAGATCCGGTAGAACGGGTCGCACTTGACGAACTCGACGTAGTCCTCGCGGCGCTTGCCGAACTTGCCCCAGATGTCGTCGAACATCCAGGGGGCGGTGATGATCGTGGGGCCGGCATCGAACTTGAAGCCGTCCTGTTCGAAGACGTACCCGCGACCGCCGAGCTTGTCGAGCTGCTCGACGAGGGTGACCTGGTGGCCGCTGGCGGCGAGCCGCGCGGCGGCGCCGAGGCCGCCGAACCCGGAACCGATGACGACGATCCGCTGCTGTTTCACGCCCGCAGCCTACCGAGCTTGGCCAAGGACGAACTTACCGATGGCTACCGTCTCGCACCGCGCGCTCGAAGGCGGCGCCGAGGCGGCCGAGCGCACGCAGCGCGGGGTGGTCGAGGTCGGTGCCGGCGTCGGGGTGGTCGCTGCACAGGACAGCGAGCGTGCCCGCCCAGCGGCCGTCGGCGTCCCACACGACGGCGACCTCGTGGCGCACGCCGGTGATCCAGCCCCCTTTGGCGCCCCACGCCCACGCGTCGTCGCGACGCACGCGGCGCAGCAATCCCTCGGCGAACGCGCTCGCGCGGAGCGTCGCAGCGGCGCGCTCGCATGCGCTCGGCGGGAGCCAGCCGACCTCGGGGCGCACCAGGCCGCCCACCACGGCCGCGACGTCCGCGGCGCTCGTGCGCGCGCGCTCGCCACGGCGTTGCGCCGCGGTCCAGCGCCCCTCGTCCACCTGCAGCGGCCCGACCACCCGGGTCGCGCGCAGCCCGTGGGCCGCGCCCCAAGCGTTGGCGGCCTCGACGCCGAGCGTGCGCAGCACCGCGTTCGTCGCGCGGTTGTCGCTGTAGGCGATCATCAGGTGCAGGAGGTCCCCCCACGTGGGTGCGAGCCCGGGCGCGAAGTGCTGGAGCACCCCGCTGCCACCCGCGACGTCGTCGCCACCGAGCGCGACGCGCTCGTCCCAGGCCGGCGTGGCGGTGCCCGGGTCGAGGGCGGCGCCGAGCAAGAGCAGCTTGACGAGGCTCGCGGCCGGTTTCTCGGCGTCCGCGTCCTGGGCGGCTCGCTGCGCTTCGCGACCCGGGCGCGGCGCCACCTCGGCGACGACGCTCCAGCGACCCGGTTCCTCGGCGAGCTCGGCGGCGAGCGCGGCCGCGAGGCGGTCGGCGCCGGGGCCGTCGGCGACCCAGGGGACCGGTGCCCGTTCGCCACGTGGCGAAGGTTCCGCGTCCCGCGGCGATCCTTCGCCGCGCCACAGATCCGCCAGCGGCTCGCGGTCGCGGACGAGCCGCGCCGCGCCATCCTCCACGACGACCTCCGCCGCGCGCACGTGCGAGGCGTAGCTCGAGCCCATGGTCCAGCCGTACGCGCCCGCTTCGCCGACGGCGACCAGGTCGCCGGCGGCGACGGCGCCCAGGTCGACGTCCCAGCCCAAGCGATCGCCGTTCTCGCACAGGGGCCCGTCCAGGTCGGTGGGTGGCTGCGGGTCGCCGTCGGTGGGTCGCGCGGGACCGACGCGGCGCACCGGGTGGCGCGCACCGTACAGCGCGGGCCGCAGCAGATCGGCCATGCCGGCGTCGGCGATCGCGTGCCGGCGCGCCCCCGCCTTCACGTGCAGCACGCGCGTCAGGAGCGTGCCCGCCCGAGCGACGAGCAAGCGCCCCGGCTCCATCACCAGCCGCAAACCGCGGTCGCCGACCCACGGCCGCACGAGGGCCGCCAGCGCGCCCAGGTCGTACCCGGGCACCGCGAGCCCGCCGCCGAGGTCGAGGACGTCGGCGTCGGGGAACGCCCGGTAGAGCGGCGCCAGGGCGTCGAGCACCTCGCGGTGGACGCCCAGGTCGCGGATCTGCGATCCGGCGTGGACGTGGAAGCCTGCGAAGCGGCCCGTGGCCGCGACCGCGCGCGCCAGCTCAGCGGCCGCCTCGGGCGCGATGCCGAACTTGCTCCCCTCGGCCCCGGTCGCCATGTGCGGGTGGGTGCGGGGGTCGAGGCGCGGGTTGACGCGCACCAGGAAGCGCGTGCCGGTCGGCAGCGGCTCGCTCGACCAGGCCGCCCACGTCCCCTCGCCGTCGAGGCTCACGAGGTCCGGCGGCACGGCGCGGGCCCAACGGCGCAGCGCGGCGTCCTGCGCTGGTCCGCTGAGCAGCGTCCGAGCGCCCGGCACACCGGCGCGCGCCGCGCGCGTCGCCTCACCGACGGTGATCGCTTCGACCCCCACGCCCCGTTCGGCGAGGTGGGCGAGGACCGCGCCGTTCGGGTTCGCCTTGACCGCGAAGCGCAGGTCGACCTCGGGGAACGCGGTGCGGAAGCGCGCGACCTCGCCGGCGACGGCGTCCAGGTCGTAGACGTAGAGCGGCGTGCCGAAGCGGTCGGCGAGCTCGGCGAGTGCGCCGTCGGGGACGGCGGCGCCGTCGCGGACGGCGGGGTCGGGTCGGTGGGCGTCGGGGTCCATGCCGACCGGCAGCGTAGCAGCCTTAGACTGGGCGGCATGACGATGAACCGGGAACTCCGCCGTGCTCAGGCCAAGCAGGACAAGAAGGTCGAGCGCGAGAAAGAAGAGCGCAAGGCGGCACGGCGACGCCGCGTCGAGATGCTCCGTTCGCGCCGCGCCGCCCGGCGCGCCGAGGCCAAGGCGAGCGCCGGCACCAAGGCCGCCGGCAAGAGCGGCGGCGAAGGCGCCGACAAGCCGACGCAGAAGGGGGGCTCCGGTGCGGGCCCCGGACGTGGCCGGAACCCGGGGCGCTTCGCGGGCGCGCTGGCGATGGCGACGGTGTTCTTCATCGTGTTGCAGGGTTCGGTAGCGCCGGAACCCGGGGAGAACGACCTGCTGCGCAGCGTCACCGGGGCGGGGTTCTACCTGCTGTTCGGCTACTTCGCGATCCTGTGGCTGATGCGCCGCGAGACGCCGCGGCCGCTCGTCGTCACGCTCCTGTTCGGCGCGTTCCTCACGGCCGGCGTGGAGGTGGCGAAGCTGTTCCAGCCGGAGGTTCCGACCGACCTGCTGCTGCTCGCGCTCGCGCTGCCCGGGCTCGTCGGCGGCGCGTTCCTGGGCCGGCTCGTCTACACGTCCGCCCCGAGGTGAGCCCTAGCGGGGCGAACGCGCTCGGCGTCACGCGCGAGCGCCCGCTGGCGATCGTCGGCGCGATGGTCGAGGAGACCGAACCGCTCCTCGCCGCCACGGTCGACGCGGTCGTGGAGCGGGCGGGGCCCTTCGTGCTCCACCGGGCCTGGCTCGACGGCGTGCCGGTGCTCCTGGCGACGTGCGGGATCGGGAAGGTCCAGGCGGCGGCGCTCACCCAGGCGCTGCTCGACCGGGGCGCGGCGGCGGTGCTGTTCACGGGCGTCGCAGGCGGCGTCGACCCGACGCTGCGCGTCGGCGACCTGGTCGTCGCCGCCGACGCGCTGCAGCACGACGTCGACGTGACCGCCCTCGGCTACGCGCTCGGTCAGGTGCCAGGACATCACGCGGTGCGGTGGGTGGCCGATGCCGACCTGCGCGACCGCGTCGTGGCCGCGGCGCGGACGGTGGCGGCGACCGAGGGGGTGCGGGTGGTCGTTGGTACGGTCGCGTCCGGCGACCGCTTCGTCGCCGATCCGGACGACGTGGCGCGCTTGCGTTCGACGTTCGGCGCCGCGTGCGCCGAGATGGAGGGGGCGGCCGTGGCGCAGGTGTGCGCTGCTTGGGGGACGCCGTGGGCGATCGTGCGCAGCGTCTCGGACACCGCCGATCACGACGCGCACGTCGACTTCCGGGCGTTCACGACGGTCGCGGCGGCGCGGGCGGTCGCGGTGGTGCGGGGGACCCTGGCGGGCCTGGCTCGCTGATCTCAGTCGTTGCCGTCGAACGCGAGCACGTGCACGAGCGCCGCAGCGTCCCAGGCTTGCGGGCGGCACGCGACCGGGTACGGGACGGGCGGCCGCTCGTCGCGGGCGTACCCGCCTACCAGCTCGGGGAGCCTCAGATCGGGCTGCGCCGCCGCGAGGTCGTAGAGGGCGTCGCGGACGCGCCGCGCCTCGGTGCGGTAGCCGTACCGCGCCAAGCCGGCCGCGATCAGGGCCGTGTCGTGCGGCCACACCGAACCGTTGTGGTAGCTGACCGGGTTGTAGCGCGCCTCGCCCGATCCGAGCGTACGGATCCCCCAACCGGTCCACAGCTCGGGGCCGAACAGCTCTGCGACGAGGCGGTCGGCGTGGCTGACGGGCACGATGCCGGTCCACAGCAGCTGACCGGCGTCCGAGTTCCGGACCCGGAGCGCTCGCTTCTGCCCGTCGAGCGCCAGCGCGTACGTGCCGAGGTCGTCCTGCCAGAACACCTCGTGGAAGCGGTCGCGAAGCAGGTCCGCGCGCGTCGTCCATCCGCGCGCTTGCTCGGGTTCGCCCAGCAGCTCGAGCCACGTCGCGGCCGCGCGGTACGCCGCGTAGGCGTAGCCCTGCACCTCCGATACGGCCAGCGCGCCGGTGGCCAGAGCGCCGTCTTGGTGGCTCATCGAATCGGCCGAGTCCTTCCAGCTCTGGACCGCCAGACCGGAGCCGTCCGTGGCAGGTGCGAACTCGACGAACCCGTCGCCGTCGCGGTCGCCGAAGTCGACGAGCCAGCGCAGCGCCGCCTCCCACGATGGCTGCAGTTCGCGGACCAGGTCGAGGCTCCCGGTGGCCGAACGGTGCGCCTCGAGGAGGGTGAGGAAGAGCGGCGTGGCATCGACCGTGCCGAAATACGCGCGGTGCGGGACACGGTCGGTACGCGACAACTCGCCGAACCGGATCTCGTGAAGGATCTTGCCCGGTTCTTCGGCTCGGTACGCGTCGACCTTCGTGCCCTGGTGGCGCGCCAGGTGGCGAAGGGTCCCAGCCGCAACGCCCGGCTGGTACGGCAGCAAGAGGTGGGCCGTGATCAGGGCGTCGCGTCCGAAGGTGGCCACGAACCACGGGATGCCTGCCGCGGGCACGGGCCCATCGGGGGTGAACAGCAGCAGACCGCGCAGGTCGTCGACCGCCCGGTCCAAGACGCCCTGGTGCGGCGCGCTGGGCAGGTCGTCGAACCCTCGGCGCCATGCTTCGTAGCCGATCGGTTCGACGGGCGCCGCGTCGAGTGGGTGTGCGACGTCGACCGCGACGCGCAGACGGACGCGTTCGCCCGGGGCCAGCGAGAGCTCCCAATCGGCCCCGTCGGGGCGGGCGGCGGCGAGCGCGTCGAAGCTCAAGCGGACGGTGCTCGCGACTCCGTCCGAGGCCGTGTGGTTTAGCGTGAGGGACGAGCCCGAGGCCTCGGCCTGGGCGGGGGGGCGGTCGACCCGATGCCAGCCGCGCGCCTCGAACAGGTCGGCGAAGTCGGCCGCGGCGTCGAGTTCGAGGCTGAGCGAGCGCCGCTCGTTCGACGTGTTCTCGATCTCGACCTCGTCGACGAGACCGCTGGCGTGGATGCGCAGCGTGCGGCGCAAGGCGACGGTCTGCGACGGGCCCTCGATCTGGGCGTGGTGGGCGTGGACCACGTCGGGCCGGGGCGTGGCGACCACGAGCGTCTGGGGCTCGGGGCCGTCTCCGGGCAACCAGCGCCACGCGTAGCGCGAGAGCACGCGCGTGTCGCGGACGTAGAAGCCGTGCTCGCCGGTCAGCACGTGGGCGTCGCGGTCGCCCACGAAGAAGGCGTAGTGCTCCTTGAGCACCGTGTTGAAACGGAAATCCATCGGCCACTCCCTGGCGGGTCGCCGCGCGGCGTCGGGCCGCGCAGCGACCGGCGTGCCACCGTCGGGCGGCATGAATCTACCAAAGCGAGGCGGTCATTCCTTGCCTCCGCCGAACGACACCCCCTCGAGGAAGTACCGCTGGAACACCACGAAGAGCACGATCACCGGTAGCGCGCTCATCACCGCCCCTGCGAGGATCAGTCCCCAGTCCCCGACCGCCCCGTACGTGTTGCGGAACGAGAGCAAGCCGATCGGCAGCGTCTTGACGGTCTCCGGGCTGGTGAGGACGATGAACGGCCAGAAGAAGTCGTTCCATGCCCCTTGGAAGGTGAGGATCGTCAGCGCTCCGAGCGCAGGGCGCGCCATCGGCAACACCACGTTCCAGTAGCGACGCCAGTGGCTGGCACCGTCGATCATGGCCGCCTCCTCGACCTCGCGCGGGATCGACTCGAAGAACTGCTTCATGATGAAGACCGCACCGGCGTTGAGGGCGGTCACGAACACGAGACCGGTCATCGTGTTCAGCATCCCGTCCGGGTAGCCCCAGAGGGTCGAGAGGGCGAAGCCGCCGAAGGAGAAGATGCCGTCGCGCAGGACCAGGTAGTTCGAGATGAACAGCACCTGGAGCGGCACCATCTGCGCGAACAGGACGATCAGGAAGATCGCCTCCCGGCCCCGGAAACGCAGCCGCGCCAGTGCGTAGCCCGCCATCGAGGCGATGAGCAGCGTGACCACGATGCGCACCAAGGCGTAGAGGAAGCTGTTCGCGGTCCAGGCGAGGAACAGGCTCTGGCCGGTGCTGGGGCTGCGGACCTCTTGGAAGACGCGCACGTAATTGCGGAGCGCGTAGCCGAGCAGCCCTGGAGCGACGTGGTCGAACGAGGCCGTGCGGCCGCGACGCTCCAGGCGGTTGGCGGTCAGGGTCGAGTCGACGTAGGTCATCGCCGTGCTTGCGGTGACGTCGAGCGGCAAGCGGTTCACCAAGGGACCCTCGCCCTCGTACCGGATCGTGACCGCGTACGTGTGCAGAGCGCCGCTCGACGCCACGTCGCCGTCCGTGCGCACCGCAGCGGTCGGCGGCGCGGCCCGGACCTCGCTCACGACGGCGTGATCGGCGGCGAAGTCGATCGTCTGCACGGCGCCGAGACCGGCTCCTGGTCGACGCCGCGGAACGATGAACTCGGGCGCCTCGGCGACGGCGCCGTCTGCCACGAAGTAGGTCACCTCGAAGTCGAGGACCGCGCCGGGCGCGAAGCCACCGAACCAGCGGTCCCCGGCGCCCGCGACGCCCAGACGGGCGGCTGCCGACCAGTTCTTCGTTTGTAGCTGGGGCACGTTCAAGGACGGTGGGTACTCCAGAGGATCGGTCTTGAGGCTCGACACGGCCGCGAACAGCAGCGGGCCCACGAACACGATCGCGAACAGCAGCATGACCGCGTAGACCAGCCCGGCGCGCGCCCAGCGGCGGCGCGCCTGCCACCGTTCGAAGCTCCGGTCGGCCGCGAAGTCACCGGCCATGTCAGCCCCCCTCGGGCCGCACCAGTCGGCGTTGGATCAGCACGACGGTCAGCGTGAGCAGCGCAAGGAAGATCGCACCCGCGGCGGCGAAGCCGACCTCGGGGGTCTGGCCGCCCGGGAACATCCGGTTGTAGACGAAGTACGCGAGCGTCACCACCGAGCGGAGCGGCGCCGCGTCGCCGAAGATCGCCACCTGGTCGAACATCTGCAAGGTGCCGATCATGGAGAGGGTCACGACCAGGAAGGTCACGGGCCGCACCGACGGGATCGTGATCCAGAAGAACTGCTGCGCGGGTCCCGCGCCATCGAGCGACGCCGCCTCGTAGTGGCTCTTGGGCACGTCTTGGAGCGCGGCGAGGTACATGAGCATGAAGGTGGGTACGGTCGTGAACACGTTCTGGATCATGATCGCGACCAGCGGCATCGGCATCGCCAACCAGAACGGGGCGTTCGGGGGAACCGTCGCGCGGGTCTGGAGCCAGATCGTGTCGACGCTCGCGACCTCGCGGAGGGACACGATGCCGGTCACGCTCAGGAGCCAGGTGGCGCCGCCGGCGACCAGGAGCGACACCACGAGCAGGGCTGGGTCGGTCCACTGGGCGGGCAGGTGCAGGCGCCTCCGCTCGTAGAGCACCTGGCCGACTTGAAGCACCGCGACGATGAGGAGGAACACCGCCACCACCGGCAGGACTCGCTGGGCCTGCTCGCTGAGGTAGTTGATCAGGCCGCGGCGCTGGAACATCCACAGGAAGATGAGCGTGATGACGACCGAGCTCGTGATGGACGGCATGTAGAACGCCGCGCGGAAGAACTCGATGCCCCGAACCTTCTGGTTGAGGACCGCGGCCATGACCAGCGCGAAGAAGGTCTGCACGGTCGTCACGATGACGGCGAACAGGATCGAGTTGCGCAGCGCGCTCAGGAACAGCGCGTCGCGGAACAGGTCGACGTAGTTCTTGAAGCCGACCCAGTTGGGCGTCGTGAAGAGGTCGTAGTCCGTGAAGCTGAAATAGACGGCGCGCAGCGTCGAGAACCCGAAGAAGATGACGAGCAGGATCAGGAACGGCGCCAAGAACAAGTAGGCAGCGACGGTGTCGATGCGTCGGACGTTCACGCGGGAACCCCTCTTTCGCTGGGTCGGCGGAGCCGTGCCGCCCGGGGCGGATTCGGACCGTCGAGCGGTCCGCGGCGCCGCCGGAGCGGCGCCGCGGGCTCGGGTCAGCGGGCGCGTTCGATGATCGCGTCGAGGTCGGTCTGCGCGTCGGTCAGCGCGGCGTCGACGCCGACCTGACCGGTCAAGATCTCGACCAGCGCGGAGTTGATGGGGGTCATCCAGTCCGTGCCGACGGCTCCGAACTGGAAGCCGTACACGCGGCCGTCGGCCGCACCCTCGAAGACGACCCGGTTCGCCACGGCCTCGGGATCGTCCTGGAGGAAGAAGGCGTTGTTCGAGAGCTCGGTGCGGCTAGGGATCGCAAGGCCCTGTTCGAGCACCCACTGCTGCGCGGCGGGGCTGGTGAGCGCTTCGAGCACCCGCAGGGCGGCGTCGCGGTTCGGGGAGTCGACGTTCACGCCGTAGGCGACGGTGAACAAGAAGTTGCCGCGTTCGCCCGAAGGGCCGATCGGCATGAAGGTGGTGCCGTACTGGAGGTTGGGCGCCTCGTTGCGCAGGAAGCCGAGGATCCAGGCCCCCTCGAACGCGACCCCGACCTGGTCCGTGGCGAAGCACCCACCGGTCCAGCCTTGACCGATGTCGGAGGGCTGGATCGCCACGCCCTCGGCGACGAGGTCGGCGTACCAGGTGACGGCCTCGACGAACGCCGGATCGAGCAGGTTCGAGGCGCCATCGGCATCGAACGGCGACCATCCGGCAGCGTACGCGAAGGCGCCGAAGCGGTCGTACCCGGCCGGGAAGCAGGCGCCGTAGACCTCGTCGTCCAGCGCCGCAACGCCGCGCAGCTTGTCGGCGAACGTGGTCCACGTGTCGGTTTCGTTCGGGACCTCGACGCCGGCCTCCTCGAACAGGTCGATGTTGTAGTGCACGGCCAGGGTGTTGAAGTCCTTGGCGATCCCGTACACCTGGCCATCGACCGTGTACGCCTCGATCAGGCTGTCGATGAACGCGGACGTGTCGACCAGCCCGTCGAGCGGGAGCACCTTGCCGGTCGCGATGATGCCGGGCGCGGTCTCGACCGGGATGTAGAAGAGGTCGCCGGCGGTCCCGGCCGAAAGGGCGTTGAACAGGGCGGCGTTGAAGTCGCCCTCGAGCGGCTCGTAGGTGACGGTGATGCCTTCAGCAGCCAGTTCTGCTCCGATCACCTCGTCGAGCAGCCGCACCAGGATGGCGGGGTCTTGGCCGCCGTACCCCATGATGCGGATCGATTGCGCGCAGGCGCCGCCGACGAGCAGGGCGGCGAGGACGATCACGATGGTTCTACGCATGCGGAGTGCCTCCTGAAAGGGGGGGTCAAGGCTCGGCGCGTGGCCGGCCGTGGACGGTGGGGAAACGCGTCGATCCCGACCGATCACCCCCTCTCGGCGGTCGTGCCGCGGGCGAGTAGGTGGACGGGCAGTCGGACGGCGCGCACCGGATCGCCGCGCAGGCCCTCGAGGAGGAGTTCGATGGTGACGCGCGCCAACGCGCCGAAGTCCTGGCGGATGGTGGTGAGGCCCACCCCGATCTCGGGCAGATCGTCGAACCCGACCACCGAGAGCTCGTGCGGGACGCGCAGCCCGAGGTCGGCCGCCGCGGCCAGGCAGCCGACCGCCAACTCGTCGGTGGCGGCGAAGATCGCCGTCGGAGCGGGAGCGTCCGCGAGGTACCGGCGCAGCGCGCGGTACGCACCCAGCGTGGTGAGGTCGTCGCAGACCAACACCGGTGCCGCGCGGTCCTCGCCCAGGGCGGCGGCGAGCGCCTCGCGGAAGCCGCGGTGGCGATCTCCGAACGCCTGACCGTGCGGATCGCCGGTCACGTGGAGCAGCGAACGGTGCCCGAGCCGAAGCAGGTGCTCGGCCGCCAGGCGTCCGCCCGCGACGTCGTCGGCGGCGACGCTGCGCACGCCGTCGCGGTGGCCGACCAGCACGAACGGTCGCCCGAGCGCCTGCAGGTGCGCGATGCGTGGGTCGTCGGGGTGGGCGCCCAACAGCACGACGGCATCCGTCTCTTCGGTGGGAAGGCCGTCGGGACCCGTGGGCACGTCGCGCACCCGCAAGCCACTCGAGGCGAGTCCGTCGAGCAAGTGCTCCAGGAAGAGCACGAAGAAGGGCGTCAACCGGCGATGGCCATGCGCCACGCTCAAACCGACCGCCACCGGGCGCCGGATCGCCAGTTCGCGCGCTGCCTCGTCGGGCGCGTAGCCGAGCGCGGACACGGCGTCGCGCACACGGCGACGCGTGTCGGGATGCACCCCTGCGCGGTCGTTCAGTGCGCGGCTGACGGTGCCCACCGAGACGTCTGCGTGGCGGGCCACGTCGCGGATCGTCGGACGACCGACGGTAGCGGTGGACGGACGACGAGCCATGGATGCCTCCAGACGTGTCGTAAACGGTTACGAGATTGCTTGGTTGAAGCCTAATCGGTCTTGGTCGGCGCGTCAAGCGCCTTCGGCAAAGTGCGTGCCTCGCGTAATCGCCCATCGAAGCGGGAGGGATCCTTCGAGCCGTAAACGGTTCAACGTCACGGCTCCGTCCTGCCGCAGCGGGTGTCCGCCGAGGCGTCGGTTCGCATCGGCGCGGCGCCGCGTATGCGCGCGCTCCGAACGGCAGCGGGCCACGCGGTACGATGCGCCACCGCGCGGCCGAGGCCGCGCCCCCCGAGCCCCGGCGCCGCCGGCGGGTCGGCGCGTCCGTGCGCCGCCCGGCTGCGCTCTTGAGAGAGGACCCGATGTGGCCGACGTGCTGGACGACCAAGTGAGCAGCGACCGCGCGCAGCTAGCGCCCGACGAGCGGGCCGAGTTGCACCGCGTCGAGACCCGCGAGTGGCTCGAGTCGCTCGACTACGTGCTCGCCTCCGGCGGCGCCGAGCGCGCCACCGAGCTCCTCGATCTGCTCGAGCAACACGCGCATCGGCTCGGGGTGCAGACGCCGTTCTCGTCGGTGACCCCGTACGTGAACACCATCCCGGCGGACGAGCAGCCCGAGTACCCGGGCGACCTGGCGCTGGAGAAGCGCGCGCGGGCCTTGATGCGCTGGAACGCGATGGCGATGGTCGTGCGCGCGAACAAGGAGTCCGACGGCATCGGTGGCCACATCAGCACGTACGCTTCGGCCGCGACGCTCTACGAGGTCGGGTTCAACCACTTCTTCCACGGCCCCGACGCCGGAGCCGATGCCGACCAGGTCTACTTCCAGGGCCACGCCAGCCCGGGCATCTACGCTCGCGCCTACCTGGAGCGGCGCTTCGACGTCGAGCGCTTGCGCAACTTCCGCCGCGAGCTGTCGCCGACGGGCCCAGGCCTCTCGTCGTACCCGCACCCGTGGCTCATGCCCGACTTCTGGCAGTTCCCCACCGTGTCGATGGGGCTCGGCCCGATCCTCTCGATCTACCAGGCGCGCTTCAACCGCTACCTCGAGGCGCGCGCGCTCAAGCCCAAGGGCGAGGGCAAGGTGTGGGCGTTCCTGGGCGACGGCGAGACCGACGAGCCCGAGACCCTCGGCGCGATCAAGTTCGCCGCGCGCGAGCGCCTCGACAACCTGATCTGGGTGATCAACGCCAACCTGCAGCGCCTCGACGGCCCGGTGTTCGGCAACGGCTCGATCATCCAGGAGCTCGAGGGCATCTTCCGCGGCGCCGGCTGGAACGTGATCAAGGTCGCCTGGGGCAGCAAGTGGGACGAGCTGCTCGCCAAGGACGACGACGGCGTGCTGGCCCGGCGCTTCAACCGGCTGATCGACGGCGAGTCGCAGCGCTACGCCGCCTTCGGCGGGTCGGAGCTCCGCGCCAAGTTCTTCGACAGCCCCGAGCTCGCGAAGCTGATCGAGGGCTGGAGCGACGAGGACCTCGATCAGCTCAACCGGGGCGGCCACGACCCCGTCAAGGTGTACGCCGCCTACCATCGCGCCGTGCGCCACGAGGGCTCGCCGACCGTGATCCTCGCGCGCACCGTCAAGGGCTACGCGCTGGGGGAGAAGGCGGAGGGCCGGAACCCGACGCACCAGCAGAAGAAGCTCGACGACGCGGAGATGCGCAAGTACCGCGATCGCCTCAACATCCCGATCTCCGACGACGAGATCGGCAAGTACCCGTTCTTCCGCCCCGACACCGATGCCCCCGAGATCGCGTATCTGCTCGAGCGCCGCGAGGCGCTGGGCGGCCTGATGCCGCGCCGCGTCGTCAAGGCCGAGTCGATGGCCGCGCCCGGACCGGAGCTGGTCGACGAGTTCCTCGAGGGCAGCGAGCGCGAGGTGTCGACCACCATGGTGTTCGTGTCGGTGCTGCGCAAGCTGCTCCGCGACGAAGCGTGGGGCAAGCTGATCGTGCCGATCATCCCGGACGAAGCGCGCACCTTCGGCATGGAGGCGCTCTTCCGCCAGATCGGCATCTACTCGACCTACGGCCAGCTCTACGAACCCGTCGACAAAGAGAACTTGATGTACTACCGCGAGACCAAGGACGGTCAGATCCTCGAGGAGGGGATCACCGAGGCCGGCGCGATGAGCTCGTTCGTCGCGGCCGGCACGGCGTACGCCACCCACGGCGTCAATACGGTGCCGTTCTACATCTACTACTCGATGTTCGGGTTCCAGCGCATCGGCGACCTCGCGTGGCTCGCCGGCGACATGCGCGCCAAGGGCTTCATGCTCGGTGCGACCGCCGGTCGGACGACCCTCGCCGGCGAGGGACTGCAGCACCAAGACGGCCAATCGCACCTGCTGGCCTACCCGATCCCCAACCTCGAGGCGTACGACCCGACCTTCGCCTACGAGCTGGCGATCGTCATCCGCGAGGGCATGCGGCGCATGTACGAGGAGCAGGAGAGCGTCTTCTACTACCTGACCCTCGGCAACGAGAACAAGGCGCAGCCGGCCGCGCCCGAGCACCTGACCCGCGAGGAGCTCGAGGCCGGGGTGCTCGAAGGCCTGTACCTGTTCCGCCCCAGCCCCAAGAAGCGCGCGCGCAAGCACGTCCAGTTGATCGCCGCCGGCGCGATGATGCACGAGGCGCTGGCTGCCGCCGAGCAGCTCGAGGCCGACTACGGCGTCGCCGCGCACGTCTGGAGCGTCACCAGCCTCAAGGCGCTGCACCGCGACGCGCTCGACGTCGAGCGCTGGAACCGCCTCCACCCCATGGAGGAGCCGCGGGTGCCCTACGTTCGGCGCGTGCTCGAGGGGGCCAAGGGGCCGCTCGTCGCCGCCACCGACTACGTGAAGATCCTGGTCGACGCCCTCGGCCGCCACGCGCCAAGACCCATCGTGGCGCTCGGCACCGACGGGTTCGGGCGCTCCGAGGCGCGCGCCGAGCTGCGCGACTTCTTCGAGGTGGACGCCAAGCACATCGTGTTCGCGGCGCTCACCGCGCTCGCCGGCGACGGTGCGATCGAGCGCAAGGACCTTGCGAAGGCCCTCGACGACCTCGGCATCGACCCCGAGAAGCCCAACCCCGCGGCTGTCTGACGACGGCACACCGTCTGACGACGGCGAGAGAGGAACCCCGTGCCCAAAGAGTTCAAGCTTCCTGAGGTCGGCGAAGGCATCGAGTCCGGCACCGTCGTGGCGGTGCTCGTGAGCGAGGGCGACCGCATCGAGGTCGATCAGCCGGTCCTCGAGCTCGAGACGGACAAGGCGGTCGTCGAGGTCCCCTCGAACGTCGCGGGCGTCATCACCAAGGTCCACGTGAAGGCGAACGCCGAGGCCAAGATCGGTCAAGTCGTGCTCACGGTCGACGAGGCCGGGGCCGCCGAAGGGTCCGCAGCCGAGGCGTCCGAGTCCGAGGCGCCGGCCGCGAAGGACGACTCGGGTTCCGAGCCCGACGCCGAGCCGAAGGCCACGGCCGAGCCGAAGGCCGAGCCCGAAGCCGAGACCGAAGGCGAGGCCGAACCCAAGGCGGCGCCGAGCGCGCCCCCTCCCGGGCAAGCGGGCGCCGACGTCCACCCGGGCCTCATCCCGGCAGCGCCGTCGGTGCGTCGCTTGGCGCGCGAGCGCGGCGTCGACCTGCGCGCCGTGTCCGGCAGCGGCATCGTAGGCCGCATCTCGGCCGACGACGTCGTGCGCTTCGCCGAAGGCGGCTCCGAGGCGCCGCGCGCCGCGAGCGGTGCCCCTGCGGCGCCGGCGACCGCGCCGCTTCCCGACTTCGGCAAGTGGGGCGAGACCGAGCGCACGGCCATGTCGGGCATCCGCAAGGCCACCGTGCGCTCGATGGCGCAGGCCTGGTCTTCGGTGCCGATGGTCACGCACTTCGACGAGGCCGACGCCACCGATTTCGAAGCGCTGCGGCAACGCTACAAGGACGTCGTCCAGAAGGCCGGTGCCAAGCTGACGCCGACCGCGATGCTCGTCAAGGTGATCGCGAGCGCTTTGCGCCGGTTCCCGGACTTCAACGCCAGCATCGACGTCCAGAACCAGGAGATCGTCCACAAGCACTACGTCAACGTCGGGGTCGCGGTCGACACGGACCACGGGCTGCTCGTGCCGGTGATCAAGCACGCCGATCGCAAGAGCATCGTCGAGTTGGCGGTCGAACTCGAGGAGCTCGCCGCCAAGGCGCGCGACCGCAAGCTCGCCCCCGACGACATGAGCGGTGGCAACTTCAGCGTGTCGAACCTGGGCGGCATCGGTGGCACGGGCTTCACGCCGATCGTCGCGCCGCCCGACGTGGCGATCCTGGGTGTGTCGCGCAGCGCCATGAAGCCGGTGTGGAACGCCGAGGCCGATGCCTTCGAACCGCGCTTGGTCATGCCGCTCGCGCTGACCTACGACCACCGCCTCATCGATGGTGCCTCCGCGGCGCGCTTCCTGCGCTGGGTGTGCCGCGCCGTCGAGGAGCCGTTCCTGCTCGCGCTCGAAGGCTGACGGGACACGTGCCCGGCGCTCGGCGCCCCCGCCACCGAGGGGGCGCTCATGCGCCGGGTGCTAGCATGACCCCTGGATGTCGCCCGCCGATGCCGTCCCCCACGAGCGCGTGACCGCGCACGAAGCCCCCGACGGCGCTCGTGCGACTGCGGTGGCGAGCGCCGAACCCGTCGCGCCCAGTCGCGTGCTGCGCGCCCGCGGTCTGCGCAAGCGCTACGGCGCGCGCACCGTCGTCGACGGCGTCGACCTGCACTTGGAGCGCGGCGAGATCGTCGCGTTGCTGGGCCCCAACGGGGCCGGCAAGACCACCACCTTCTACATGATGGTCGGGTTCGTCCGCCCCGATGGCGGCCGCATCGAGCTGGGCGACGAGGACGTGACCCGGATGCCGATGCACCGGCGGGCCCGCGCCGGGCTCGGGTACCTGGCGCAGGAGCCTTCGGCGTTCCGACGCATGAGCGTGCGCGACAACCTGCTCGCGATCCTCGAGTTCCAGAAGCTGACGCCGACGGAGCGCCGCGCGCGCGCGGACGCGCTTCTCGACGAGTTCCAGCTGACCCGCCTCGCCGACCACCGGGCGGACACGCTGTCCGGGGGGGAACGCCGGCGGCTCGAGATCGCCCGCAGCCTGACGATCGACCCCGATTTCATCCTGCTCGACGAGCCGTTCACCGGCGTGGACCCCAAATCGATCCGCGAGATCCAGCGATTGGTGGCCGACCTGCGCACCCGGCGCGGCCTGGGCGTGCTGCTGACCGACCACAGCGTGCGCGAGACGCTGGCCATCGCCGATCGCGTCGTCCTGATGTTCGACGGCCGCGTGCGCTTCGACGGCTCGCCGGCCGACTTCGCCGCGGACGAGGCGGTCCGCGCCTCCTACCTAGGGCACGACTTCCAACTGTGACGGAGCGGGTGGGGCGGTCATGACCTACGTCCTCGGCCTCGTCGGTTTGCTCGTCTTCCTCGCGGGCGTGATCGCGTACGCCGGTGATCGCTTGGGCACATGGGTCGGTCGTCGCCGCCTGACGCTGTTCGGCGCGCGCCCCAAGCGCACCGGCCAGATCGTCGGCGTCGCGGCCGGCATCCTGATCATGCTGACCACCCTCGGGGTCCTCGCGGTCGCGTTCCGCAACGCGACCCAGACGCTCGTGAACGCGCAGCGCACCGCCGACGAGCTCGGGCGCCTGCGCGGGCAAGAGCGCTTCTTGCAGGATCAGGTGGGCGTGCTCGGCGATCAACTCGAGTCGCTGGAGGCCGATCTGACGCAGGCGCGCGCGGTGATCGATGACGCGGAGGCCGCGCGCGACGCCGCCCTGGCCGATCGCGACGCGCTGCTCGAGGAGGCGCAGGCCACCGAGCTGCAGCTCGAGGCGCTGGCCGCCACCCTCGAGGCGGCCCGTGCCGACCTGGCCGGCGTCGAGACGGAGTTGCTCGCGGCCCAGGCCGACCTGACCGCGGCCACCGAAGAGGCCGCCGCGGCGCGCGCCGATGCGGACGCGGCGCGCGCCGAGGTCGACGACCTGGCCGCCCAGATCGCGAGCGTCGAGGCCGACCTCGCCGCCGCGGCCGAACTCCTCCTCGTGCGCGACGTCCAACTCGCCGAGGCCGACGCCGCGCTGGAGGCCGCCGAGGCGCAGCGCGCGAGCTCGCAGCTCTCGGCCGCCGAAGCGGAAGCCGCGCGCGACGTGGCCCTGGCGGATCGTGAGGCCGCCGTCGCCGACCGCGCGACCGCCGTCGCCGACCGGGACGCGGCGGTGTCGGATCGCGACGCGGCCGTCGAGGAGCGCGAGGAGGCCCAGGCGCAGGTCGCGGAGCTCGCCGCTCGCACGGAGGAGCTCGGAGCGCAGCTGGGGGCGTTGGCCGACACGATCGCGGTCCTCGAAGGCGAGGCGAGCCGTTTGGAGGCCCGTGCGAGCACCTTGCAGCAGGAGAACGTGGGGCTTCAGGCGCGCAACGACCAGCTCGCGGCCGGCAACGCCGACCTCCAGGCGCGCAACGCCTCGCTCCAGGAGCTGAACGCCGCGCTGCAGGAACAGATCGTGGTCGGCAACGACCAGGTGCGGGCGCTGCAAGGTCAGGTGTCGGTGCTCAACGATCGCCTTGAGGAGCAAGCTGCGCGCCTGCGCGAGGTGCAGGAGGAGTTCGCCCGCGTCTCGTCCGGCGAGATCACCTTCGAGCGCGACCAGGTGGTGTTCTCGGGTGCCTTGCACGCCCGCGACGTCGCCGAGGCGCGCGAGGAGCTCGCCGCCTTCGTGCGGGCGGCGAGCACGCACACCGCGAGCCTCGGCGCTGGTGAGGTGGCGCTGAGCGCCGAGCAGTTCGCCGGCCTCGTCGAGGTGATCGCCGAGACCGAGGGCTCGGACCTGGTGCGCCTCATCTCGCCGCGAAACCAGTTCAACCCGGCCCGCACCGAGGTCATCGTCGAAGCGCTCGAGAACAGCCGCCTGTACGACGCCGGGCAGCTGCTGCTGTCGCGCCCCGTCCACATGGGCAGCTCGGAGCTTCCCGCGAGTCAGGACGAGGTCCGCGCGTTGATCGCCCAGCTGAAGGCCGACGTCATCCGGACGCTCCGGCGCTCGGGGCTCGACGAGCTGCAGGTGCCGACGTTCGTGGGCCTATCCGACGAGGGCTTCGCGAACCAGCTGCTGCGGTTGACCGGTCAGGTGGTGGTCGGGGTGGTCGCGCGCGGCACGATCGAGCGCTCTGGGCCCGCCACGGTCGAGCTCGTCATCCTCTACTGATCGCGGATCGGCGACCGTGCGATCACGCGTCGGCCGGCTTCGTCGGCAGGGTCAACAGGTACGTGCACAGCACGATCGCGATGACGGCGAGCAGCAGGTCCACCCACACGACCGGGATGAGCCAGATGCTCGTGCCGATGCTGAGGACGATGGTCGTCACCGCCAGGGTCTTGGCGCGTCGACTCAGGCCCTTGCCGTCGCGCCAGTCCCGGATGAGCGGCCCGAACAGGCGATGGTTCATCAGCCAGTTGTAGAACCGCGGGCTGGAGCGGGCGAAGAAGTACGTCGCGATCAAGATCCAGACGGTCGTGGGCCAGCCGGGCACGACGACGCCGATCGCGCCGAACACCACGCTCGCCCAGCCGAGCACGAAGTACATGGTGCGCAGCACCGGGTTGCGCTGAACGCGCAGCTCGTGGCTGTAGTCGACCCACACGCGTTCGCCTCTGCGGACCTCGTGGGCGCGCTCGGACGGCTTGCGGGCGGGGGAGGGGGGAGCATCGATCTCGGGCACGGCCCGGCATGGTACCGCCCGGGGTCGGGCGGGCGTTGCGGCCGAGGCGACGGTCTCCGTGACCGTCCGCGCGTCGGGCTCCGGCGTCGTGCGCCGGAGCCCGTCGAGCGGCGGATGGGCCGGCGTCAGCCGGCGCGTTGCTTGAGCAGGTCGCGGATCTCGGTCAGTAGCTGCACGTCGGCCGGCGGCGCCGCAGCGGCGGCCGGGGCTTCGGCCACCTTCTTCACGAAGCGCTGCTGCATCTGGTTGTACGAACGCACCACCATGAAGATGACGAACGCGACGATCAGGAAGTTGATCAGCGTGTTCAGGAAGGCGCCGATCTGGATCACGGGGGCGCCTGCCTCGATCGCCTCGGCCACGGAGGCGTACTGCGCGGCGTCCTTGAGGATGAAGCCGAGGTTGGCGAAGTCGACGCCGCCGATGAGCAGGCCGAGCGGCGGCATGATCACCTGGTTCACGAGGGACGCCGTGATCTGACCGAACGCACCGCCGATGATCACGGCGACCGCCAGGTCGATGACGTTGCCTCGGTTGATGAAGTCGCGGAACTCCTTGAGCATCGCGATCGGCTCCTTCTGGGGCGACGGTGCCCCGGGTGGGGATGCCCGAGTGTACGGTCAGGCCGAGACCGAGGTGCCGCCGTCCACGCCGACGGGCCGCAAGGGGTACCATCAGGCACCATGACGCCTCCACTCGTCCTCGTCGCCGACGACAACGAAGGCCACCGCATCCTCGTCGACATGCTGCTCGCATCGGAGGGCTACGAGCTCGCGATGGTCGAGGACGGCAAAGCGGCGCTCGAGTGGCTCAAGGACCACACCCCCGCGCTCGCGATCCTCGACGTCGCCATGCCGCAGCTCGGCGGGCTCGAGGTCGCCGAGCGGATCCGCCGCATCGGGCGCTTGAAGGACACGAAGATCGTGATCCTGACGGCCCTGCGCGATCCACAGACGCGCGAAGGGGCGCGCCTCGCCAAGGTCGACGCGCTCGTCATGAAACCGCTCGAGGGCAAGGACTTCCGCAACCTGATCAAGCGCGTGCTCGCCGGCGAGCGTCAGTCCTTCTGAGGCGCCGCGCGCCGCTGGCGGCGCGCCTCGAACAGCAGCAGCGCGCCCGTCGTCGCCACGTTGAGCGAATCGGCCAGGCCGGCCATCGGTACCCGCACCTGGACGTCGGCGTCGGCCAACCACCCGGGGTCGAGCCCTGCGTGTTCCGTGCCGAGGACGATCGCCACGGGTCCGAGCAGGTCCGCGTCCCACAGGTCGACGGTCGCCGCGGGGCTGGTCGCGACCACGCGCATCCCGCGCGCGCGCAGCTCGGCGCGAGCCTCGTCCGGTGCGACGGCGAGGACCGGGCGCGCGAACAGGCTGCCCATGCTCGCCCGCACCACGTTCGGGTTCGCCAGGTCGGTGCCGGCCCCGGTGACCAGCACGGCGTCGACGGCGGCCGCGTCGGCGGTGCGCAGCAAGGCGCCCAGGTTGCCGGGTTTCTCGAGGCCGTCGGCGACCAGCCAGAGCGCGTCCGAGCGGGCGGGCAGATCGGAGAGCGTGCGCTGTGGCGGCACGACGAGCGCCAGGACGCCGTCCGGGTGTTGGCGGACGCTCGCTTTGCGGAACGCGGCCTCGGAGAGCGCCCAGCGCTCGGCCTCCAGGCGTTCGCGCCGGGGCGCCAGCGTCCGCGCTTCCGGCGAGTACAGCGCCGTGCAGGTCGCGAGCACGACCACGCTCCAGCCGCCGTCCATGGCTCGGTCGACCTCGCGCGCCCCTTCGACGAGCGCCACCCCCTCGGCGTCGCGCGTCCTGCGTTCGCGCAGACGCACCAGCCGCTTGACGCGGGGGTTGGTGGGGCTCTCGATGGGGGCGGGCGCACGGGCCATGGGTGCGCATGCTACCGCCCGCGGTCGGTAGACTCGGCCATGCTCCCATGGATCTCGGTCGACGCCCTCCGCGCCCGCCTCGGCGACCCCGACCTGCGCCTCGTCGACGTGCGCTCGGTGCTCGGTGACCCCGGCGCCGGCCGGGCCGCGTTCGAGGCCGGCCACCTGCCCGGCGCCGCCTTCCTCGACCTCGAGGACGACCTCTCCGCTCCGATCGGCGCGCATGGAGGCCGCCACCCGCTCCCCGACCCCGCCGAGTTGGCGGCGACCTTCGGCTCCGTCGGCATCGGCTCCGGCACCCACGTCGTCGCGTACGACGCGGGCGACGCCATGGTCGCAGGGCGGGTGTGGTGGTCGTTGCGCTGGCTCGGCCACGACGCGGTGCAGGTCCTCGACGGCGGGTTCGCCGCCTGGGTCGCGGCGGGCGGACCGGTGGCGACCGATCGGGCCGTCCACCCGCCCACGCGGTTCGAACCGCGCCCCCGCCCCGAGATGCTCGTCGATCGCGCCGACCTGATCGCCGGCTTGGACGACCCGGAGCGCGTGGTGGTCGACGCCCGCGCCGCCGAGCGCTACCGCGGCGACGTCGAGCCGCTCGACCCGCGCGCCGGCCACGTCCCGGGGGCGGTCAACTACCCGTACGCGGAGAACCTCGAAGGGGGCCGCTTTCGCGCTCCGCAGGCGCTGCGCGATCGCTTCGCGCCGCTCGCCGCGGCGCGCGAAGTGGTCGTCTACTGCGGCTCGGGCGTCTCGGCGGCGCACGACCTCATGGCGCTCGAGGCGGCGGGGATCCACGGCGCCAAGCTGTACGCCGGCTCGTGGTCGGACTGGGTCAGCCACCCCGACGCGCCGGTCGCTCTGGGCGCCGAGCCGTGATCGCGGCGGCGGCTTCTCACCGGACCGGCACGTAAGGTAGGGCATGACGAACACCGAACCCCAGCCGCTCGGAGCGCTCGGGCGCGCGCTGCGCGAGCCGTGGAACGCGATCACGCACGGCGTCGGCACGGTGCTGGCGATCGTCGGCGGCGTGCTCTTGGTGGTGCTGTCCGCCGGCGACGAGCGGCGCACCGTCGCCTTCGCGATCTACGCCGCGTCGCTCTTCCTGCTCTATCTGGCGAGCACGCTGCTGCACGCGGTGCGCGCGCGCCCCGAGGTGCTGCGGCGCCTGCGCCTGTTCGACCATGCGGCGATCTACTTGCTCATCGCCGGTACGTACACGCCGATCGCGCTCGTCAGCCTGGCCAGCGTGAGCCCGGCGTGGGGGTGGTCGGTGTTCGGCGTCGCGTGGGGTGCGGCTGGCCTCGGCGTGATCTTCAAGCTCGTCTGGCTCGACGCCCCGCGCTGGCTCTCGACCGCCTTGTACCTGGGGTTGGGCTGGATGGCGGTCGTCGCCATCGCGCCATTGGTGCAAGCGTTCCCCTGGTCCGCGCTCGCGTGGTTGGGCGCCGGCGGCGCCTTCTACTCGGTCGGGGCGGTCATCTTCGCGCTCAAGCGCCCGGATCCGTGGCCCAAGGTGTTCGGGTACCACGAGCTGTGGCACCTGTTCGTGCTCGCCGGCAGCACCTGCCATTACGTGTTGATGCTGCGCTACGTGCTGCCCGCCTGAAGCCGCGCGCGTGCGATCCCACGCTTCTGTGCGGCCGTGGGTGATGTCTGCCACCCGAATGCAACCTCGGCGCTCGTAGCCTGGCGTATGCCCGATCCCGCCTTCGCATCGTTGCGCACCCGCCTTCGTGAGCTCGTCGACCTCGAGGCGGCGCTCGCCATCCTCGACTGGGACCAAGCCGTGTGCATGCCCGCCGCTGGCGGTGATGCCCGCGGTCGTCAGATGGAGACGATCGTGCGCCTCGCCCACGAGCGGCACGTGGCGCCCGCCTTCGAGCGCGCGCTCGGGGCCGCCGAGCGCGCTTCCGAGTCGCTCGATCCGGCCGATCGCGACGCCGTGCTCGTGCGCGTCGTTCGGCGCGACCTGGAGCGCGCGCGGCGGGTGCCGGTCGCGTTCCACGTCGCCCGCGCGGCCCACGTGAGCGCGGCGTTCGAGGCCTGGCGGCGCGCGCGCCCCCGTGACGACTTCGCGTCCGTGGCCGACCACCTCGAGCGCAGCGTCGAACTCGCCCATCGCTACGCTGGCTACTTTCCGGGGGCCGAGCACGTCGCCGACCCGTTGATCGACGAGGAGGACGAGGGGGCGACGGTGGCGCTGCTGCGTCCGCTGTTCGACGCGCTCGGCGAGGGCCTGCGTCCGCTGGTCGCGGCGGCGGTCGCCACCCCGGCCCCGGCGCCGCTGCCCGCGGGGCCTTACCCGGCCGCGGCGCAGCTCGAGGCGGCCCTCGAGCTGGCCGTGCGCATCGGCTACGACGTGGCTCGCGGGCGTCAGGACGTCGCCCCCCACCCGTTCGCGACGCGCATCGCCGGTGGCGACGTGCGCATCACCACCCGCGTGAACGAACGCGACCTGACCGAGGCCCTGTATTCGACCCTGCACGAGGCCGGGCATGCCCTCTACGAACAAGGCGTCGACGCGGTGTGGGAGGGCACGCCGGTCGCCCGCGGCGTCTCGGCGGGCGTGCACGAGAGCCAGTCGCGGCTGTGGGAGAACCAGGTCGGGCGCAGCCGCGCCTTCTGGACCTTCGCGCTGCCGCACCTGCGCGCCCGCTTCCCCGCGCTCGAGCACGTCGACGTCGACGCCGCGTACCGCGCGGTCAACCGGGTGGTGCCCAGCCTCATCCGGACCGACGCCGACGAGCTCACGTACACGCTGCACGTGCTCCTGCGCTTCGACCTCGAACTCGACCTCCTCGAGGGCCGCCTCGCGGTGCGCGACCTGCCCGACGCCTGGTCCGCGCGGTACGCGCGCGACCTGGGCGTGACCCCCGAGCGGCATGGCGACGGTGTCCTCCAGGACGTGCACTGGTTCGCAGGGATGGTCGGGGGCGCGTTCCAGGGGTACGCGCTCGGCAACGTGCTGAGCGCCCAGTTCTACGCCGCGGCGGTGCGCGCCGTCGGCGACGTCGATGCCGCGATCGCCCGCGGGTCGTTCGGGGAGCTGCACGGCTGGCTCCGCGACCACGTCTACCGCCACGGCCGGGCCAAACCCGTCGACGTCCTCGTGCGCGACGCCACGGGGGGACCGATCGACCCAGAGCCGTACCTGACCTACCTCCGGAGCAAGTACGGAGCGCTCTACCCAGCCTTGGCGCACGCGTGAGGTAGCCTTCGGTCGTGACCGATGCCGCACGTCGCGCGTACCTGGCCCTGGGTCGGGGCTTCTTGGTGGTCGGGGTGGTGATCGCGGCCCTCGCGATCGCGGACGCGGTGGCGAACCTCGGCTTCTTCCGCGGCAGCCCGCTGGGTACCGCGCTCTTCTTGGCGCTGATCGGTGGCGCCTTGCTCTGGACGGTACGCCAAGCCGATGCCCAGCGCGCTCAAGACGACGCGGCCGATGCAGCCGCCGAGGAGCCCGAGGACCGCAGCGCGTGATCGAGGTCGACGGGCTCCGCAAGGTCTACCGGGTGCACGAGAAGGAGGCGGGGTTGCGCGGCTCCATCCGCGCCTTCGTGGCGCGCACGTACCGCGACGTCGCCGCGGTCGACGGCGTGTCCTTTCGCGTCGCGCCCGGCGAGGTCGTCGGGTTCCTGGGCCCCAACGGTGCGGGCAAGACCACCACGCTCAAGGTCCTCTCCGGGCTGCTGCACCCGAGCGATGGGCACGTCCGGGTGGCGGGCTTCGAGCCGCGCCGCCGTCAAGCCGCGTTCTTGCGCGGCATCACGCTCGTCATGGGGCAGAAGCAGCAGCTGTCGTGGGACCTCGCGGCGGTCGACTCGTTCCTGGTCAACCAGGCGATCTACGAGATCCCCGACGACGTGTACCGCGAGCGCCTGGGTGAGCTCACGGAGATGCTCTCGCTCGACGGTCTGCTCCACAAGCAGGTGCGCAAGCTGAGCCTGGGGGAGCGGATGAAGTGCGAGCTCGCCGCGGCGCTGCTGCACCGACCGCAGGTGCTGTTCCTGGACGAGCCCACGATCGGCCTCGACGTGACCATGCAGCAGCAGGTGCGCCGCTTCGTGGCCGACTACAACGCCCGGCACGGCGCCACCGTGGTCCTCACGTCGCACTACATGGCCGACGTCACGGCGCTCGCGCGCCGGATCCTGGTGATCGACCACGGCCGGCTCGTGTTCGATGGCGACCTGCAATCGTTGGTCGAAGCTCGGGCCCCCGAGCGCCGGGTGCGCCTCACGCTCTCGGAGGCGGCCGATCCCGCAGCGCTGTCCGGCATGGGCGCGGTGCGCCGGTCGGAGGGGCTGGTGCTCGAGTTGGGCGTGCCGCGCGCCGACGTGGCGCGGACGGTGGCCGTGGCGCTCGCACGCCTGCCGGTGGTCGACGTCGCCATCGAGGACGTCCCGATCGAGGAGATCGTCGCCGACCTGTTCGCGGCGGGCTCGGGGGGCTCGGGGGCGACCGTCGGCGGCCCGCCGTGACCGCGCTCGGCTGGAACGTCCGCAAGGCGCAGGCGCTGTTCGCGCACGCCTTCGCGACCATGACCGAGTACCGCGCCGAGATCGTGATCTGGATGATCTCGGGCTCGCTGCCGCTCGTGATGATGGCGATCTGGATGGCGCTGGCCGCCGACGGACCGGTCGGCGGCTACGCGGCAGCGGATTTCGCGGCCTACTTCCTGTCGGTGTTCCTGGTCCGCCAGCTCACCGTCGTGTGGGTCGTCTGGGAGCTCGACCGCGAGATCCGCCTGGGCGAGCTCTCGCCCAAGCTGCTGCGCCCGATGGATCCGATGTGGGTGCACCTGGCCGACAACGTCGCGGAGAAAGCGGTGCGGCTCCCTCTGGTGCTGGTGCCGGTCGTCGCCGGCATGGCCTGGGCGGGCGTGCGGGTGCCGCTGACGTTCGAGGCGCTCGGCGGGTTCGCGCTGCTGGTCGTGGGGGCGTGGGTGATCAAGTTCTTCCAGCAGTACGCCACGGGCCTGTTGACGTTCTGGACCGATCAGTCCGTCGGGCTCGAGCGGGTCTGGTTCTCGGTGTCGATGGTGCTGTCGGGGGCGCTGGCGCCGCTCGACCTGTTCCCGGAGGGGTTGCGCGCCGTGCTGCCCTACACCCCGTTCCCGTACCTGATCGACGTGCCGGTCCAGGCGCTGCTGGGGCGGCTCGGCGGCGCGGACCTGGCGCAGGCGTTCGCGGTGCAGGCGGCTTGGGGCGCGTTCTTCGTCCTGGCGCGCTGGGTGCTGTGGCGGCAAGGGCTGCGCCGCTACGGGGCGGTGGGGGCATGAGCCGCTACGGGCGTCTCTGGCGCATCTTCTTCACCCACTCGCTGGTGCAGGACCTCGAGTACCGCGTGAACTGGTGGATGAACGCCTTCAACGTCCTCCTCTTCCTGGGGTCGAGCGCGCTGGTCCTGGGCGTCGTGTTCCTCCAAGCCGACGCGATCGGCGGGTGGACCTTCGACCAGGCGCTCACGCTGCTCGGCGTCTACCTGCTGCTCGAGGGGGTGACCGCCGTCTTCCTGGTCCCGAACCTCAACCGGGTGCCGGAGTACGTGCGCAAGGGGGAGCTCGATTTCCTGCTCCTGAAGCCGATCGCGGCGCGCTTCCTCGTGTCGACCCGCTACGCCAGCGTCTGGTGGACGCCACAGCTGGCGATCGGCGTGGCGGTGATCGGCATCGGCATGGCGCGCCAGGGGACGCTCTCGTGGGCCAACGTCGGGCTGACGCTGCTGCTCCTGGTCGCCGCCACCGCCATCTTGTACGCGGTCTGGTTCGCGCTGACGACGACCGCGTTCTGGTTCGTCAAGGTGGACAACGTCTCGGAGCTCTTCACCGCGTTCTTCGCGGCCGGGCGCTTCCCGGTGAGCGCCTACCCCGGATGGGTGCGCGCGCTCCTGACGTTCGTCGTCCCCATCGCGTTCCTGACGACCGTCCCCGCCGAGGCCGCGTCGGGGCGGCTGACCTGGGCGGCGGCTCTGGGCGCCGTCGCCGCGGCGCTGCTGCTGCTCGCGGCGTCGCAGGCCTTCTGGCGGTACGCGTTGGCCAACTACACCTCGGCCTCGAGCTGAGCGCGGGCGGGTAGGCTCTCGTCCATGCGCCTCGTCGTCGAGCTCGTCCCGCGCGACCTCCCCGCCCTCGAGGCGCAGGTGACGGAGGTGGCGACCCTAAGCCACGTCGACGCCGTCAACGTCCCCGACCTGACGCGCTTCGAGCTCCGCGCCTGGCAGGCGGCCGTGGCCGTGCGCCGCCTCGGCGCCGAGCGCTGGGCGGCGATCCCGCACGTGCGGGCGATGGACGTCGACCTGCGGCGGCCGTGGGCGCCGCTCGCCGCCCTCGACGCGGCCGGCGTCACGGAGGTGCTGGTGGTGACGGGCGACCCGCCCGCCGACATGCGCCACCCGGTCACCGGCGCCGGCGTGCTCGACGTGATCCGCATGATCAAACGCGAGCGCCCGGAGTGGCGGGTCTACGCCGCCCTCGACCCGTACCGCGCGGGCTTCGCGCAGGAGCGCGAGTACTTGCAGCGCAAGCTCGACGCCGGTGCCGACGGCTTCTTCACCCAGCCGTTCTTCGACGTTCGCCTGATGGCCGTGTGGCGCGAACTGCTCGCCGGCGTGCCGGTCTACTGGGGGGTGACGAGCGTGACGTCCGAGCGGTCGCAGCGCTACTGGCTCACGCGCAACCGCGCGGTGTTCCCGGCGGGCTTCGAGCCCACCCTCGCCTGGCACCGCCGCTTCGCGGGCGAGGTGCTCGATTTCGCCGCCCACCACGACACCGACGTGTACTTCATGCCGATTCGAGTGGGCATCCGGGCGTGGCTCGGGGACGTGCTCCGGTGACGGCGCTCGAATCGGCCCCGATTCGGGTGGGCATCCGGGCGTGGCTCGGGGACGTGCTCAGGTGATCGCTCAGTCCGGCTCGTAGGCCAGCGCCGGCGCCAGCCAGCGCTCGACCTCGTCCACGGACGCGTCCGTGCGCGTCGCGAGGTCGACCACCTGGTCGCGACCGATCTTGCCCACCCCGAAGTAGCGCGCCTCGGGGTGCGCGAAGTACAGGCCCGCCACCGACGAGGCCGGCGTCATCGCCAGCGATTCGGTGAGGCCGACCCCGAGCCGCTCCTTGGCGTCCAGGAGCTCGAAGATGGTCGTCTTGGTGCGGTGGTCCGGGCACGCCGGGTACCCGGGCGCCGGGCGGATGCCGCGGTAGCGCTCGGCGATCAGATCGTCGACGGTCGCGCGCTCGTCGGGGGCGTACCCCCAGTGGCGGGTGCGCACCAGCTCGTGCACGCGCTCCGCGGCCGCCTCGGCGAGGCGATCGGCGAGCGCCTTGAGCAAGATCGACTGGTAGTCGTCGTGCGCGGTCTCGAACGCCGTGGCGCGCGCCTCGGCGCCGTGCACGCTGACGACGAACGCGCCCAACCAGTCCGGCGTGCCCCCTTCGGGCGCGACGTAGTCGGCCAGCGCCAGGTGCGGTTGGCCAGGGCGCTGGGCGCGCTGTTGCCGGAGCGTCGGCACGACGGCGCGCACGGTGCTCCGGGCGTCGTCCGCGTAGACGAGCACGTCGTCGCCGCGCGCGGCGGCGGGGAAGAGCCCCCAGGTCGCCCGCACCTCGAGCCAGGACTCGGCGACGATGCGCCCCACCATCGCGCGTGCGTCGGCGAAGAGCTCGCGCGCGTGCGGCCCCACGACCGGGTCCTCGAGGATCGCGGGGTAGCGCCCGGCGAGCTCCCACGCGAGGAAGAACGGGTTCCAATCGATGCGCTCGACCAGCTCGTCGAGCGGGAACGGCGCGCGCATCTGGACGCCGGGCTCCAGCGGAGCGACGACGTGGCCCCAATCCTGGAAGCGCGGCGCGTGGGCGCGGGCCTCACGGAGTGGGCGCAGGTCGCGCGCGGCGGTGCGCGCCTCGTGCTGCGCGCGCGTGCGCTCGTGGAGCTGCGCGGACTCGACCTCGAGCGCCGGGCGCAGTTCGGTCGACACCGCCCGGGTGACGACCCCGACGGCGCGCGACGCGTCGGCGACGTGCACCGTGAGGCCGTCGTAGGCGGGGGCGATCTTGACCGCGGTGTGCGCGCGCGACGTGGTCGCGCCGCCGATGAGCAGCGGCAGGTCGAGCCCACGGCGGGTCATGGCGCGGGCGACGTGCACCATCTCGTCGAGCGACGGCGTGATGAGCCCCGACAGCCCGATGACGTCGACGCCCTCGGCGACGGCCGTGTCGAGCAGGCGGTCGGCGGGCACCATCACGCCCAGGTCGAGCACCTTGAAGCCGTTGCAGCCCAGCACCACCCCGACGATGTTCTTTCCGATGTCGTGCACGTCGCCCTTGACGGTCGCGAGCAGCACCGTGCCGGCGTGGGTCAGCGCCCCCGTCGCGGCGGCCGCCTCGAGGTACGGCGTGAGCGCGGCCACCGCCCGCTTCATCACGCGCGCGCTCTTGACCACCTGGGGGAGGAACATGGTGCCCGCACCGAAGCGGTCGCCGACGACGTTCATGCCGTCCATGAGCGGCCCCTCGATGACGGCGAGCGGCGCGCCCAGCGCGTCCATCGCCTCGAGCGCGTCGGCCTCGACGAAGGCGTCGACGCCGCGCACGAGCGCGTGGACGAGGCGCTCGGTGACGGGCAGCGCGCGCCAGCCGTCGTCGTCGATGCGCGCCTTGGCGGCGGCGCCGGAGCGCGACTCGGCGTAGGAGATCAGGCGCTCGGTGGCGTCGGCGCGGCGGTCGAAGAGCAGGTCCTCGACCAGGTCGCGCAGTTCGGGGTCGAGCTCGTCGTACTGCCCGAGCGTCTCCGGGTTGACGATCGCCAGGTCGAGGCCGGCGCGCCGGGCGTGGAACAGGAACGCGGCGTGCATCGCCTCGCGCACCACGCCGCTGGAGCGGAAGGCGAACGAGACGTTCGAGATCCCGCCGGACGTGCGCGCCGCGGGAAGGTGCTCCTTGATCCAGCGCACCGCCTCGATGAAGTCGATCGCGTAGCGCGCGTGCTCGGGGATGCCGGTGCCCACGGTGAGCACGTTGGGGTCGAAGATCACGTCCTGTGGCGCGAAACCGGCCTCGTCGACCAGCAGTCGATAGGCGCGCTCGCAGACCTCGATGCGCCGCTCGAGGGTGTCGGCTTGGCCCCGCTCGTCGAAGGCCATGACCACCACCGCCGCCCCGTAGCGGCGCACGGTGCGCGCCTGCTCCAGGAACGCCGCCTCGCCCTCCTTGAGCGACAGCGAGTTGACGACGCCCTTGCCCTGCAGGTGTTTGAGGCCCGCCTCCAGGACCGGCCAGGACGAGGAGTCGAGCATGACCGGGACCCGCGCCACGTCGGGCTCGGCGGCGAGCAGGTCGAGGAACGCGGTCATGGTGGCCGGCCCGTCGATCATGCCCTCGTCGACGTTGACGTCGATCAGCTGCGCGCCCCCGTCGACCTGATCGCGCGCGACCTCGACCGCCGCCGCGAGGTCGCCGGCCTTCACCAGCCGCGCGAAGCGCCGCGAGCCGGTGACGTTCGTGCGCTCGCCGACATTGACCAGGTTGGTCTCGGGGCGGATCACGAGCGGTTCCAAACCGGCGAACCGCGTTTGCGGATCGGGCGGCGGCGGGACACGCGGCGCCACCCCGGCGACGGCCGCGGCGAAGGCGGCGACGTGCTCGGGCGTGGTTCCGCAGCAGCCGCCGAGCACGTTGACCCAGCCCTCCTGCACGAACTCGCGCAGCACCGCCACCATCTCGGCCGGCCCCTCGTCGTACCCGCCGAAGGCGTTCGGGAGGCCCGCGTTCGGGTAGACCACGGTGAAGACGGGCGCGAGGCGCGCCAGCTCCTCGACGTACGGGCGAAGTTCCTTGGGGCCGAGCGCGCAGTTGAGGCCCACCGCGAGCAGGTCGGCGTGCGCGATCGAGGTCCAGAACGCTTCGAGCGTCTGCCCCGACAACGTGCGCCCCGACGCGTCGGTGATGGTCCCGGACACCATGAGCGGCACCCGGCGCCCGGCCGCCGCCATCGCGGCCTCGCAGCCGACGAGCGCCGCCTTGGCGACCAGCGTGTCGAAGACCGTCTCGATCAGGAGCAGGTCGACGCCCCCCTCGAGCAGCGCCGTCGCCTGTTCGACGTACCCGGCGAGCACTTGGTCGAAGGTCACGTCGCGGTAGCCGGGGTCCTCGACGCGCGGCGACAGGCTGAGGGTCTTGTTCGTCGGCCCCAGCGCGCCCGCGACCCAGCGCGGACGCTCGGGGGTGGCCACCGCGTCGGCGGCGGCGCGCGCGAGCCGCGCCGCCGCGACGTTCAGGTCCACCACCACGTCGCCCAAGCCGTACTCGGCGAGGCCGAGGCGGGTGGCGTTGAAGGTGTTCGTCTCGATCAGGTCGGCGCCGGCGGCCAGGTACGCGGCGTGGATGCCCTGGATCAGGTCGGGCTTCGTCAGCACCAGCAGGTCGTTCGCGCCCTTGAGGGGGCGCGGGTGGTCGCGGAAGCGTTCGCCGCGGAAGGCGGCCTCGTCGAGCGCCTCGCGCTGGATCATCGTCCCCATCGCGCCGTCGAGCACGAGGATGCGGCGGCGCAGGTGGGCGACGATCGGATGCTCCATCGGGCCCGAGTCTACGCCGGGTGCGCGATCAGTCGACGTCCGCGCGCAGGAAGCGCCAGGCGAACAGCGCCAGGAGCGCCACCGCGTAGCCGGCCACCACCCACGTGGCGTGCTCGAGAGTGATGCCGGTGCCGAGCAGCCCGCCGAGGTCGAAGTCGACCCCGTCCCCGCCGGCGTTGGCCCCGAACGCCTCGACGAGGTCGCGCGCCGGTCGGCGCGCGGGCGCGTAGACGTTCGTCGTGAAGAAGTAGGTCGGCAGATCTTCGAACACCTGACGCAGGCGGATCGTCTGCAGGAAGGCGTTGAAGCGGTTGATCGGCTGGAAGCCGACGACCGCCGCGTACACCGTGTAGAGGCCCTCGAGGAGGGCGGGCAGGAAGAACACCATCACCAGCCCGAGCGCGACGTTGCGCGCGATGTACACGAACAGGAAGGCGAGCGCCACCAGCGCGGAAGCGAACGCCCACTGCACCGCGTAGAGCCCGATCAACCCGCCCCAGGCGCCCGAGAAGTCGGTCGGGAGGAACGCCATCCCGATCGTGCCGAACAGGATGCCGGAGACGAGCGCGCCGCCCATGAGCAAGCCCACGACCATCATCGCGACCACGAACTTGCCCGCGAGTACCGCGAGGCGGTCGGGCTGGACCACGAGGACCGTCTTCCACATCGCGTGGGTCCGCTCCTCGCCGACGATCAAGGCGGCGAACAGGGCGACGACGATCACGTAGAAGGTGGGCGTGACGTAGGCGGGGCCGACCAACCCCAAGCGCGCGATCCCGAACGGGGAGGCGAACTCCTGGAGCAGCGGCGCCATGCCGCCGATGTCGTCCGCGATCGCCCCGAGGTTGTCGAGCAGCACGCGGCCGACCACGAGCGCCAACACGGGCAACAGCACCCACCAGAGGCCGGCGACGACGAACGTGCGGCGCTTGCGGCGCACCTTGAACAGCTCGGATCGAACGACGTTCACGAAGGCGTTCACGACGGCCTCCCATCGCCTTTGAGCAGGCGCAGGTAGGCGCCCTCGAGATCCTCGGTCGTGCGTTCGGCATCGCTGATCTCGACCCCGGCGCGCACCAGTCGGGCGACGAGGCCGTCGGCATCGGCCGACGGCACGTCCACGTGCGCGCCGCGCTCGCCGTCCGCCTCGGGCGCGTACCCGAGGTCGCGCAGCGCCTCGAGGAGCACGGCGCCGTCGGTGGCGCGCAGGCGGTACCGGACCGAGGTGACGTCGAGCCGGTGGAGGAGCGCGTCGAGCGGTCCGTCGAACACCAGCTTGCCCGCCTCGATCGCCAGGATGCGGTCGACGAGCTTCTCGATCTCGGCCAGGATGTGGCTGCTCACCAGGATCGTCACGCCGGTAGCGGCCACCGCGCGCAGGTTCTCGCGGATCTCGGCGATGCCGACCGGGTCGAGCCCGTTCGTCGGTTCGTCGAGGAGCAGGACCTCGGGTTCCCACAGCAGCGAGCGGGCGAGGCCGAGCCGCTGGCGCATCCCCTGCGAGTAGGCGCGCACCCGCTTCTCGGCGGCCTGATCGAGCTTGACGAAGCCGAGCACCTCTTCGATTCGGCGCGCCGGAACGCCGCCGTGGAGCAGCGCCGCGTGGCGCAGGTTGTCGCGCCCCGTCATGTACGGGTAGAAGCTCGGCTCCTCGATCATGGTGCCCACGCGGCGCAGCCCGGGCCCGGGTACGCGTTCGCCGAGGACGCGGCCCTCGCCGCCGCTCGGGCGGATGAGGCCGGCGAGCATCCGTAGCGTGGTCGTCTTGCCGGCGCCGTTCGGGCCCAGGAAGCCGACGATCTCGCCGCGCCCGATGGCGAAGCTGACGTCCTCGACCGCTGCGGTCCGGCCGTAGCGCTTGGTGAGGTTGCGGGCGACGATCGCGTCCAACGGGGGCCTCCGACGCCGCGACCGCGCAGGGTCGGGCCGCGCCATGCTAGCACCAGGGCACGTTGCGGCTGGCGCCTGGCGTACGCAGGACGTGGGTCCGTCGGCGTCACTCTTCGGTCGGTTGGCGCGTCATGAGTTCGAGCAGCGCCGCTTCGGGCGCCTTGCCGCCGTGCACGATGGCGTCGACGGCGCTCGTGAGCGGTAGGTCGAGGCCGTGGGCGCGCGCGTAGGCGACGACGTGGGCGACGGTCGTGAGCCCCTCCGCGGTGAGCCCCGAGGCCTCGAGGTCGGCGAGGCTCGCGCCGCGCACGATCCGCTGGCCGGCCTGGTGGTTGCGCGAACCCGGCGAGGCGCAGGTGGCCATCAGGTCCCCGAGCCCGGCGAGGCCGTAGAACGTGCGCGCCTCGCCGCCCAACCGGGTGCCCAGGCGCACGAGCTCGGCGAGCCCCCGGGTGACGAGCGCCGCCTTGGTGTTGTCGCCGAGATCGAGCGCGTCCGACATCCCTGCGGCGAGCGCGATGACGTTCTTGACCGCGCCCGAGACCTCGACGCCGATCAGGTCGGCCGAGCGGTAGACGCGGAACGTCGACTGCGTGAACCACCCCTGCACCGCCCGGGCCAAGACGTCGTCGAGCGACGCGGCGGTGGCGGCCGCGGGCCGGTCGCGTCCGATCTCGGCGGCCAGGTTCGGCCCCGACAGCGCGGCGACCGGCACACGGGGATGGTGGTGCTGCACGCGCTGGGAGAGGCGGACGAGGTCGGCGTCGACGAACCCCTTGGCGCACGACACCACCGCCTGCGGCCGCGGCAGCGCGGCGAGGAGCCCGTCGGTAGCGCGCACCGGCACGGCGAGGACCACGGCATCGGCGCCGTCGACGGCGGTCGCGAGGTCGCTCGTCGGATGGACGCAGGGGCCGAGGACGGCACCCGGGAGGTGGCGGGCGTTCACGCCCGCGGCGGCGATCGCCGCGGCGTGCTCGGGGCTGCGCGCCCACAGGGCGACGGCATGGCCGTTGCGGCCGAGCAGGCGCGCGAGCGCGGTACCCCACGCACCGGCGCCGAGGACGGCGATCCGAGCGGGTTCGGCGCCGATCGTGGGTGACGCGCCCGACATGCCGGCACGCTACCAGGGTCGATCCAAGAGGGATGCTAGAGTCCACGACGTTGGTCCGGCGCACGCCGGACGCCGCCCAGGAGGCACCATGCCGGTCTACGTCTACAAGAACCTGACGACGGGGGCCACGTTCGAGATCGAGCAGCGCATCGTCGAGGACGCGCTCACGGTCGATCCGACCACCGGCGACCCCGTCAAGCGCTTGATCCAGCCCGTGGGCATCGCCTTCAAGGGTTCGGGCTTCTACGTCACGGACAGCCGCAAGAGCTCGCGCGCGGCGCCGAAGGGCGACGCCCCCAAGGGCGATGCGGCCAAGTCGGACACGCCCAAGTCCGACGGGCCCAAGTCCGACGGACCCAAGTCCGACGCATCCAGGTCCGATGCACCGCCGCCCAAAGCCGCCGCCAAGCCCGCCGCCGGAAGCTCGAGCACCGCGGGCGACTGAGCGTCGCGCGGACGGCGGGGGGCTTCGCCCCCACGCCTGCGCGCCACTGCGGTTGCTTCGCAACCGCGCCGCTGCTCAGCGCGCCTCGACGAAGCGGACCTCGTACAGCACGGGCCAGAGCTTGCCGGTGAGCCACCAGCGGCCGGTCGCGGGGTCGTGGGCGACGCCGTTGAGCACCGCGTCCCGGTTGGCCCGCAGGGCCGGGTCGTCCGGCACGAGCGCCGCAGCGTCGATCACCGCGTCCACCCGGCCGTCGGCCTTGACGATGCGGACGAGCTCGGTCGTCAGCCATACGTTCGCGATCACGTGCTCGCCCACGCATTCGAGCTCGTTCAGGCGCTCGACCGCGCGCCCGTCGAGGCGCACCTCGACGTGTCCGAGCAGGTCGAAGGTGGCCGGGTCGCGGCGCTGCAGCCGCGACGACCCGTCGCTCATCCACAGCTCGCGGCCGTCGAAGCACAGCCCCCAGCCCTCGCCGTCGTAGGCGAAGCGGTCGACCTCCTCGAACGTGTCGAGGTCGTAGACGAGCGCCGTCCCCTCGCGGTAGGTCAGCTGGACGAGGCGGTCGTCGACCCGCGCGAGGCCCTCCGCGAAGAAGCGGGCGTCGAGCGGTCGGGTGCGCACGACGTGGCGTTCGTCGTCGCCGGTCACGAGCGCGACCTCGCGGACGTCCGAGAGGCCGTACCGCCCCGTGCTCTCGTAGAGGCGCCCTTCGTGGAAGAGCAACCCCTGCGTGAACGCGGTCGGATCGTGCGGGTGGGTGGCGACGACCTCCGGCGTCCAGCGCACGACGTCGGCGGCGCTGCACGCGGCGAGCAGCGCGATCGCGGCGCTCGCGGCGAGGGCGCGAAGCACGCGCCGCGTCGCGCCATGCGCCGGTGAGCGCAGCGCACGCGCGGGCGTCATCGCGCGCCCTCCGGTGCGGCGCTACCGGGCTGCACGAGGTCGGCGACCGCGTTCCAGACCGCGTCCGCCAGCGCGTCGGCGCCTTGGTCGGCGTCGAGCCGGCGCCAACGGTCCGGATCCGCGTCGGCCTGCGCGACGAAGCCGGCCCGAGCCCGTTGGTGGAAGGCCAGGTCCGCCGCCTCCAACCGGTCGGGCCGTCCGCGCGCGGCCACGCGCGCCAAGCCCACGGCTGGGTCGAGGTCGAGCAACACCACCCGGTCGGGGGCGCACCCCTGCACGGCGCGGGCGTTGACGTCGCCCACCCATTCGAGGTCGAGCCCGCGGCCGTGCCCCTGGTACGCGACCGAGGCGGCCGAGAAGCGATCCGAGAGCACGACGCCGCCTGCGGCCAGGGCCGGGGCGATCACCTCGGCGACGTGTTGCGCGCGCCCGGCCGCGTAGAGCAGGAACTCGGCGAGCGGGTCCACGCGCAAGTCGGGGTCCAACAGGACCTCGCGGACGCGATCGCCCATGGGCGTGCCCCCTGGTTCGCGGGTCTGCAACGGCTCGATGCCCAGAGTGCGCAGTCGTTCGGCCAGCCGTGCGATCTGCGTCGACTTGCCCGCGCCTTCGGGACCCTCGAACACGATGAAGCGCCCGCGTGCAGACCGGGTCGCCGTGCTCACAGCCCGGTCGGAAGCAGGACGAACTCGGTCGCGAGGCCGAAGCGTTCGCGCAGTTGGGTGGCCAGCAGGTTCACGCCGACGGTCTCGGTCATGTAATGGCCGGCGAAGAGCGCGTTGATGCCGCGCTCGAAGGCCTCCGGGAACACGTCGTGCTTGGGCTCGCCGGTCAGGAAGGCGTCGAGCCCCGCGTCGGCGGCGGTCACGACGTCCCACGCCGCCGCGCCGCTGACGATGCCGAGCGTGCGCACCTCCACGGGACCGCCGGCGTGGACGAGGACCGCTTCGCCGAGCTCCTTCTCGATGCGGTCGGCCAGGTCGCGGAGCGATACGGGGGTGGGGAAGACCCCCTGCACGCCGATCGGCTTCCCCTTCCAGGTCGCGAAGTCGGCGAGCTCGTCGAGTCCAAGGATCCGCGCGAGCCCCCAGTTGTTGCCGACCTCCTTGTGGGCGTCGAGCGGCACGTGCGCGGTGTAGAGCCCGATCCCCTTGTCCAACAGGAAGCGCACGCGGCGCGCGTGCATGCCGACGATCGCCTTGGGTTGCCCCCAGAACAGGCCGTGGTGGGTGACGAGCAGGTCGGCGCCCATGTCGGCCGCCTGTTCGAAGGCGGCGAGGGTGGCGTCGACGGCGAAGGCCACCTTGGTGACCTCCTCGCGCCCTTCCACCTGGAGGCCGTTGAGCGAAGGGTCGTCGTACGCCTGTACGTCGAGGTAGGCGTCGAGCCAGCGGACGAGATCGTCGCGATGCATGCCCGAGTGTACGGGGCGGGTGGGGTGCACGGCGTCACGAGCGTCAGGGACGCTGGTTCGAGGAGGAAGCGGGCACGAGCACCGAAGCAGCGTTCGCCCGGGGTTGACATGGCCCCGGCCCAGGCTGTACATTTGCTCTTGCGCTCGACGAAGGCCTAACCGCCTCGAGCCGAGATCCTTGACAACCCGATACGTGACAACAATCCTGTCGATTCCGAAAGAACATGAGCTGCTCGGGGCTCCGACCCGAGACGTTCGCAGCCTTCGACCTCGGTCGAAGGGTCCGATCCGCAAGGACGGTCCGAACGGGAGTTGACACCGTCGCTCGAATCGGTCTAAGATTCGAACTCGCGCTTCACGGCGCCGAGTTCCTTGAAAACCGATACGCAACGACGATCCTGTCGATTCCAAGAACACAATCACACAGCCTGAAACGGTCCGTCGGAACCACAATTCCGGCACTGTTTTGGAGAGTTTGATCCTGGCTCAGGATGAACGCTGGCAGTGTGCCTTAGACATGCAAGTCGAACGAAGCACCGTGAACCTTCGGGGGATCGGTGACTGAGTGGCGAACGGGTGAGTAACACGTGGGTGACGTACCTCCTAGTGCGGCATAACCCTGGGAAACTGGGACTAATTCCGCATGTGCTGCGACCTTTCTGGGGTTTCAGTAAAGATTTATCGCAAGGAGATCGGCCCGCGGTCCATCAGCTAGTTGGTGGGGTAATGGCCTACCAAGGCGACGAC
>JAABRX010000205.1 GCA_011390675.1 Trueperaceae bacterium | reverse complement strand
GCTGCCGACGCCGGGTAGGAAGAACCTACCGGCGCGGCGTTCCAGGCGCGTTCCACTCCGGTCGGGTGGCGGCCATGGGCGCGACCCGACCGTCGCCGACGGCCGCCGCCAGCACGTCCAGGGTTCGGCCCACGGCCGGCCACGCCAGCGCCGTCGGGTCCGGGTCCGCTGCCGCGGCCAACGCCGTGGCCGCGGCGCGCACCGCATCGTCGCGACCGGCGGCCAGCTCCGCGACCCATGCGGCCAGCGTCGCCGAGGCCACCTCGTGACCCGCCGCCGCCCACGCGCGCGCATGGGCCAACAGTGCCGCCAGGGTCGCCCGCACCGAACCGGAGCGCACCGCATCGCTCAGGGCGGCCGCGGCGCGTCCAGCAGCACGGGGTCCGTCGCCGCTCGCAGCTGCGACGTCGGCCCAGGCGGCGTAGGCCAGCGAGCGGCTCTCGGCGTCGTCGAGCTCGTCGAACGTCGCGATCGCTTCCTCGAGGTGGGCGCCCGCCCCACCGCCGGCCTCCGCTGCGAGCTGCCCGAGATGCAGGAGCACCGAAGCCAACCCCCGACGGTCGCCCAGGGCGCGCCGCAGCCGGAGGCTGGTTTCGAAGGCCGCACGCGCTTCGTCGCGCCGTCCGCGCCGCCACGCCGCCAACCCGAGGTTGTTCCATACCGCCGCCTCGCGCGCCCGATGCCCGAGTCGACGCGCGATGCCGATCGCCTCGGACCAGCGCTCCTCCGCCTCCGCCACCCGTCCGCGCTCGTACGCGCCCGCGCCCGCGTTGATCAGCGCGATCGCAAGCGCATCCGGGTCGCCGTCGCGGCGCGCGGCGACCAGGGCGGCGTCGTCGTGCGCGAGGGCCTCGTCCACGTCCGCGGCGTGCGTCCACAACTGCTGCGCGATGCCGACGTGCGCGGCTCCCTCCAGGTCGGGCCGGCGGCGCACGGCACGATCCGCCAACACCGCACGGTAGCCGGCGACCGCCTCCTCCGCACGCCCCATCCGGTCGGCCGCCTTCGCGCGCTCGAGCACCGCTTCCAGCCGTAGATCGGGATCGGCCGCGCGGACCAGCTCGACGAGGTCGATCGCCACCTCGGGGCGGCCGAGGTTCCGCTCGGCCGCCACCCATCGAACGCGCACGCGACCGGCCCAGATGCCCAGGCGCGCCTGGGCATCGTCGTCGCCGCCACAGGTGGCCCCGGCAGCGCCGAGCTCCGCCAGCGCGTCGAGCGCCTCCCGATACGTGGCCGCGGCGGTCCCGAGGCGGCCGGCCGCGTGCCATGCGTGGTCCAGGGGTTCGAGCGCCCCCTCCAGGAGCGAGACGAACGGCTCGCCCACGGCGGCTGCGCGCGGCAAGGCGTGCTGCCACGCGTCGCGCACCTCCGCCTCGAGCTCGCCGACGTCTTCGAGCGCCGCCGCGTGCCCCTCGGTGCGCAACCGACGTCCCGCCGCCGCCGCCCGCCCCAGCGCCCACTGCGCGTGCGCGTCGAGATCGTCGACGGTGCGCGGCGGAGCGCTGCGGCGCACGAGCGGGTGGAGCGCGTAGCGGTCGAGCGCCTCGCGCCGCACGAGCGCGCGGTCGAACCAGCGCGCGAGGGTGGTGGCGTCCGCGCCCGCCACCTCCTGCGCGGCGGCGAGATCGAACGGGCCGCGGAAGGTGGCCAACCTCCGCGCCGCGACGGCCTCCGGCACGGGGAGCGTCTCCCACGTCGCCGCGAGCAGGGCCGCCAGGTCGCGATGGGCCGCCGGCAGGTCGCTCCCGCGCCGCGCGTGCGCGCCCCCCGCGAGCACCGAGGCGACGCCGTCCACGTACGCGCGCGCCGCGGGGACGCCGCGGGTGGCGGCAGCCAGCAGCTCGAGCGCCAACGGATGGCCGCCCACTTCCCGAGCCGCGGTCGCCGCGGCCAGCACGTCGGCGTCGCCGACGGCATCAGGATCGAAGCCGGCGCGCGCCAACAGCAGACGGACGCCGGCTGCGGCTCGCGCCTCGGAGGTCGACGCGCCCAACGGCGGCGCCGTGAGGCCGTCCACCGGCCATACCTCGAGCGCCGCCCAGCCAGGCGCGACGCGCCCGGTCAGCCACACGCGGACCGCCCCGAGCGTCGGCCGCACCGCCTCGAACCAGGCGTCGAGGGCGTCGCCCTCCGCGACGCGCTCCTCGACCTCGTCCAGCACGACCAGCCCAGGCCCGTGCGCCGCCCACGCCCGCCACCTGGCGTCCGCGTCGACGATGTCCCAACCGATCGGCAGCGCTGCCGCCACGCGATCGGCGATCGAGGCCCCCGGTTCGGCGTTCGCCAGCGACACCTCGACCACGTCGACACCCCTTCGCCGCGCCCGAGCTGCTGCCTCGGAAGCCAGGCGCGTCTTGCCCGCGCCCCCCAGACCGACGAGCGCGACGACCATCGGGCCGTCGCCGTCGAGCGCCGCCGCCAATCGACGCAGCTCGGCTTCGCGTCCATGGAACGGCGTCGCGAAGCCGACGGCGCCACCGGCTGCGTGGCGCGCCTCCGATGCGGGACCTCCGCCGGTGGACCGGTGGAGACGCTCGCCCAGGACGCGCGCCGCCGCCGACGGCCGCTCACCGAGCTCATTGGCCAACCGCTCCTCGAACGCCTCCAGCAGCGCCAGCGCACCAGGTCCGTCGCCCCCGTCGGCACGCCACCGCACCACGTCCACGAGCGTCGCCTCGTCCAGCGGGTCGTCGACCAGCAGCACCTCCGCTGCAGTGGACGCGGCGAGCAGGTGGCCAGCCGCCGCCCGCGCGGCCGCGAGCGTCCGCGCGACCCGGCGCCGGCTCCGGACCAGGTCGGCCCGCTCCTCCTCGACCCAGGTGGCGTAGGCCGCGTCCGGCCACCGCCAGCCCTCCAGGAAGCGGTCCACCGGGACCCCCAAGGCCGCAGCGTCGAGCTCCAGCGCTGCGTGTCGGAAGGCACCGACGTCGCTCTCGAGCGAGCAGCGCACGCGGTCGCCGTCGACTTCGACGCCGGCGCCCTCCGGGAGGTGGCGAGCCCGGTGGACCAGCTGCCGCACGTAGCGCCGTGCGTGGCCCTCGGGCGCGTCGGGGCGCAGCACCGCGACGAGCGCCTCGCGCGTCCACCACCCTTCTCGACACGCCAGGAGCGCAAGCAGCGCGCGCGGCGCCGATGCGGGCCATGGCCGCCAAGACCCACCGAGCTGCACGCTCGGCGGACCGCACAGGCGAAGGCGCGGCGTCATCGGATCATGGTACGTGCGCCGACCGATCGCGCGACGGTGTCAGTCGCGGTCGTCGGACACGAACATCGAACCCTCGATCACATCTTGCCGGGTGCACCGATCCCGAGCAGCGCCAACGCCTCCGCGAGCGCGTCGCGGACCCGGGCGACCAGCGCCAAGCGCGCCTCGCGCAGCCCTTCGGGGGCGCGCAGGACCGCGGTGTCGGGCTTCCCGTCGGCGCCTCGGTGGTTGTAGTAGCCGTTCCAGGCCGTCGCGAGGTCGAGCGCGTACTGCGCCACCGCGTGCGGCGCGTCGTCGCGCGCGGCCGCGGCGATCACCTCGGGGAAGCGCGCGACGGCCTGCGCGAGCTTGACCTCGAGCGGCCCCAAGGGGGCGCCGTCGGCCACTGCGGGCTGCACGCCCGCCTCCTCGGCCGCCCGCAGGATGCTGCACGCGCGCGCATGCGCGTACTGGACGTACGGCGCGCTGTCGCCTTGGAGGTTGAGCGCCTGGTCCCACCGGAAGTCGATCACCCGCTTGGCCTCGCTCTTGAGCATCGCGAAGCGCACCGCGCCGACGCCCACGGCGTCCGCGACGCCGGCGGCATCGACCAGGTCGGGGCGCTTCTCGGTGACGACGGCCAGGGCGCGTCGGCGCGCCTCCTCGAGCACGGTGTCGATCGCGAGCGTCACCCCCTTGCGGCCGCTCATCGCCTGCCCCTCGAGGGTGACCACCTCGTACGCGAGGTGGTGCAGCGACGACTCCTGGGGGTCGCTCGGAGCCGCGTCGCCCTCGCCGTAGACCCGGCGCGTCAGGTCGAGCGCGGCGCGCACGATCGCCTGCGGGTGCGCCTGGCGCGCGTCGATCACGTTCACGGCCTGGTCGCCGTGCGCGAAGCGGTGGCCCGGCACCTCGGCCTCGCCCTCGGGGTGGCTGGTCCAGAGCGTCGCGCCGGAGGGCTGCGTCGCGAAGGCGCGGTAGCGCATGCCCTCGAGCCGCCCCACCTTCCACAGGTGGTAGCCGATGTCCTTCGCGACGTAGGTGGCGTTGCCGTCGGAGCGCACGAGGACCACGTTCGGGTCCTCGAGGCCGGGCAGGAAGTCGGAGACGTCCATCACGAGGGCGCCCACGTACTTGCCCTCGCTGGGCCGCGCCACGTTCGGCAGCGCCTCGAGGACTTCGAGGCCGCGCTGCAGGAAGCCCGACGCCACGACGTCCGACTCCCAGACGAGCAGGTCGTATTCGGCGCCGAGCGCGTGGTACGTCGCGAGCTGGGCGCGCACGATCCGCTCCACCTCGCCGCGGAGCTCGCCGCGCTCGAGCTGGTGCATGACCCTGCTCACGCCGCGCTCGATGGCCTCGCCGTCCGCATCCTTCGCCTCGCCCAGGCGGACGTAGAGGCGCCCGAGCCAGTGGTCGTACTTCTCGTCCGCCGGCGGCTCCTCGCCGAAGTAGCCGCGCGCGAACAGGCTCTCCGCCGCCTGGCGGCCGGTGTCGTCGATGTAGTTCTGGACCTCGACCTCGTACCCGGCCGCACGCTCGATGCGCGCCAAGGCGTCGCCCAGCACCACGTTGCGCAGGTGGCCGACGTGGGCTTCCTTGTTCGGGTTGACGCTCGTGTGCTCGACGACCACCTTGCGGCCGTTGCGCGGGAGGTGCGACGGCGTGGCGACCACGCCGCGCACGAAGGCGACCGGGTCGACGTAGGCGTTGAGGTAGGGGCCGACCGCCTCGAGGCGCGCGAACCCGGGTGGCAGCGCGGCGGTCGCCGCCAGCTCCGCGGCGATCTGGGCGGGGTTGCGGCGCAGCGCCTTGGCGAGGCCGAACGCCACCGGGCTGCCGTAATCACCCGGCTTGTCGTCGGGCACGACCTGCACCGGGACGTCGAGCACGTCGGCCGCGGCGGGATCGGGGAGGAGCGGCCGGACGGCGGCGCGGAGGGCGGCCTGGAGGGCAGGGATCAGGTCGGTCATGGCGTCGTGAGGGTACCACCGGCGGTGGAGGCCGCCGCATCGGGCGCGGCGCCACCGCGGCGGACCCGACCCGGTGCCGGGCCACGGTGTCGCCGGAGGCGGGGTGTAGACTGACGGACCAGCGTCGCCCAGGAGCCGATGGCGCGCACCTCTTCCCGTACACTTGACAACACAAGACTCAGGTTGCCTGAACCTGAACGCTCACACCCTGCCCAACCGCCGCACGGCGAAGGAGCCACCCCCATGGCCGACGACGCCACGACTACCCCCACCGCGTTCGACCACCCCATCCCGGTCTGCCCGGTCCGCGGTTCGGTCCTCTTCCCCACCATGGTCATGCCGATCGACGCCGGCCGGCCGGTCTCGATCCGCGCCATCAACGCCGCGCTCGACCGCGACCGCACCATCCTCATCGTCAGCCAGCGCGACCGCGACATCGAGGAGCCGGGGCCCAAGGACCTGTACCAGGTCGGGACCGCCTGCCACATCATGCGGATGAAGAAGAACCCCGACGGCAGCATCCAGAT
>JAABRX010000204.1 GCA_011390675.1 Trueperaceae bacterium | reverse complement strand
CCGCGCGCCTGCAGCCGGCCGAGCGACTCGCGCACCACGATGCGGCTGACGCCGAGCTGCTCCGCGAGCTCGCGCTCACCCGGCAATCGGTCGCCGGGGGTGAGCCGTCCGTCGAGGATGCGTCCCGCGAGGCGATCGGAGACGGCGTCGGGGAGCGACATCCGCGCGACCGGTTCGAAGGCCGCGGAGCGGTCGGGGGGCGCGGTCGCGATGGCGGGCCTCCTATCGGGACGGTTCCACCGAGCTGCGGTCAGGTGGTATGACCAAAGGACCTGGAGCGTACGGTGGTCCGGCGCGGCTGTCAACCGCGCCGCCGACCGGCGCCACCCCTGGCCGGCCGCGGCGAGGGTAGTGAGGAGGAGCCGATGAGCGACGTCCCGTCGGGCGGGGAGCGCCCGCAGCCGCAGGCACCGGCCGACCGCCACGGCCCCCGGCCCACCGTCCTCGTGACCGGCGCCGCCGGCCGCGTCGGCAGCGCGGTCCGGCCGTTCCTGCGCGAGCGCTTCGACCTGGTGCTCTTCGATCGCCTCGCCAGCCCCGACCCGCAGCCGGGCGAGCGGGTGGTGGTGGGGGACCTCGCGGTCCGCGGCGAGGTCCGCGCGGCGCTGGCCGGCATCGACGCGGTGCTGCACCTGGCCTGCGTCCACGGCCTCGAGCTCGCCTTCGACGACTCGCTCGATGCCAACTACCGCGCCACGGTGCACGTGCTCGACGAGGCTCGCCGGAGCGGCGTGCGCCGCTTCGTCTACGCCAGCAGCCACCACGTCCACGGCGCCCACCCGCGCGATGGCTTCGCGGGCGACGACGCCGCGTACGCCCCCGACGCCTACTACGGGCTCGGCAAGGCCTTCGGCGAGCTCGCCTGCGCGCTGCACGCGGAGCGCTTCGGGCTCGAGGTGCTCGTGGCGCGCATCGGCAACGCCGACCCGCAGGTGGCCGACGACCGCGCGCTGCGCCTGTGGACGAGCGCCCGCGACCTCGCCGAGCTCTTCGCGATCGGCCTCACCCACCCCGACGTGCGCTTCGAGGTGGTGTACGGCCTCTCGATCTGCCCCGACCCGCTCTACCGCAACGAGCGCGCGCTCGCACTCGGCTACCGGCCGCACGACCGGGCGCTCGACCACCTGGCGCCCGATTTCGTACCGTTCGAGGCGATGGATGAGCGCCTGGGGCGCGCCTACGTCGGCGGCGCGTACATGGTCGCGCCGCTGCCCACCGGTGAGGAGACGCCGTGAAGATCCGCTCGGTCGAGACCATGATCGTCGACATCCCGTTCCACGACGGCGGCAAGGGCGAGGGCATCGGCCCGACGACCTGGAACACCCTCGAGATCGCGCTCGTGCGCGTCGAGGACGAGGACGGCTTCGCCGGCTGGGGCGAGGGCTTCGGCTACTTCGTCACCGACGCGACCAAGGCGGTCGTCGACCGGATGATCGCGCCGGTGCTGGTCGGCACCGAGGTCGACGACGTGCGCGCCTGGAACCTCGCGACGCAGAGGCGCCTGCACCTGTTCGGCCGCTACGGCGTCACCATGTACGCGATCTCGGGCGTCGACATCGCGCTGTGGGACCTGAAGGCGAAGCGGGCCGGGCTGCCGCTCCACCGGCTGCTGCGCGACGAGGGGTCGGGGACGCCGCCGCCGGTCCCCTTCTACGCCAGCCTGGTGCGCTACGCCGACGACGCCATCGCCCCGCGGGTGTGCGCCGAGGCGCTCGAGCGCGGCTTCACCGACCTCAAGCTGCACGAGATCACCCTGCCGCACGTGCGCGCGTGCCGAGCGGCGGTCGGCGTCGGCGTGCCGATGTCGGTCGACGTGAACTGCAACTGGAGCGACGCCTTCGCCCGCGGCGCCATCGCGCCGCTCGTGGAGCAGGGGGCGTCCTGGCTCGAGGAACCGATCTTTCCGCCCGAGGGGTACGCCCAGCTCGCCGCGTTGCGCGGCCACGGTCTGCCGATCGCCGCCGGCGAGAACTGGTGCACGAGCGTGCAGTTCGAGCATGCGCTCGCGGCCGGCGCCGTCGACTTCGCGCAGCCGAGCGTCACCAAGGTGGGGGGCGTCAGCGAGTTCGTCGCGGTGGCCGAGGCCTGCGCGCGCGCCGGCGTGCCGCTGTTGCCGCACTCGCCGTACTACGGCCCCGGCATGCACGCGAGCCTGCAGCTGGCCGCCGCGCTCCCCGGCGTCCGCCAGCTCGAGTACCTCTACGTCCGGCCCGACGCCTGGTTGGCGGCGCTCGGCGAGCCCGGCCCGGGCGGTACCTTCGCGGTCCCCGAGGGGCCGGGCCTCGGCTTCGAGCCCGACCCCGACGTGCTGGCGCGGTACCGGCGGGCCTGAGGGTCCGGCCGGGGCACCTGGCCGATCAGCGGGTCGGTTCGGGGGCGGACGGCGGGCCGAGGTCCGCGTCGGCGAGGGCGGCGGTCGTGCGCGCCGCAAGGGCCCGTACGGCGTCGCCGTCGAGGTGCGCGAGGTCGCTCGCCACGCGCATCTTCAGCGCCGCCGCGGCCACCCCCCAGGCGAGCGCACCTTCGAGGTCCTCCCCGAGCGCGACGTGGCCGGCGAGCACGCCGGCGGCGAAGGCGTCGCCGCGGCCGATCCGTCCCGGGCCCGCGGTCGCCGGGGCGGCCCGCGAGGCGAGCGCTCCGTCGCCGGCGCGGGCCCATGCGCCCGCCGCACCCCGGGTGACGGTCACGGTGGCGTGGGGGGCGAGGTCCGCGAGCGCGGCGAGCAGCGCGGGCGGATCGACCGCGGCGGCCGCGGCGGGCCACAGCGCGCGCGCATCGCGTTCGGCGACGAACACCAGGTCGGCGCTCGCCACGTACGGCGCGGAGCGCTCCGCGAGCGCCGCGGCCCCGGGCAGCGTCGCGCGGCGGTTGACGTCGAAGCTGCGCCGAACCCCCGCGCCGCCGGCGTGGCGCCACAGCCGCTCGAGCGCCGCGAGCGGGGCGCCGTCGATCGCCAGGTCGATGCCGCTCAGGTGGAGCCAGGCGGCGTCTTTGAGGAGCGCCTCCAGGAGGTCGTCCGGCAGGTGCTCCGGGCGCAGTCCGGCGAAGGTCGTCGCCGCTCGGTCGTAGGTGACGCGCGTCGGCCGCTCGCCGCGCCCGATCTCGGCCACGTAGAGCCCCACTCGACCATCGGCGCGCGCCACCAGGTCGACGTCGACGCCCGCCGCCGCGACCTCGTGCAGCAGCGCGTCGCCGATCGGGCCGGTCGCGACCCGCGACCACCAGCGCGCCGGGACGCCCAGGCTCGCGACGCCGGCGGCGACGTTCGCCTCGGCGCCGCCGGCGTGCACCTCGAGGGTGCGCGCGCCCACCAACGGGGCGGCGTCGGGCGGCGTCAGCCGCAGCAAGCCCTCGCCCACGGCTACGACCGTGCGGCGGACGGTGGGCGCGGTCACGGGGTGGCGGCCGTCGCCGGTCGCGCCGCGCGCACCGCGTCGAGCGCGGCGGCGCAGCGCGCGCTCAGCGCGGCGGCGTCGGACGGATCGTCGGCGCCGGCGCCGATCAACCCGCCGCCGAGGCCGACGCAGCTCGCGCCCGCGCGCGCCCAAGCGGCGAGCGTGCCCGCATCGGCGGCGAGGCCGCCCGTGGGCATGAAGCGCGTGGTGCGGTCGGGGCCGCGCAGGTGCGCCAGGTGCGCCGGGCCGACCGTGCCGGCGGGGAAGAGCTTGACGAGGCGCGCGCCCGTCCGGCGCGCGCGCCGGACCTCGGTGGGGGTGAGCGCTCCGGGCACGTGCAGCACGCCGGCGGCGAGGCACCAGGCGGCGAGGTCGTCGTCGACGAAGGGCGCCACCACGAAGTCGGCACCGGCGGCGACGTAGGCGGCGGCCACGGCCGGCTCCTCGACGCTACCGACGCCGAGCACCAGGTCGGGCAGCGCGCGGTCGCGGTGGGCGGCGAGCGCGGCGAAGGCCTCGAGCGCACCGGGCAAGCGGTCGGTGGCCTCGAAAGCGCGCACGCCGCCGGCGTGGCAGGCTGCGGCGAGCCGGATCAGCCTCGCGCCGTCGGCCTCGGCGTGCACCGGGACGACGGGTGCGGCGAAGAGCGTGGCCAGGACCTCGCTCGGGCTCGGGCGCACACGGCCGTTGCCGGCCCTGGGGCCGGTCGGCGGATCGTGGCGGTCGGTGTCCATTCGGTGCCCCTCCCTCCGTCAAGGCTCGTGGGGTCGATCGCGGGCGGACGTGGTCGTCGGAGAGCGTACCGTGGGCGAACGGGTGCCCGCGCGCAGGCGCGAGGGCCCGGCGAGGAGGCTCCATGCGCTTCGGTATCGTCGGCGCCGGCACCATCGCACGCACCCACGCGGCGGCTCTGCGCGCCAGCGATCGTGCCTCCCTGAGCGCGGTCGCCGGCGGCCGCGGCGCGGCCGAGTTGGCGGCCACGGAGGGCGCGCGCCACCACGCCGACGCGGCCGCGTTGATCGAAGACCCGGACGTGGACGCGGTCATCCTGTGCACGCCCAGCGGCGTCCGCCGCGATTACGCGGTCGCTGCGGCGGAGCACGGCAAGCACGTGCTGGTGGAGAAGCCGATCGAAGTCGACCTGGTGCGGGCCCAGGCGATCGTCGCGGCGTGCGAGCGGCATGGGGTCGCGTTGGGCGTGGTCTTCCAGTCGCGCTTCAAGCCGCACCCCGCCGCGGTGCGCGCCGCGCTCGAGCGCGGCGCGCTCGGCGCGCCGGTGCTCTCGAGCATGGCGGTCAAGTGGCACCGACCCGCCGCGTACTACGCCGACACCCCGTGGCGCGGTACGCGGGCCATCGACGGCGGCGGCGCGCTGATCAACCAGGCGATCCACTACGTCGACCTGCTGCTCTGGTTCGGCGGCGACGTGCGCCGCGTCCATGCGGTCGCCGCCAATCGACTCCACCGCGGCATCGAGGTCGAGGACACGGTGGTGGCGCACCTGGAGTTCGAGCACGGTGGTCTGGGCGTCCTCGAGGCCACGACCGCCACCCATCCCGGCAGCCCGCGCCGCATCGAACTCCACGGCACCGAAGGGACGATCGTGCTGCTCGACGACGAGGTGCACGAGTGGGCGCTGCGCGACGGCACGCCGGCGCCCGACCGCGACGTCGCCGCGGCCACCGCCTTCGCCGCGGCCAGCCACGTGATGAGCGAGCACCGGTGGCATCGGCACCAGATCGAGGACTTCGTCGACGCCGTGCGCGAGCACCGTCCGCCACGGGTCGACGGTCGCGAGGGCCTGCGCTCGCTGGCGTTGGTGCTGGCGGTGTACGCGTCGGCGCGGACGGGGCGGACCGTCGACGTGGCCGGGGCTTAGCCGCGCGGCCTCACGTCGGCAGCTCGAAGCCCTGCGCCTGCAGGTAGCCGACGACGTTCGCCGCGAACACCGCGTGGTCGGCGCGGGTGTACTTGAGCTCCGAGTAGACCTGCGCCAGGTTGCGCACGCCGCTCGCCTCGATGCGCGCGCGCAGCTCCGGGTTCGCCATGTAGCGCGCCCAGCCGGCGGTCTCGCGGTCGCGGTAGGTCGCACGGACCTCGGCGTCGCTCGGGTCGCGGTACGTCTCGAAGTGCACGAGGCCGTCGAGCGGCAACCGGTCGCGCTGCGGCGGGTCCTCGGCCGGGGTGCCCATGACCAGGCCGGCCACCGGCACCACGTGCGGCGGGAGCTCGAGGATCCGGCCGATCTCGTGGCAGTTGGCCAGCGTGCTGCCCAGGTAGCAGATGCCCAGGCCCTCGGCCTCGGCCGCCAACGCGAC
>JAABRX010000203.1 GCA_011390675.1 Trueperaceae bacterium | reverse complement strand
GTGCACGCGGTGGTGCGCGACATGCAGGAGTTGGCCAAGGACGTCAACCTCAAGAACTACCGCGAGGTCTTCAACGAGGCGGTGTCGAACAAGGACACCATGCACAGCCTCTTCGACCTCGGCTACGTCACCCTGCTGGAGCGCGCCTACGTCGAGCAGCTCTACCACCGGACGCTGCTGCGGATCGCCAAGGTGGTCGAGCAGATGGACTACGTCCCCGAGGAGCTCGAGGCGCTGCCCAAGCGCCTCGCCGACCAGTACGTGGTCAACTTCAGCCTCTTCCAGGGGATGCCCGACCACTGGGCCATCCAGCAGCTCTTCCCGATCGTGCCGCTGCACCGCCTCGGCGAGGCGCCGACGCGCGAGGCGACGCTCGTCGACATCAGCTGCGACAGCGACGGCAAGATCCAGAAGTTCATCGACCTGCGCGACGTCAAGTCGACCCTCCCGGTGCACGACCTGGTGCCGGGGAAGCCGTACTACCTGGGCGCGTTCCTGACGGGCGCGTACCAGGACGTGCTCGCGAACACGCACAACCTGTTCGGACGCATGAACGAGGCGCACGTGCGCCTCGACCCCGACGGCAGCTGGCGGCTCGAGCGCTTCGTCAACGGTCAGAAGGCGCGCCGCGTGATCGAGAACATGGGCTACGAGACCCGCGAGCTGCACGGCTGGCTGCAGGACGAGATCCGCGAGGCGGAGCGCAGCGGCACCAAGCTCAGCGACGACGAGAAGCGCGACGTGACCGAGCTCTACGACGCCGAGTTGGTCGGCTACACCTACCTCGAGCAGGTCTGATCGGCGCGTTGGCGAGCGGCGAGACCCCAAGGCCAAGCGGCGAGACCCCACGACGAACGAGCGCGGCGCCGGACCCGAAGGTCCGGCGCCGCGCTCGTTCGAGGCGTTGGGGTCAGGCGATCAGAAGACGAAGCCCTCGATGTAGAAGGCGCCGCCTTGGGTGCTGCGATCGTGCGCGCGGCCGATGTCCATCGTGTTGCCGTGCGCCAGCATGAAGAGCACTTCTTCGCCGGGGACGATGTCGACGTCGGTCTCTTGGCCGGTGGCCAAGGGGCGCGTGAACTCCACGGTCCAGACGTCGCCTTCGTGCATGGCGGCGAAGGCGCTCAGCGAGTTGCTGCCGCCCTCGTTCTCGTCGAGGTCGGGCTCGCCGCGGGCGCCGGCCTGGTAGGCGTCGTAGGCGACGGCTTCGCCGTCGACCATGGCGAACATCAGGATGTCGCCGCCCGCCTTGCGGTTGGTCTGCTCGGTGAGCCAGCCGACGCCGGACCAGCCGCTGGCCGCCATCGTGTAGCCCATGTGCAGCGTGTCGCCGTCGACGGTCCAGTACAGGACCGCGCCGGAGTCGTGTTCGAGGGTGTTGGCGTACTCGCCGTCGCCGATGGCGCCGTCGATCACGGGCTGGGCGAAGGCGAAGGCGCCGACGAGGGCGAGCGCGAAGGTCGTGGCTAGCAGTTTGCGAATCATGAGATGCCTCCTTGAGGGGCGTGGGATGGGGCGTGGGGTTGAGCGGCGGGCGTGGTGGTGGGCTCGTCCTTCACCCAGACGGTGAGTCCTACGGCGAGGGCGACGGCGCCCACGTGGGTGTGGGCGAGGCCGGCGAGCACGGGGCGGTACGGGACTTGCATGGACTCGATGAACCCGCTGATCGAGAACAGCTGGACGCCGAGGTCGCTCGCGTTGAAGACGAGGTGCAGGGCAGCGCCCACGAGCCCCGTCAAGAAGGACACCAGGGAGATGCCGATGAAGGCGTAGCCCAGGACACGGCTGGTCGTGAAGAACATCACGATCGCCAAGGGCGCGCCTACGAGCGAGACCCATCCGGGGATCAGCGCCGTCCAGTGGCTGAGGTCCTGGTGGCCGATCACCCAGTGCTCGATGCCGTAGAAGATGAAGCCGAAGGCGGCGATGAAGAGGAAGAAGTTCTGGAGGAACGCGAGGGTGCGCTCGTCGAAGGTCTGGGCTCGCATCATGCGCTGGATCATCGTCGTCTCCTCACCGGGCCCGGAAGATGCAGGCGAGGCCGGTCACGCCCATGTTGGTGTAGGCCAGCGCGGCTAGCACGGGCCGGAACCCATGGAACTCCTCCATCGCGGGCGAGAAGGACCAGTTGATGCCGCCGCCGTCCTGCATGTTCCACACCCAGTGGAAGTAGGCGCCGGCGACGCCGGTGGCGATCAGGACCCACATCGTGGCGATGTAGGCGACGCGCACCCACGGCGTGGTGCGGTCGAAGTACGTCCACGTGATGAAGAGCACGCCCGGGATGGTCACGTAGAACGGGATCTGCGACTGGAAGCTCGGCAGCCAGTGGCCGATCACGTACAGCTCGAGCGCGTACCCGAGCATGCCGCCGGCCACGAGGAACATGAGCGCCATGCGCACGAGCTCGAGTGCGCGGGCGGTGTTGGTGGTGGCGGTGCGGAAGGCGGCGATCATTCGCGACCCCACCGGGCTCGAAGCGCACCTTGCGTCGGATTCGTCACGAAGGACCTCCCTGAGTTCGAACGCACGCGATGCGTCGGGTCCCCCGCGGTGACCCCGTCATCGCATCGGTGCCGTTCGATGCGAGCGAGTGTAGCGTAACGAGCAATCCCGACGCAGCGCTGGGGCTTTCGTCATGGGTGCGGGCCGGGCGCCTTCACGCCCCCTTCATCCGTCCCGGAGCGCGCGACCGAGATCGCGCCCGCGCCCGGGGAGCGCATGTTCGTGGCGGCGTTGACAAGGACCCCGCGGTGCCCCATCCTTAGGTCGCCACGGGGAGCTCCGATGGCGTCCGTTCCGTCCTCGCGGCTTCGCCGCTTCGGCCGCAACGGGCGTAGGGCTCCATCGTCCGCGCAGCGTGCGCGGCCGCAGCCCCCGGTCGCCGTGGCGCGCCCTCCAAGGTCCCGCGCCCACCGACCGACGTGCCCACGACGGAGGCCTTGCCATGACCGATCTGCCCCAGAAGTCCGACCTGCTCCAGAGCGTCGTCCGCCACCTCGACATCAAGAAGGTCGACGTGGTGCCGCTCGTCGACATGATGGCCGAGACGGCCTTCAGCGCCCGCGACCTCGCCCGCGCCGGCCGCATCTTCGATCAGATGATCCGCGAGCCCGACGGCGGTGTGATCCTCACCCTCGCCGGCTCGATCGTCTCGGCCGGTCAGAAGCAGTTGATCGTCGACCTGCTGCGCGCGAACATGATCGACGCGATCGTCTCGACCGGCGCCAACGTGGTCGACCAGGACTTCTTCGAGGCGCTCGGCTTCCAGCACTACCAGGGCGACAAGTTCGCGAACGACGCGACCCTGCGCGAGCTGATGATCGACCGCATCTACGACACGTACATCGACGAGGACCAGCTGCGCCTCTGCGACGAGACCGTCAAGACCATCGCCGACGGTATGGCGCCCGGCGCCTACTCCAGCCGCGAGTTCCTGCAGGCGATGGGGCGCTACCTGGTCGAGCGCGATCTGGGCTCGGATTCGATCGTGCGCACCGCGTTCGAGCTCGACGTGCCGATCTTCGTGCCGGCCTTCAGCGACTGCTCGGCCGGCTTCGGGCTGGTCGCCCACCAGGTGCACCGCCCCGACGCGCACGTGTCGATCGATTCGGTCAAGGACTTCCGCGAGCTGACCGACGTCAAGGTGCACCAGGGGACCACCGGCATCTTCATGATCGGCGGCGGCGTGCCCAAGAACTTCGTCCAGGACATCGTCGTGTCGGCGGAGTTCCTCGGCTTCCACGCCGAGATGCACAAGTACGCGGTGCAACTGACCGTCGCCGACGAGCGCGACGGCGCGCTCTCGGGCTCCACGCTCAAGGAAGCGAGCAGCTGGGGCAAGGTCGACCTGGCTTATGAGCAGATGGTGTTCGGCGAAGCGACCGTCACGCTGCCGCTCGTGGCCGGCTACGCGTACCACAAGCGCGGCTGGGAAGGCCGGGAACCGCGCCGCTACGCGCGCCTGTGGGACGGCACGGCGGCGGCGCCGACCGCCGCGGCGCAGGGTCAGGTCGAAGAGCCGGTCTCCGTCAGCGGGTAGCGCGCTCCGTCGTACCCCACCTCGAGCGCCGGGAAGAGCGTGCGCGCGTGCGCGACCTCCTCGAGCGCATCGTCGAAGCCGGGCGGCAGGTGCACCAGCACCAGCCGGCCGGCCTTCGCCTCGACCGCGACGCGCGCGGCCTCGCTGGCGCTCGCGTGCATGGGCGAGGGCCCGCCGGCGGCCTCGTGCAGCAGCAGGCCGACCCCGCGCGCGAGGTCGACGATCGCGGGCTCGTACGCGGTGTCGCAGGAGTACGCGGCGACGATGCCGCCGTCCTTGGGCTCGATCCGCAAACCGATCACCGGCACCGCATGAACGCCGGGGGCGCCGGTGAGGCGCCAATCGGCGTCGTCCAGGACGAGCGTGCCCGGCGCCTGGTCGACGATCCGTGGGGCGATGCCAGCGTAGCCGGGCCAGGCCGACGTGTCGAACGCGTCGTGGAGCCGCACCGCCTGGGCGACCGCGGGGGCGATCCCGATCACCGGCAGCGGCGTCCGCCGACCGGCGAGCCACAGCCGTTCGAGCATGAGCGGGAGGCCGCCGACGTGGTCGGCGTGTTCGTGGGTGACGATGAGGGCCGTGATGCGCAGGGGGTCGAGTCCATGGGCCAGCAACCGCTGCACCACGTCGCCCCCACAGTCGACGACGACGATGCCCGACGGCCCCTCGAGGGCCAGCATGGTCGTGGTGCGCCCGCCGTCGCTGTAGGCGGCACCCGATCCGAGCACGTGCAGGACGCTCATTCGACCCTCCGATCGACCACGTTAGGGCGACTATACTGACGCCACCGACGCGCGGCCGGTTAGCGCGCACAGCGGGCGGGCCGTCCGCCGGACGGTGAACGTCAACCGGTCGCGCCCTGCTCCGCGCCGCGCCGCCGCGCCGCTGCCCGCTCGTGGGCGCGCCCGAGCCCGCCGCACGCACGCATGCTCCACTGCATCAACGGCCCGATCGCGAGCGCGAAGAGCACCGTCCCCAACCCCACCGAACCGCCGAGCAGCCAGCCGGTGGTCAGGACGACCAGCTCGACCAACGTGCGCGCGCGCCGCACCGTCACCTGCAGCAGGCGTGCGAGCGCGAGCGCGAAACCGTCGCGCGGGCCGGCGCCGAGGCCGGCGGTCAGGTAGAGCCCGGTCGCGAGCCCGTTCAGCACCAGCCCGACGCCGAAGAGCGCGATCCCGTCCAGCCAGCCGTGCGCTTCTGGGAACCCGGGGATCGCCAGGAACCCATCGACCCACGGACCGATGACCAGCATGTTCAGCACGGTGCCCAGCCCCGGCTTCACCTTGGCGAACAGGACCGAGGCGACGAGCAGCGTCAAGCCCGCGCCCACCATCGCCTGGCCGACCGTGAGCGGCGTGCGCAGCGCCAGGCCGGTGTGGAAGACGTCCCACGGGCCCAGGCCGATGCCGGCGCGCAATTGCAGCGCGATGCTGAACCCGAAGAGCGCCAGGCCGACGTTCACGTGGAGCAGGCGGTAGGCGAAGAGGCGTGCGTCGGGGCGGCGGCGGGGCGGCACGGTGGGCACCTACCGCCGCCCGACCGGCGTGCGCGCGGGCGCGTCACGCCCGATGCGTTCGCCCGTCTGCACCCGCCACAAGCCAGCGTAGATCCCATCGGCCGCCACGAGCTCGTCGTGGCGGCCGCGCTCGGCCACCCGGCCCCGGTCCAGCACGACGATCTCGTCGGCGTGCCGGATGGT
>JAABRX010000202.1 GCA_011390675.1 Trueperaceae bacterium | reverse complement strand
ACCTGCTGCATCGACGGCGTGGTCCTGATCTTCAACGTCGCCACGCTCCCGAGCCACCGCCGCCGCGGCATCGGCGAGGCGATGACCTGGTGCGCGGTGAACCACGGCATCGAGGTCGGATGCGACCTCGCCTTCCTGCAAGCGTCCCCGGACGGTCTGCCTCTGTACGAGCGCATGGGGTTCCAGCACGCCCAGGAGATGGAGACGTGGTCGCTGGCGTGAGGCGCCCCAAGAGGCGCTGAGACCGAGGTGATCCAGGTCGTCTACGACCGCCTCCACCGCACCCCCGAGCAGGACGTCTTCCCCACCTGCCAAAGCCACGACCGGGAAGACGTCCGTCGCAAGCTCGAGGAGGCCGAGCGGATCCGCCAGGAGGAAGTGCCCGAGGGGGTCGACATGGCCACCTGGGCGCTGGCGTGGTGCCTGCAGCACCCCGCCGTCACCTGCGTGATCCCCGGCTGCAAGAGCGTCGAGCAGGTCGAGGCCAACGCGCAGGCGGCCGACCTCGACATGGTGCGCCACGACCATCCCCAGGCGGTGGCCGGCGCCTAGGCGGACCTTCCTCCGCACGGCGCCGGAGTCGCCCGTCGCCCCGGCCTCAGCGCCGTCGCCAGGATCGGCCGCGGCTGGGGGCAGCGGCCGATCCGCGGTTCTCGATCGAGACGGTGGCTCAGCCGCCCAAGCGTATGGTGCTCCCCGTCGAGGTCAGCTGGAAGGTCGCTACGTAGCCGCTGAGGGACGTATCGGCCTCGACCTCGATGGCCACTCGGAAGGTCCCATGGTTCGGCGTCTCGGTCTCCCGCAGGACGAGGATGGAGACGAGCGTCCCGAGCGTGGTGCGGTCCGTGATCTCCAGGTCCAGCGCGTCGACCAGCGAGTCGGTCCCGACGTACGCGTACGTGCACACCTCGAGCGAGCATGCCGTTCGCTCGAAGGGCAGCGCGAGCGCGAGGTCCAGGGTGAGCGCGACACTGCCGTTCACGTCGTCCCACAGCTGCGCGTCGATCACGGCGCGCGTGATCGTGATGCGCTCGGGGTATTCGGGTGCCGTGGCGCCTGCGGGGCCGCTCAACGCAACGTCGGGCGCCATTCCGGCATTGGCGTGGAAGCTCGCGAGGCTGAAGCCGTGCAGATCGGTCTCCAGGTCGGGCACGTCGAACGTGCGGGCGACATCGAGGTGCGTGGTGCTCTGGGTCTGGATGGTGCCGTCTTGGAGGGTGGCCGTGACGATCTGGCCGTCCACACCGAATGGATCTCCCACCGACAGCGGCGGAACGAACGCCGCCACGACGCCGCAGGCGCTCAGGAGCATCGCCGCGGCTCCTGCCCCGATCGCGGCCGCGGTGCGGCGTCGCTGGCGCGCTCTACGTCCTGAGGTCAGGTGTGCTGCTCCGGAACGAATCATGGTGCCTCCTCGGGATGGCTGCTTGATCCACCGAGGACGCCCGCCCCGCGCCGAGTCGGCACGACGACGATTCGCTCCTGCGATGGCCGGTTGCGCTACTGGCTCCACCTGCTCCAAGCGCCCAAGTACGGGGCAGGTTTCATCGCCGCCATCGAACATCTCTACGAAGCACCGTGGCTTCGCGATTGCCTCAGTGTAGCCGCCATGGCTTACGGCCTCCTGACAGCGCGTGTCAAGGCCGACGCTCAGCCGCGCAGCCGCGCCCGCGACTCCTGTTCGGGGTGCTGCACCAGGTAGGCGAGCCAGCCGGCGACCGTCAGGTCCCCGAGATCGTTGTGCCGCACGACGGTGGCCGGATCGACCCCCGCCTCGCGCAGGCGACCGGCCAGCGCGATCGTCTCGGCCCGCGTCTCCGCGAAGGCGCGACGCAGCGCGGCGACCCCGGCGGCCTCGTCGGGGCGGTAGGGGTGGTGGCCGTCCTCGACGAACGGTTCGCCGAGCGCGACGCGCAGGCGTCGCTGACCCCAACGCTCGATCCCCACCCAGTGGGCGATCGCGTCGCGGTGGCCGGGGGTGTCGGCGGCGCTCGCCAGGCGGGCGTCCATGCGGGCCGCCGAGGCCTCGAGCTCGGCGGCGAGCCGTTCGAGCCCCTTGCCGCGCGCGGCGCGCTCGGCCATGGGGCGACGGAAGAGCCCGATCAGGCGCTGAAGAAGACGCATGTGCCCATCGTCGCATGCGGGCTCGCTCGGCAACGACGACATGCTCGTCGACGACCTCGGTGGCGCAAGAAGCGCCCCCGGTCTCCCGGACGGCGCGACCATTCGGTGTCGTACGCCTTCCTGACTCGGAACGGGATCTCGCAACACACCCCGACGCGACCGAGCAAGAGAGCTCTCGGCCCCGTCGGGGGCTGTTCCTCGATCGTCGTGTTCAGGTTGCGCCGCCGGGGCCTCGGCGCAGTTCGTGCTGCCGCCGACGCTGTGACGACGGCGGGTGTGCCGACGCGGTCTGAGATCACTTCGGGCAACCTTGACAGAAGCGACGCACTCGTGCGTCCGACGGAGCGCGTCACTCCCAAGGGTATTGCAGCCAGCGCTCAACCTGCGGTGCTGCGATCGCGGCTCACGGCCGCGATTGCGCCGCCACGGCGAGGGCGGCCGCGCAGGCCGTGGCTATGCCTCGATGGGGCGAGTCGCTGTCAGGGGGTGTGGCCCAGCCAGCGTCCTCGACGAAGCGCCTGCGTTCGAACGAGTTGGTGATGTCGGCGAGTTCGTCGAAGCGCTCTGGCTCCTCCACGGCGCGGTCGACGCAGATCGGGGTCAGGGCGCTGACGAGTGCGGACTCGACGCGCTCGGCACCCAATCGCTCGGATGTCGACTGGATCACCCAACCACCCCAGACGAAGCCGATGATGATGACCAGGATGGCACCCACGACGCCACCGATGATGTAGGCCTTGACCATGAAGAGCCCCCTCCTTGCGCACCGCGCGGGGACGGTTTCCAGCGAGAAGTTGGAGCGGTGGCGATCTTGGATGCTGCGACCCTGATGCTGCCGTCGAGCAACACTGGCGGCATCGACACGGACGACCCCAAGCGGGCCAGGCGCTGTTCACAGCGTCGTTGATGTGCGTTCAGTGTGCGCCCAGTGAGCCGCTCCAGGCGTCCGCTGCGCTACACGCAATGGCTCGCTGCGACCGCGGCTTCTTGCCCTGGGCCAGACCGAACGCGCGGGTCGAAGGGTCCGGGGCGCGGTCGCGCCACGACGCGCTCGAGCACCGACGAGATCATGCGCTTGATGCGGGGCCCCAAGACGCATTCACCCGCCTGGAACTGCCCTTGGAGGCCGGCTTCCTGGCGGGCAAGGCGTTCGCGCGCTACCGCCGTGCGCACGGCAGCCGGACCTCGCCGCTACCGGACTTCTGCATCGGCACCCACGCCGCGATCGCCGGGATGGCGCTGCTGACGCGGGACGCGAGCCGCTTCCGCACGTACTACCCCACCCTCGAACTCGTCTGCCCCTGAGGCCGTAGCCGATCGCCCACGGCGGCCGACGCATCGCCGCCGTCGTCTTCGACGTTGGCTGCCGGCCCGATGGAGCTCGTGCTCGAAGCGAGGGGGCTACCCGCCCAGACGCCTCACAACTCCCGACGCTGGAGCCGGGCCGCGGCGAGCCACAGGAGGACCGCCGTGACCGCGAGCGTCAGGAGCGCGGGCCGAACGTACTCGACCGCCGGCACCCCGACGGCGAGCCCCACCAGCGAACCCAGCAGGACGCTCGGGAGCCAGTCGCGGAGCGGGCCGATCAGGCCGAGGAGCGGCACCGCGATGAGGAGGCCGGCGGCGATCGGCACGATCGCGAGGGGCGTGCGCACGAACGAGGCAGCGGCGGCGGTGACCGCGACCGCGAAGGCGAGGTAGAGCGACGTGAGCAGCATGCCGAGCAGCATCGCGCCCACGGGCAGGTCGCCCAGGAGCACGACCGTCTCGTACCAGGCGCCGAGCGTGCCCAGCACGAAGGCGGCGACCGTCGCCAGGGTCACCACCACGTAGCGCGGCGCGAGGAGCGTCCAGACGCGCCGCACGCGCGAGCGGTAGAAGGCGGCGCGCTCGATCGGCTGGTCGAAGGCCAGGGCGCCGGCCGCGACCGCGAGCACGACGAGCAGGCCGATCTGCATGACGTTGCCCAGGTACTGCTCGAGGCCGGTCGCCGGCGTCGGCGGTGGCAGGGTGACGGAGACCTCGCCGGCGAAGTTCTGCAGGATCTGCTCCATGTAGCGGGCGCTGATCGGTCCGAGGAGGCCGAAGAAGAGGAACACGGCCGCGAGCGCGATCCACGAGCGGGTGCGCAGCAGCCGGAGCCATTCGAGACGCCACAGGTTCATCCGGTCAGCTCCAGGAAGACGTGCTCGAGATCGACCTCGGCGGGGGCGATGCCGACGACCCTCGCACCCGCGTCGGCGAGGGTGCGCACGAGCTCGGTCTCGGCGGCGTCGGTCGACGCGACGGTGACCCGCAGCCGGTCGAGCCCGGCGCGCTCGACGAGGTGCACCCACGGCGCCGCCTCGAGCGCGTCGACCACGCCGTCGAAGGGGGGCCGCAGCCGCACCGTGAAGGCGGGCGCGGCCTTGCCGGCGAGGAGGTCGCGCGTCGGGCCCTGGAACAGGAGCCGGCCGTCGCGGAGGATGCCGATCGTGTCGCAGACCTGCTGGACGTCGACCAGGATGTGGCTCGAGAAGAGGATCGTGGTGCCGCCACGCAGGTCCGAGACGAGGTCGAGCACGTCACGCCGGCCGGCCGGGTCGAGCGCGGCCGCGGGCTCGTCGAGGACCAGCAGCGTCGGCTCCCCCGCCATCGCGGCCGCGAGCCCGAGCCGCTGCAGCATGCCGCGCGAGAAGCCGCCGTTGGCGCGGTCCGCCGCGTCGGCCAACCCGGTCCGCCGGAGCGTGGCGTCGACCGCCTCCGCCGAGGATGCGAGGCCCACCAGCGATCGCGCCAGCGCAACCACCTCGCGGGCCGTCAGCCACGGCTCGAACGAGGGCGTGTCGGGGACGAGCGCGATGCGCTCGCGCTCGACCGCGAGCGTGACGGTGCCTGAGGTCGGCTGCTTGAGACCGACGAGGATCGACAGTAGCGTCGTCTTGCCGGCACCGTTGGGACCCACCACGCCGTACACCGATCCGCGCGGCACCACCAGGTCCACGTCTGCGAGGGCGACCACGCCGCCGTAGTCCTTGCCGAGGCCGCGGGTCGTGACGAGCGGTGGCGCGTCGCCCGGGGCCGGCGCGGGCGGCGTCAACGCGGCGCCCGTCCGAGGGTCAGGTAGGCGAGCGGCCCGAGCGGCATCGAGAGCACGCAGATCAGCGCCCACGCCCACTTCGGCAGGTCCTTCACCGCCGGCGCGCGCACCAAGTCGATGAGCGCGTAGATCGCGAGCGCAGCGGCGAGCACGAGGAGCGGGGCGAGGGCGCGAAGGTCGATGTCCATGATGGGTCCAGCGTAGGCGTCTGGGGGGTGCGTGCGCGAGGGACACCGCCCCACGCTGACCGCCGACGAGAACTCGACGTTCGCGGCGCTCGACGCGCCGATGGGGCGGTGCCTCGGGAGCGACGACGCAGTTGCGGCGAGCGCTCGGGGGCCGGCGTGTATCGTGCCTTCAGGGGGCCAGGGCTCGCGCTCAGGGCTTGGGGTCGCCGACCTCGCCGGACGTTCAGGGCGGCCGGGGCCACGGTTTCGGCGACCGGACCGGACCCGGATGCAACCTCACGAGACCACGACGCGTCAAGCCCAATCGATTCCGCCGCACACCCCGTAGATCGTCGCAGAAGGCGTCGATCCGCGCGTAGCCCGCCGCTCAGCACGTAGGAGGCACCATGAACACGCTCCGCCACGACG
>JAABRX010000201.1 GCA_011390675.1 Trueperaceae bacterium | reverse complement strand
TGAGGATGGCGAGCGTGGTCATGGCGGGCCGCGCGAGCGGCAGCATGATGCGCGTGAAGATGACCCAGCGGTCGGCGCCGTCGAGCGCCGCGGCCTCGTCGAGGTAGGTGGGGATGCCGCGGAAGAACTGCGTCATCAGGAACACCCCGATGGGCACCGCCACGCGCGGCGCGATCAGCGCGAGGTAGCCGTTGTGCCAGCCCCACTCGGCGAACTGCGTGTAGAGCGGGATGAAGACCGCCTGCTCGGGGATCACGAGGCCGGCGAGCACCAGCGGGAACAGGATGCGCTTGCCCGGGAACGGGATGCGCGCGAAGGCGTACCCGGCGAGCGACGAGGTGGCGAGCACGGCGAGCGTCATGCCGCCGGCGACGATCGCGCTGTTGAGGAACCAGCGCGGCGTGAGGCCGCTGCCGAGCACGTACGCGAGGTTGTCGAGCGTGAAGGGCCATGGGATCAGCCCCCAGGCGACGTTCGAGGTGGTGCGGGCGAGCAGGTCGTTGGGCTGCAGCGCCAGCGACGCCATCCACACGATGGGGATCAGCCAGACCAGCGCCAGCAGCACCAGCACCACGGTCCAAAGGCGGCGAGAAGCGCCCGAGCCGGCCACGTCAGCCCTCCCCGCGCGAGGCGCGCATCTGCAGGAGGGCGAAGACGAGCATGAAGGCGAACAGGACGATCGCGAGCGCCGAGGCGTAGCCGAGCTCGCTGTTGCGGAAGCCGGTCTGGTAGACGTAGCGCACCCACACCTGGGTGGCGTCGTTGGGGCCACCGCGCGTGATCAGGTGGCTCTGGCCGAACACCTGGAAGTGGAGGATGATCTGCAGCACCACCACCAACGTGGTCGTGCGGGTGAGGGCCGGGAGGGTGATGTGGCGCAGCAGCTGCAGCGGGCCGGCGCCGTCGAGCCGGGCGGCCTCGTTGCGCTCGGCCGGGATCTCCTGCAAGCCGGCGAGGAACAGGATCATCGCGAAGCCGAGCGACCACCACACCGTGGCGATCACGATCGCCGGCATCGCCAGGTCGGGGTTCGTCACCCAGGCGAGCGGCTCGAGCCCGAGGCTGCGGAAGGCGTGCGCGATCAACCCCTGGCGCGGGCTCAGGGTCAGCTGCCAGATGAGCGTCACCACCGTCACCGACAGCACCTGCGACAAGAAGAACGCGGTGCGCAGCACGGCCGACAGGCGGTCGTCGCGGTTGAGCCCGATCGCGAGCCCCAGCCCCAGCGCGGCGACCGCGGGGACGGTGAGCGCGACGAACGAGAGGGTGTTGCCGACGATGGGCCAGAAGCGCCGGTCGCCCCAGCGGCCGTCCTCGCCGGGGTGGAGGCCGAGTGCGAGGCCGAACACGAGCGTGCCGGCCACGATGGCGGTGATCGCCGCCCCGCGCCCGATCGCCTGGGTCCGCCAGGCCCAGAGCGCCACGGCGACCCCGGCGAGGCCGATGGCGCGGACCGCCCACTGATGCTCGAGGCTCCAGACGAGCCCGTCGCCCCAGAGCATGCGGACGTAGTTGTCGAGGCCGACGAAGGTCTTGGCGTCCGGGTTGATCGCCACCGCCAGCAGGTTCCAGTCGTGCAGGCTGATCCACACGCCGCGGACGAAGGGCCAGAGCAAGAAGGCGACGTAGGCGAGCAAGAACGGGCCGACGAACAGGTACCCGGCGACGGCGTCGCGGACGCCGCGAGCGGTGCGCGCGCTGCGCGCGGCACCCTCGGTCGAGCGGGCACGCATCGAGCGGGTCGGGGTCGAGCTGGCCATCGACCGCTCCTCTCCTGAGCAAGGCTCCCAGCCATCGGGGGACGACGCTGAACACACGGATAACGCTGAGGTATTCATAGGTGTAGCACCGGGCGCTGGCGGTGTCAACCCAACGAGACGCGTACTGGACGACAAATCCTCAGGTCGCGCCGTCTCAGGAACGCCGAATCGCCCTATAAACCACAGTCATACCTGTTATGATAGTGCGCGATGCCGAGTCGTCCACCAACCCCCGCCGATCCCGCCGCCGCGCCCTCTCGCGCGAGCGCGACGGGACCCCGCGGCGAACCGCTCGCCCTCGTCGTCGACGGCACGGACGGGGAACGGCTGCGCGCGGTCGCCAAAGCGCTGACGTCGGAGGCGCGCTGGCGCTTGCTGCACGCCCTGGGCGAGCAGCTGCGCAACGTGGGCGAGCTCGCCGAGGCGCTCGCGATGCCGCCATCGACGGTGGCGATGCATCTGGACGTGCTGGAGGCGGCCGGCCTGGTGCGCAGCGAGCACGCCCCCGGTCGGCGCGGACGCCAGCGCGTGTGCCAGCGCGTCTACGACCAGGTGCGCGTCGACCTCCCGCGCGGGGCCGCGGCCCGCGAGCGCACGATCGTCGAGACGAGCCTGCCGGTGGGCGCCTACTCCGACGCGCAGGTGGCGCCGACGTGCGGCCTGGCCGGCCCCGAGGCGATCATCGGTCTGCTCGACGACCCCGCCGCCTTCTACGAGCCCGACCACCTGCACGCCCAGCTGGTCTGGTTCCGCCAGGGCACGCTCGCCTACCGCTTCCCCAACCGGCTGCCTCCACGGGCGCGGGCCGACACGCTCTGGTTCAGCGCCGAGCTCTGCTCGGAGGCCCCCATGCACCACCACGACTGGCCCTCGGACGTCACCGTCTGGGTGAACGGCGTGCGTCTGGGCCACTGGACCAGCCCCGCCGACTTCGGCGGGCGCCGCGGCCAGCTGACGCCCGCGTGGTGGGACGCGCGCAACACGCAGCACGGGATGCTCAAGGAGTGGCGGGTCACCGAGGACGGCAGCTACGTCGACGGCCGCCGCCTGTCGGACGTCACGGTCGCCGACCTCGAGCTGGGCGCCCACCCCTACGTGGAGGTGGCGATCGGCGTCGAGGCCGACGCGCGCCACGTCGGGGGCCTCAACCTGTTCGGGCGCGGCTTCGGCAACTACCCGCAGGACCTGGTGCTGCGGGTCCGGCATCGGCCGGTGGAGCCCGCCGCGGACTGAACCGCTCAGCGCACGAGGACGACGTCGACCCCGACGTCGAGGCCCACCCAGGCGCGGTCGGCCGTCACCACCTGCCCACCGGCGACCTGACCGAGCGCCAGGCAGGCGCGGTCGCCGAGCGACAGCCCGGCGGCCCGGGTGGGCACGAAGAGCGCCGCGGCACGCTCCGCCTGCTCGAGGTCGAAGGGCACGATGTGGAGCCCACTCGCCAGGGCGCGCGCCGTGAGTACACGCGGCTCGACGCCCAGCGGAACCAATCGCTGAGCGACCTCCGTCCAGTTGACGGTGGAGACGAGCGCCCCGTCGAGTTCGACGGCGGTGGCGCCGGACTCGTCGAGCATCACGGCGAGCACCGCCGAGGCGTCGAGGACCTGCGTCACCCGGATCGCTCCGCGTCCGCGGCCGCCTCGCGTCGGACTTCTTCCCGGCGCTCGTCGAGCAGTTCGGCGACCAGGTCACGGTCGCCGGCAGCGTCGGCCACCAGGGCCCGCAGCGACGCGAGGGCCCTCGCCTTCGGCTCGAACACCAGCCGCCCCTCCTCCACGGACACCACCAGGACGTCCCCGACCTCGAGCCCGAGCGCGCGCCGGAAGTGCGCCGGCACGACGACCCGGCCCTGGGGGCCGAGGCGGAGGCGCACGAAGGCGGGCTCGTCTGCCATGCTCGCATCATCATGCCACATGCATGCCCCCCGTGGCACATCCTTCGTTCCCGAATCGCCTTCCTCGGACCGGCGCCCCTCGCGCATGCCCGCATCGTAGGGCCGGCCGAACGGTGCGCCGGCCCTACAATGGGCCCATGCCCCACGCCGCTAGGCCCGACGCCCTTCGGCCCGACGTCCCCAGGCCCACCTCCACCCTGGTGACCGGCGGCGCCGGCTTCATCGGCAGCGCGGTCGTCCGCGAAGCGCTCGCGCGCACCGATGGCCCTGTGGTGGTGCTCGACGCGCTCACCTACGCCGGCAGTCGCGACAACCTCCCCGACGACCCGCGGGTGGTGCTGGTCGAGGCCGACGTCGCCGACGCCGACGCGGTGGCGCACGCCTTCACGGCGCACCCACCGGCGCGCGTGCTGCACCTGGCTGCCGAGAGCCACGTCGACCGCAGCATCGACGGCCCGATGGCCTTCGTGCAGACCAACCTCGTCGGCACCGCGGTGCTGCTCGACGCCGCCCGCGCGCACCTGGCGGCGCAGGGCGACGAGGCCCGCGCGGCATTCCGCTTCGTCCACGTGAGCACCGACGAGGTGTTCGGCAGCCTCGGCGACGAAGGCGCGTTCGACACCGCGACCCCCTACGATCCACGCAGCCCGTACAGCGCGAGCAAGGCGGGCAGCGACCACCTGGCGCGCGCCTGGGGCCACACCTTCGGCCTGCCGGTGGTGGTGACCAACTGCAGCAACAACTACGGACCGCGCCAGCATCCCGAGAAGCTGATCCCGCACATGATCTTGCGGGCGCTCGCCGCGGAGCCGCTCCCCGTGTACGGGCGCGGCCTCAACGTGCGCGACTGGCTCCACGTCGACGACCACGCGCGCGGCCTCGTCGATGCGGCCCTCGCGGGCACGCCCGGCGCCACCTACCTGTTCGGCGGCAGCGCGGAGCGCACCAACCTCGACGTGGTCCGGACGCTGTGCATGCTCCTCGACGACCGCCGGCCCGACGCGGCGCCGCACGAGGACTTGATCGCCTTCGTCACCGATCGCCCCGGCCACGACCACCGCTACGCGATCGACGCGGCGAGCGCCAAGAACGGCCTCGGCTGGGCGCCCACGCGCACCTTCGAGGAAGGGCTCGCCGAGACCGTCGACTGGTACCTGGGCCACGCGGACTGGGTGCGCCGGCGCGTCGGCGCGGACGGGCTGAGGCGCATCGGCACCGGAGGGCGCGCATGAGCACGGGCGAACGTCGCGGGATCGTCCTGGCCGGCGGATCCGGCACACGCTTGCATCCTGCAACTTTGGCCATAAGTAAACAATTGCTACCTGTCTACGACAAGCCGATGGTCTACTACCCGCTCTCGGTGCTGATGCTGGCCGGGATCCGCGAGGTGCTGATCATCAGCACGCCGCACGACCTGCCGCTCTTCGAGCGGCTCCTGGGCGACGGGTCGACCTGGGGCATGCGCCTCGCCTACGCCGAGCAGCCGCGCCCCGAGGGGCTGGCGCAGGCGCTCACCATCGCCGAGCCGTTCCTGGAGGGCCGCCCGAGCGCCCTGGTGCTGGGCGACAACCTCTTCTTCGGCTACGGCTTCACCGAGCGCCTCCGGCGCGCGAACGCGCGCCCGAGGGCGCCACCGTCTTCGGCTACCGGGTCGAGGACGCGCGCCGGTACGGCGTGGTCGCCTACGGCCCCGACGGCGTCGCCACCGACCTGGTCGAGAAGCCCGAGCACCCGCCCAGCGACATCGCCGTGACCGGCCTGTACTTCTACGACGCGCATGCGCCGGCGTACGCCCGCGCGCAGGTCCCGAGCGCCCGCGGCGAGCTCGAGATCACCGACCTCAACCGCCGCTACCTGCAGCAGGGGCAGCTGCACGTGGAGGAGCTCGGCCGCGGCTTCGCCTGGCTCGACACCGGCACCCACGAGAGCCTGCTGCAGGCGGCCACCTTCGTCGAGACCGTCGAGCAGCGGCAGGGCATCAAGATCGGCGCGCCCGAGGAGGTCGCCTGGCGCAACGGCTGGATCGACGACGCTCAGCTCGGGGCGCTCGCCGAGCCGCTGGCGAAGACGGCGTACGGGCGGTACCTGCTGCGGCTCGTCGAACGCGACGACCGCGGCTGAACGGCGCCGATGCCGGCACCCTTGCTGCATCAGGGTTCCAC
>JAABRX010000200.1 GCA_011390675.1 Trueperaceae bacterium | reverse complement strand
TTCTCGAGCGTGATCACCACGTTCTTGCCGAGCTTGCGCCCCCAGAGCGCGAGGCGGATGAAGTCGTCGTCCTTGAAGCCGTTGCAGCAGATGAGCGCGTCGGGGTGCGTGTCCTGCACGAGGATGAGCGCCAGCTCGGCCTTGCTGCCCGCCTCGAGGCCGGTGGCGTAGCGCGCGCCGTACTCGGCGATGGTCTCCACGACCACCCGGCGCTGGTTGACCTTGATCGGGTAGACCCCCTGGTAGCGCGCCTTGTAGCCCGCCTCGCGGATCGACGTCTGGAAGGCCTGGTTGATGCGGTCCAGCCGGTCCTCGATGATCTGCGGGAAACGCAGGATCACCGGCAGCGAACGTCCCTCCGCCACGAGCCCGGCGACGATCTTCGGGATCGAGGTGCCCGGACCCGGCGTGTTGCGCAGGGTGACGTGCATGTCGCCGCCCGCACCGACCTCGAAGTAGCCGCTCGACCACGAAGGGACGGCGTAGAGCTCTTCGGCGTCGGCGACCTTGAACGGGACCTCGGGGACGGTGTGGACCAACGGGGGGCCTCCAGGGCGACGGGCGCGCGTCGCGGCGCGCCCGGAGGGGGTGAAGCGCGGTGGTGCGGGGCCGCCGTGCGGGCGGGCGGCGGGCACGGTACCCGGCGCGACGGCGCATCACCATAGCAGAGCGTCCCGAGCGCGTCCGTAGGCGCGATGAGGCTCGTTCTGGACGATCGCGCATCCGATCGCTCGAGCGCGCGAGCTTGGCGACCGGCGCCCACCTAGAGGCCGGCAACCGCCTCGTGGAGCCCGAGCGCGTCGAGCGCGCGGGCCCGCGCGCGGCGGGCGGTCCACCCCGCCCTCCGCTCCGGCCGTGGCTCGACGGTCGCGGCCACCGCGAGCGGCGCGTGGGCGGCGGCGTCCGCGACGTCGGCGTACACGCCCGCCGCGACGCCGCCGAGCAGCGCCGCGCCGATGGCCGAGGCCGCCGAACGGGTCAGCACGTCGAGCGGGTGCCCGATGGCGTCGGCGAGCGCCTGCGCGAAGGCCCGCTCGCGCAGCCCGCCGCCCGAGGCCCGCACCGGACCCACCGGCGCCCCCGCCTCGAGCAGCGTCGCGACGCCGTCCGCGATCGAGGCGACCACGCCCTCCACGCCCGCGCGCGCCAGGTGCCGCGCGCCGTGTTCCGGCGCCAGACCGAGCCAGGCGCCGCGGGCGTGCCCCTTCATCAGCGGCGTCCGCTCGCCGGTCAAGAACGGGAGGAAGGTGGGGCCGTCGTCCAGGGTGGCGTCGTCGAGGGTCGCGTACAGCTCGGCCCAGTCGAGTCCGAGCACGTCCTTGGCCCATCCAAGGGCCGCGCCGGCGTTGTTCACGCTCGCCTGCGACACCCACCCCTCGACGTGGGCGAAGGCGTGGAGGCGACCGGCCGCATCGACGACGGGGGCCGCGCGCACCGCCAGGGCCTGGGCGCCGGTGCCGACCATCAGCTGCATCTGGCCCGGCCGCACCGTGCCGGTGCCCACGGCCGCCGCCTGCTGGTCGCCGGCCCCGAAGGCGACGGGCAGGCCGGCGGGCAGGCCGAGGTGGCGCGCCGCCTCGGACGTGAGGCGGCCGGCGCGCGCGCCGCTCGCCCCCAGCGGGGGCAGCAGGCGGGTCGGGATCCCGAACGCCTGGCACGTGGCGCGCGACCACCGGCGGCCGGGGACGTCGAACAGGAGCGTCGCGGAGGCGTCGGTGGGCTCGGCGCCCGCCGCACCCACCATGCGCATCCGCAGCCAGTCCTTGGCGCCGAGGAACCAGGCCGCGCGACGCAGCACGTCGGGCTCGTGGTCGGCCAGCCAGACGAGCGGCGGGAGGCTCGTGCCCAACACCACCGGGTTCCCGAGCTCGCCGGCGAGGCCGGCCTCCGCGAGCCGACGGCGCACGTCGTCGAGGACCGCGCCGGCGCGGGTGTCCATCCACGTGACGGCCGGGCGCAGCGCGAGCCCGTCCGCATCCGAGAGGACGAAGGTGTGCATCTGGCCGCTCAGGCCGATGCCGACGACCTGAGCGCCGGCCGGAAGCGACGCGGCGACCGAACGGCTCGCCGCCCCGGCCGCCGCCCACCACGCCGCCGGGTCCTGCTCGGCCCAGCCGGGGTGGGGCGTAGCCGTAGCGTACGCAGCCGTGGCTTCGGCGAGAACGGAGCCATCGGTTCCCATTGCAAGAGCTTTCAGGCTCGAGGTACCGAGGTCGAGGCCGATCAGGACGGCCTTCGCACCGATCATCGGCTCGCCATTCTTCCGTGGACTATCCATGCGGCCGAGCATACCGGTATGATGGCAACGTTTCCTTCGTCGTACCGCGCGCCCCGCCCCGCACCCGCTGGGCCTGGGCTCGCCACCGACGTGGACCGAACCGGTGACGGCGAGGGACCGAAGGAGGCATTCGTGACGTCGTTCCCAAGCCCCGCCCTTCGCAGGCTCCTGGTGGCCCTCGCCACCCTGGCGCTCCTCGGCAGCGCCGCCATCGCGCAGGTCACCCTGCGCATCGCCGAGCACCCCGGTCCGCACGTCGAAGCCATGGAGGAGTACTTCATCCCGCTGTACGAGGAGCTCACCGGCGTCGACATCGTGTACGAGGTGCTCCCCTCCGACCAGGTCTGGCAGCGCCAACAGCTCGAGGCGCAGGCGAACAGCAATTACTACGACATCGGGTACCACAGCCCCGGCTGGTTCGGGTACTACTACGAGAAGGTCGCCGGGCTCGACGACCTGATCGAGCAGTACGACTTCGACCTGTCGCAGTACTCCGACGCCGTCCTGAACTCGCACATGCGCAACGATCTGCTGCGCCCAGGCGAGATCATCGCGATCGCGCGCAACCCCCAGACCCCCATCTACAGCTACCGCATGGATTGGTTCGAGCACCCCGACGAGCAGGCCGCCTTCCAGGCCGAGTACGGCCGTCCGTTGGCGCCCCCCGCCACCTGGGAAGAGCTCTACGAGATCGCGGCGTTCTTCACCCGACCGGAAGGCGCGACCGTGGCCGGCGAGACGCTGGACCAGCCGCTCTTCGGCTACTCGGCCTCCATCAAGCCGCCCGGCGGCATGGCGCGCGCCTTCCTGGCGATCGTCTACTCGCTCGGCCTCGACGGCTGGGACTAGAACTACGAATCCGACCTCGACCACCCGATCCTGCTCGAAGGGGTCGAGTACTGGAAGCGCCTGATCCAGGACACCTTCCCGCCGCAGGCGCAGACCTGGGACTTCCTCGAGCACCTGTCGTTCATGCGCGAAGGCCGCCTCGCGACCGCCGAGATGTGGCCCGAAGGCGTGCTGACGGTCGAAGAAGACGGCGCCCCGACCGCCGGGATGATCGGCTACGCCACCCTGCCCGTCTGGCCCGGCAACCTCGCCGACCTGCCGATCGGTCGCTCGTTCATCGGCGGCGGCGGCGTGCTGATCTTCGACACGCCCAACAAGGAGGAGTCGTTCAAGTTCCTCCAGTGGCTGTTCGAGGAGCAAGCCGCCGAGTTCAACAAGCGCACCGCGATGTTCGCGCGCGCCGACCAGTTCACCGACCCCGAGATCTTGGCGGAGTACGACTTCTACGACACCTTCCTGCCGGTGTTCCAAGAGCAGATGGCCTATGGCTTCCCCCGCCAGCCGCTCGCGGAGTGGGGCGCGGTCATGTACACGCCGGTGGGTGAGTTCGCCAACGACGTGCTCTACGACGTGATGACCCCCGAGCAGGCGCAGCAGCGGCTCGTCGACAACATGGAGCGCATCTTCGACGAGTCCGGCTACACCGACTGAGCGGCCACCATGGCCAGCCATCGGCACTTCAACCCCTGGGCCTTCGTCCTCCCCGGCGCCATCGCCGGGGGGGTCATCCTTGGGGTCCCGGTGGTGCAGGCGCTGTGGACCAGCCTCCACAACCTGCGCCTCTACCGCCTCGACGACCAGGTGTTCGTCGGTCTCGACAACTACATCCGGCTCCTGCAGGACCCGCTCTTCCACCTCTCGATCCGCGCGACGGTGGTGTTCACGTTCGGTTGCACCGTCCTGAGCGTCGTCCTCGGCCTGGCGGTGGCGGCGGTGATGAGCACCCGGGGCATCCGGGGCACCGGCTGGGCGCGCTTCTTCATGGCCTTCTACCTGGTGCCGTTCGTGGCCACCCAGGTCGTCGTCGGGATGCTCGGTCGGCTCTACATCTGGGAACCCGAGTACGGCCTGATCAACTACTTGATGGGGCTGGTCGGCGCCCAAGGCCCCATGTGGCTCATCTCGGTCGACACCGCCATGTGGGCGACGATCATCACGAACACCTGGCGCCTGATCCCGCTCGCGCTGCTGATCTTCTACGCCGCGCTCGCCACGGTGCCCGAGGAGCTGCTGGAATCCGCGGAGGTCGACGGAGCGGGAGGCTGGCGCGCGCTCTGGAGCGTCAAGCTGCCGCTCATCCGGTACCACATCGGCTTCGTCGCGCTGATCCAGCTCACGTCGGCGTTCCGTGAGTTCGACACCGTCTTCGCCCTGACCGGCGGCGGCCCGGGACGCGCGACCAACGTCCTGAGCCTGCTCGTCTACAACGAGGGCATCTCGGCCGCCAACCTGGGGATGGCGAACGCGATCTCGTTCACCATGCTCCTGATCGTCGCCGTGCTGTCGCTGATCTACATGCGGATCACGCGGCTCGGGGAGCTCGACCGCTGATGGCGACCATCTCCGGCACCGCCCACGTCCGCCAAGCCCGCGTCGGGCTGGCGCTCCGGTTCCTGTTCCTGATCGGCTGGCTGCTGATCTGCATCGTGCCCATCGTCATCCTGGTGATGGCGTCCCTGAAGGACACGGCGCTGTTCCAGTCGATCCCACAGATCTTGTCGTTCGACTCGTTCACGCTCGACAACTACCGGCGCAGCTTCGAGCAGGGCAACTACCTGCACTTCCTGCGCAACAGCATGATCATCTCGTTCAGCTCGCTGTTCGTCGTGCTCGTGGTGTGCACACCGATGGCCTACGGCATCACCAAGCTGGCATCGAAGCGCACGCGCAACGCGATCGTCTTCTTCGTCCTCAGCACCCGCTTCCTTCCGTACGTGGTGCTGGCGCTGCCGATGTACCTGTTCTTCGCGCGCATCGGCCTGCAGGGCACGCTGCTCGGCGTGGTGCTCGCGCACCTGGCGATGCAGATGCCGTTCATCGTGTGGCTGATGCTCGGCTTCTTCGCCGGCATCCCGCCCGAGGTCGAGGAGGCGGCGGTCATCGACGGTGCCAGCCCCTTCGGCGTCTTCTGGCGCATCTGCCTGCCGATGGTGCTGCCGGGGCTCAACGCCTCGGCGATCCTGGCGTTCATCATCAGCTACAACGAGTTCCTGTTCGCCTTCTTCCTCGCCGGGTACGAGGCCCAGCCGCTCACGGTGGGCATCACCCGCTTCGTCGGTGGCGCGGACGTCGGCGCCCAGTACGGCGTGATCGCGGCCTTCGGCAGCCTGATCATCCTGCCCATCATCCTGTTCGCGCTCGTGGTCAACCGGTACATCGTCAGCGGCTTGACGCAAGGCGCGGTCAAGGGCTGACGACCTGCACGAGGACCCGTCGGGGACGTGGCGTTCGCGCCGCGTCCCCGACGCCTGTCCCGTCGACGGGGTCGACCGCGCGGCGACGGCGCGCGCGGACCGTGGGTGCTACCGTCGAGGCGCCGGTCGGGTGCGCGTGCGACCTGCGCGACCTCCGGCGCGGCCGCGGCCCGCCCCCCGCCGCACCACCATGGGAGACCGCATGCTCCATCTCGACCACCCCACCCCCGCCGACCAGGGCTTCCGGATGCCCGCCGAGTGGGGGCCGCACGCCGCCACCTGGACCAG
>JAABRX010000199.1 GCA_011390675.1 Trueperaceae bacterium | reverse complement strand
GCGGCGACCGTCTGCACGTAGGCCGCCAGGATCGTCAGCGCCGCGAGCGCCGCCGCGCCGATCGCGAACCCCTTGCCGACCGCCGCGGTGGTGTTGCCCAGCGAGTCGAGCTCGTCGGTGACGTCGCGCGTCGCGGGCCCCAGGCGCGCCATCTCGGCGATGCCGCCGGCGTTGTCGGAGATGGGGCCGAAGCCGTCGATCGCCATGGTCATGGCCACCGTGCCGAGCATGCCGACGGCGGCGATGCCCACGCCGTACAGCCCCGCCGCGGCGCTGGCGACGCCGATGACCGTCGCCAGCAGGACGACGGGCAGGAGCGTCGATCCGAACCCGAGCGCCAGCCCGGCGATGATGACCGAGGCCGCGCCGGTCTCGGCCGCCTCCGCCAGGCGCCGCACGACGCGGCCGCTGGTGGAGAACTCGGTGGCGTACCCGATGGCGATGCCGCCCAGGGTGCCGGCGGCAACCGCGATGGCGACCTTGGGCGCCACCCCGAGGCCGGCGATCACGGCGAGCGCGGCTACCAGGAACAGGAGCGCGGCGCCGGTCGAGCCGGCGCGCAGCGCGGTCGCGGGCGCACGGTGCGCGAAGGCGCGCACGACCACGACCCCGATGGCCGAACACCCGAGCCCGACCGCCCCGAGCACGAGCGGCAGCGCCATGAGCGCAGGGGACGATCCCAACGTCGCGCGGACGCCCTCGCCCAGCGTGGCGGCGAGGACGATCGTGGCGATGATCGAGCCGGCGAAGGACTCGAACAGGTCGGAGCCCATGCCGGCCGTATCGCCGACGATGTCGCCGACGTTGTCGGCGATCACGCCCGGGTTGCGCGGGTCGTCCTCGGGGATGTTCTCCTCGAGCTTGCCCACCTGATCGGCGCCCACGTCGGCGCCCTTGGTGTAGATGCCGCCCCCCACGCGGAAGAACAGCGCGACCAGCGACGCCCCCACCCCGAAGCTCTGGAGCGCGGTGGCGGTCGCGGCGTCGAGACCGAAGATCCACGCCAGCGTCCCCAGGCCGATGAGCGCCAGCGACGCCAGCGTCAACCCCATCACCGCGCCGCCACCGAACGCGGCGCCCAGCGCCGCGGCGCCACCTTCGGTGTGGGCGGCCTGGGTGGTGCGCACGTTCGCACGGGACGCCACCGCCATCCCCACCACCGCGGTCACGGACGACGCGAGCGCGCCCACCGCGAACGCGAGCGCCGACAGCCCGCCCAGGGCGAACCATGCCGCCGCGGCGACGACCACCGCGAAGGGGGCCAGGACGACGAACTCGCGCTTCAAGAAGCGCAGCGCGCCGTCGCGGATCTGGTCCGCCACGTCGGTGAGCGCGGCGCCCCCGGTGGGGAGCGCGCGCAGCTGCCGGTAGGCGAAGGCTGCGAGCAGCAGGCCGAGGACGCCGGCGAGGAGGGGTATGGGACCATCGAGACGCATAGGAGCCACCTCCGTCGAGACGGCGTGGCGGAGGCGGAGCTTCGTCCGGCTCCTCGGCGCTCGCGCCGCTCGTGCAAATCTTCACTAGCATAAGCTCGGTCGACCGGGACGAACGCCCGTGGCGTAGGTTCCCGGCGACCGCCGCCTCGCGGCGCTCGTGATGACGCTGGCCACGCGCCACCTCGACGAGGTCACCCTGCTCCGCACGGCGCACGCGTACGAGCGGGCGACGCCGTGGCACACGCGCTGGCGGGAGGCATGAAACCGCCGCAGCGCCAAGCGCCGCGGCGGTCCAAGTGGTTCGATCGGTCGAGCCTATCGGTCAGCGGTAGAAGGGGAACCCGGGGTACGCGTAGCCCGGAGCCCAGAACGGGGTGTACCCGTAGTGCCCGTACAGGCCCTCGTAGTAGCCGCCGTCCCGGTACGCCGATTCGCGCCAGGCTTCGTCGTCGCGCGCGATGACGGGGTCGTACGTGGGCCCCGCACCGACGTGCTCGCCCTTCTGATCGACGTACACGGTCTCGTCCTCGATCCGCGCGATCGCGTCGACGGGGATCAGGAACGTCCGACCGCCGATGCCCAGGAAGCCGCCCTCCTTGATCTGGAGGAACCGCACCTTGCGGCCGCCGTCGTCGACGAGCAGGTCGTCGACCGTACCGATGTCTTCGCCGTCCCGATCGATGACGGTGTACTTGCGGACGTCCTCGGCCTGATCGCCGAGCGCCAGCGAATCGTCGTTCACGCTCAGGAGGTTGCGTTCGTTCGTGGTGTTCGGAGTGGTGGTGGTCATGTCGTCCTTTGTTCGAAGGGCGGAGACGGGTGGCGAGCAGACACCGCCTCCCAACACGACCCTAGTGGTTCGGGGTTGCTCGTTGGCCGAGGCGGTCACAAGGAGGACCGCGCAGCGCGTCTCAGCACCGACGGGACTCGGTCGCCGTCGTAGCGTGGCGCCTCAGGCATGGCGAACGTGTCGCACGCATCGTCCGAGGAGGCGCCCACGATGAACGATCGAGATCGGATGATCACGACGTGAGCACGAGCTTCACGCCCCGCGACGACGCGCTCGCCCCACCCCCTTCACCACCTCCGTGACCACCACCGGGACCAGCGCCAACCCGGTCACCAACGCCCAGTCGCGCCCATTCAGCGCGACCGTCCCCAGCACCCGTTGCAGCCCGGGCTGGTAGACGGCCAGCAGCTGCAAGGCGATGCACAGCAGCACGGCGCCCCACACCCAGCGGTTGGCGAAGGTGCGCCGCGAGAACACGCTCTGGCGCACCGAGCGCGCGTTGAAGGTGTGGGCCACCTGCGTGAGCGCAAGCGTGCTGAAGGAGATCGTCACCGCGTGTGGGAGACCTTCGCCGCGCCCGTACCAGTCGAGCCCCACCGCGAACGCGGCGAGCGTGACGCCCGCCAGCAGCACGCCCTGCCACGCGATGAGCACCACGTAGAGGCGGCTCAGCAGCGGCTCGGCTGGGTCGCGGGGCGGCGCGCCCATGACGTCGGGGTCGGACGGCTCCAGGGCCAGCGCCAACGCCGGGAACACGTCGGTGATCATGTTGAGCCACAGGATCTGCAGCGCCGCGAGCGGTAGCGGCCAACCGATCATGATCGCGACGAACACGGTGAGGATCTCCGCGAGGTTGCAGCTGAAGAGGTAGTGGACGAAGCGTCGGATGTTCGCGTAGATCACGCGTCCCTGCTCCACCGCGCGCACGATGGTGCCGAAGTCGTCGTCGCGGAGGATCATGGCGGCCGCTTCCTTGGCGACCTCGGTGCCCTTGATGCCCATCGCGATGCCGATGTCGGCGGTGCGCAGCGCGGGCGCATCGTTGACGCCGTCGCCGGTCATCGCGACGATCTCGCCGCGCGCCTGGAGCGCCTCGACGATCCGCAGCTTGTGCTCGGGCGACACCCGCGCGAAGACCGCCGCGTCGGCCACCGCCTCGCGCCACCCCGCCTCGTCGCGGCCCTCGAGGTCCGGGCCGTACCAAGTGCGCAGCTCGGTGCCGTCGAGGCCGCGATCGATGCCGAGGCTCGTGGCGATCACGCTCGCGGTGCGCGGGTGGTCGCCGGTGATCATGACCGTGCGGATGCCGGCGGCGCGGCAGCGCGCTACCGCTTGCGCCGCCTCGTCGCGCAGCGGGTCGATCATGCCGACCAAGCCGACGAAGGTCAGTTCGTCGTCGCGTGCGTCCGGCGACGGGTCGTCGGGAACCTCGCGCATGGCCAGCGCCAACACCCGCATCGCCTCGTCCGCCAGCTCCTCGGCCATCGCCGCCCAGCGCGCCCGCCCCGCGTCGTCGAGCGGCTCGCTGCCGGCGTCGGTCGCGACGCGGTCGCAGCGCTCGAGCATCACGGCCGGCGCCCCCTTGGCGTAGACGACGCCGCCGCCATCGCGCTGGTGCGCGGTCACCATCCGCCGTCCGGCCGCGTCGAACGGGATCTCGTCGACGCGCGGCTGCGCGCCTCGCAGGGCTTGGAGGTCGATCCCCGCCTTGACCGCGGCCACCAGCAGCGCCCCCTCGGTGGGGTCGCCCAAGACCGCGTCGCCCTCTTCGCGCTCGCCGTCGGCGTCGACGGCCCGGTCGTCGTCGTCGGCCAGACGCGCGTCGTTGCACAGCGCGCCGACCACGAGCGCGGTGCGCAGCAGCTCGTCGGCGTCGGGGTCGACCGGCTCCGCGCCGTGCTCGAAGCGACCGGTCGGGTCGTAGCCGACGCCGGTGACGTCGATGCGTCGCTCCGCGACGACGAAGCAGCGCACCGTCATCTCGTTGCGCGTGAGGGTGCCGGTCTTGTCGGTGCAGATGACGGTGGTGGAGCCGAGCGTCTCGACCGCCGGCAGCCGCCGCACCAGGGCGTTGGCGCGCGCCATGCGCTGCACGCCCAGCGCGAGCGTCATGGTCGCGACCGCCGGCAGCCCCTCGGGCACCGCTGCGATCGCGAGCGCGATCCCCACCTCGAGCATGTCGAGCAGCGCGTTCCCGCGCAGGACGCCGGCGACCACCACCACCGCGGCGACCGCCAGCACCACGCCGATCAGCGCGCGCCCGAGCTGCTCGAGCCGCCGCTCGAGCGGGGTCGCGTGCAGTTCCGTCTCTTCGAGCAGCACGCCGATGCGCCCGACCTCGGTGGCGCGACCCGTGCCGGTGACGAGCAGGCGCCCGCGCCCGGCGCTGACGGTGGTGCCCAAGAACGCCATGGTCAAGCGCTCGGCGAGCGGGGCGCGCTCGCCGACGTCGGCGTCCTCGCGCTTCTCCACCGCCTGCGACTCGCCGGTGAGGGCGGCCTCTTGCACCTGCAGGCGCGCGCTCTCGACCAGGCGTCCGTCCGCCGGGATCCGGTCGCCCTCGGCGAGCAGGACGACGTCGCCCGGCACCAGCTCCTCGACCGCGCTCGTGCGCTCCTTGCCGCCGCGCAGGACGCGCGCGGTGGGCGCGGCCTGGCGCTGCAGGGACGCGATCGCCTGCGCGGCGCGCAGCTCGGTCGCGAAGCCTACGATCGCGTTCACCGCGATGACGACGAAGATGGCCGCGGCCTCGATGGTCTCGCCGGCCACCAGCGCGATCGCCGCGGCGGCCACCAGGAAGAGCACGATCAGGCTGGTGAACTGCTGCAGCGCGATCTTCCAGATGGGCTTGCCGCCGGGCGAGGGAAGCCGGTTGGGGCCGACGCGCGCGAGCCGCGCCGCCGCCTCGTCCTCGCTCAGACCCCGTTCCAGGTCGGCGTCCAGGTCGCGCGCCGCGCGCTCGACCGACCAGGCGTGCCACGGCTTGGGCGCTCCGTCTTCGTCGGCGAAGCGACCCGAGCCCTTCTCGCTGTGGTCCGTCGGCATCGCGACCGGTCCCTACCCCGCCCGATCGGGCGGACTGACCCCATGCTAGCCCCGCCCACGGCGACGGCGACGGACGATGCTCACCACCGTCGACGCCGTTCGTCGACGCGCCCGCGGTTCGCGTCCGCTGCCGTCGGGCAAGCGGTACCCTTCGGCACCATGGCCGCGCCCATCGACGCCGACGACCGACCGCCCCGCGATCCGATCGACCACCTGCTCGCGCACCGCTCGATCCGGCGGTACGGGCCCGAACCGGTCCCCGACGCCGTGCTGCGGCGCGTCCTCGAGGCGGGCGTGCGCGCCTCGTCGTCGGGCAACATGCAGGCCTACTCGATCGTCGTCACCCGCGACCGTGCGCTGCGCGAGCGCCTCCACGCACCGCACATGGAGCAGGACATGGTGCTCGAAGCGCCGGTGCTCGTCACGTTCTGCAGCGATTTCCACCGGATGCGCCGATGGTTGGCGCTCTCGGACGCCGCCGACGGCTTCGACGACGTGTTCGCGTTCCTGGTCGGCGCGATCGACGCGGTGCTGGTATCGCAGAACGTCGCGCTGGCGGCCGAGGCCGAGGGGTTGGGCATCTGCTACCTGGGCAGCACGCTGGCCAACTGCCACGAGATCGG
>JAABRX010000198.1 GCA_011390675.1 Trueperaceae bacterium | reverse complement strand
CCGGCGAGCGCCTGGCGGCCGCCGTAGACGAGCGTCGCCATGAAGCCCACGACGATCGCGATCCGGATGAGCGGCACGAAGGCCGACGACAGCGCGATCGCCTTGGCGTTGCGCTCGACGTAGCCGCGCGAGAGCGCTCCCAACCGGTCGCGCTCCTGCGCCTCGGCGGTGAAGCTCTTGACGGTCGCGATGCCGCCGAGCGCGTTCGCGAGCTGGGCGTTCAACAGCCCCACCTGCTCGCGCACCGCCGCGTAGCGCGGCGCCATCCGCGTCTGGAAGCGCAGCGAACCCCAGACGATCACCGGCATCGGCAGGAACGCCCACCAGGCGACCTCGGGCGCGGTCGCGAAGAAGAACGCGCCGAGCACCACGACGGTGGTCGTCAGGTGCAGGATCTCGGTGGCGCCCACGTCCAGGAAGCGCTCGAGCTGGTTGACGTCGTCGTTGAGCACCGCCATGAGGCCGGCGGTGTCGCGCTCCTCGTAGAAGGCCAGGTCGAGGTGCTGGGTGTGGTCGAACGCCGCGAGCCGCAGGTCGTGCTGGACGTCCTGCGCCAGGTTGCGCCACAGCACCTGGAAGGCGTACTCCGAGGCGCTCTCGAGCGCCCAGACGGCGAAGGTGATCGCGGCGAGCAGCGTGATCTGCGCGGTCGGATCGGTGATCCCGACCAGCCGCGCCAGCATCGAGGTCTCGCGCACGACCACGACGTCCACCGCGACGCCGATGAGGAACGGCGGCGCGAGGTCGAACAGCTTGTTCAGGATCGACAACCCCGCGGCGCCGAGCGCGCGCCCGCGGTACCGGCGCTCGGCGGCGTAGCGCCACAGGCGCGCGAGCGGCGGCGCGCCGTGGTCGACGGCGGGCTCGACGGCCGGCCGGCCTGCGCCGGGCGACGCGGGCGTAGAGGGTTCGGCGCGCATCCGACGAGCGTACGACGCGCAGGGTACGGTCGGGCGGCCGCACCTGTGGCCTGATGGGGTCCGTTGCGGCATCGCCCACGCTCGGCCGCCGCCCTCACCCGTCCCAGGAGGACCCATGCCCGTCGAACCCGATGCCTTCCGCGCCGCCCTCGGCCGCTTCCCGTCCGGCGTCACCGTCGTCACCTTCGACGACGGCGACGGCAGCGCGCACGGCATCACCGTGAGCTCGTTCGTGTCGCTGTCGCTGAACCCGCCGCTGGTGGGCGTGGCGATCGGCCGCCGAGCGCGCGCGCACGGCATGATCGGCGCGCCGAGCTTCGCGGTCAGCGTCCTCGCCGCCGATCAAGCGATGGTCTCGGACCACTTCGCGGCGCGCCCGGTGGAGCTCCCGGCGGACCCTTTCGAGGACCTGGCGGGCCAGGCGGTGGTCCGGGGCGCGGCCGCTCAGCTCGTGTGCGAGGTCGTCGATCGCGTCGACACCGGCGACCACACGCTGCTGGTCGGCCGGGTCGAAGCGAGCCGCGTCGCCGCGGACGCTTCGCTCGCCTACCAGGCGGGCCGCTACGGCCGCGTCGTGGTCGACGAGCCCGTCGGTTAGCCGATCGCGCTCGGCAAGCCCGCCACCCGGCGGTACAGCGTCGCCTGGCCCACGTGGTAGCTCTCGTGCCACGCGAGGAACTCGATCCAGCCACCGACCGACATCCGCCCGGCGTCGCGCGCCACGGCGGCGGCGTCGAGCGCGGGCAGCACCGCGTCGAGGAGTTCTTGCTGCGCGCGCAGGCGCCCCAAGTGGTCGGCGAGCGTCGCCCCGTCCGGGACCGACGGAGCGGAGCCACGACCGAAGGCCTTCGCGGCCTCGGCGGTCCACACCCGCTCGGCGCCGATGCGCTCCAACAGGGCGTCGCGCGACGCGACCAGGTGCGCGAGCAGCCAGTGGAAGTGCGAGCCGCCTTCGACGACGGGAACCCGCGCGCCGGCTTCGTCGACCCCTTCGGCGCTCGACTCGAGGACTTTGAGGTTGCGTTCGTACACCGACCGCAGCAGCGGCAGGGAGGCGTGGACGTCGAGGGCCATGGCGGGACCCTACCGCAGCGCCCGCAGCGCCCGCAGCGTGACCAGGTCGCGCTGGTGGCCCAGCTCGTCGTCGCCGAGCGGGGTCTCGAGCACCATCGGCACGTCGCCCCAACGCGGGTCGTGGATCAGCCGTGCGAAGGCCTCGGCGCCCAGCATGCCCTCGCCGATGGTCGCGTGGCGGTCCTTGGCCGAACCGAGGTCGAAGACGCTGTCGTTGAGGTGCAGCGCCGCGACGCGCGGCAGACCGATCGTCGCCTCGATCTCGTCCATGAAAGCTGCGTAGCCGTCGTCGGTGCGCAAGTCGTAGCCGGCGGCGAAGGCGTGGCACGTGTCGAGGCAGACCCCGACGCGCTCAGGGGCGTCGACCAGCGCCAGGATCCGCGCCAGCTGGGCGAGCTTCGAGCCCAGCACCGTCCCCTGGCCGGCGGTGTTCTCGAGCAGCACCCGCGCGCTCAGGTCGGCCCCCTCCTGGTGGACCGCGTCGAGCGACCGCGCGATCCCTTCCAGGCCAGCGTCCTCGCCCTCGCCCAGGTGGGCGCCGGGGTGCAGCACCAGGCCGGGGATCCCGAGGGCGGTGCAGCGGCCCAGCTCGTCGAGCAGCGCGGTGCGCGACTTGGCGTGGACCTCGGGTTTGGGGCTGCAGAGGTTGATCAGGTAGCTGGCGTGCGCGACCACCGGGAGCGGGGCCGGCGCGCCCGGTCCGGCGGTCGCGGCGCGCGCCTCGCGGAAGGCGCGCACCTCGGCGTCGGGGAGCGGTTTGGCCGCCCACGTGCTGGCGTTCTTGACGAAGACCTGCAGGGCGTCGCAGCCGATGGCCTCGCCGCGTGCGAAGGCGCGGGAGACGCCACCGGCGGTGGAGACGTGGGCACCGAGTCGGGGCATGGCGAGCACCGTACCGCGTCGCCCATGCGCGCCTTCGCGCGCGGCGGCGGGCGGTACGCTGCACCGCGTGTTGCTGGACCTCCTCGTTGATCCCTCCCCCGACGACCTGGTCGCCTTCCTCCGCGAGCATCTGCAGGAGGGCTCGGCGCTGCTGCAGGTCGCCGGCACCTGCGAGGTCGCCTACACCGGGCGGGCCGCGTCGTTCGCGGACGCCGGCGATTACGTGGTCATGCTCAAGGCCGACGGCTCGGTGCAGGTCCACGGCTACAAGGGGGTCAAGCCGGTCAACTGGCAGCCGCGCACCGACGACCTGTGGGTCGGCCTCGACGACGCGCAGGCGGTGCTGGTCGCGGAGCGGCGCAGCCCGGAGGAACTGCTCCGGGTGGCGTTCCTGGAGCCGGCGCTCGTGCAGGCGCTGCACCTGCGCGAGGGGAGCGGGTTCGTGCTGCGCGGCAGCGAGGCGGAGATGCAGCGCGCCCTCGCCCACGACCCGTCGGTGATCGAGGAGGGGTTGACGGTGCTCGACCGGGAGCTCCCGACCGACGTCGGCGGCATCGACCTGTTCGCCCGCGACCGCTACGGGCGGCTGGTCGTCGTCGAGCTCAAGCGCGCCAAGGGGACGCAGGAGGCGGTGCACCAGCTCGCGCGCTACGTGGAGAGCGTGCGGCGCTTCACCGGCGAGGAGGTGCGCGGCCTGCTCGCGGCGCCGGCGGTGACCAAACCCGCGCTGGTCCAGCTGGCCGCAGCGGGCCTCGAGTTCGTCGAGGTCACGGCCCTTCCGGACGTGCCGGACGGGCCGGAGCAGGGGTCGCTGTTCGGCTGAGGTGGGACGATCGGCTCCTCATCGTCGTCGTGCGTGGACCGGGTACCTTCGGGGAGACGCGAGAGGAGCACCGCCATGAAGAACCCGCGCCCCGTCCGAGCCGTCCTCGTCTTGGGAGCGACCCTGCTCCTCGTGGCCTGCTCGCAGCTCGTGGACCTGCGGCCGGTGGAGATCGACGTTCAACTGCGGGAAGCCGCGGCCGACCTCCAGGCCGGCGTGCGGGTGCGCGTGGTCGGTGCCACGGACGCGACGGCCACGTACTTCGGCAACGTGCGACCGGTCCCGGTGCTCGGGCCGCGGCTCGAGGTGACGCTCGGCGCCGCGCGCCTGGACCTGATGCCGGTCGTCGACGTGGTGCCGCTGCTGGTCCCGGGCGCGACCTGCGCGCCCGGGACCAGCAACCTGACCGCTTCGAACGCGGCGGCGGGCGCGGCGTGGGTGGAGCGCTTCGAGGTCCGCGACGCGCAGGACGTGGTGCTCGGGACCGCACGGGCTGCCACCGACCTGGCCGCCGCGACGGCGGGGCGCCCGACGGTGGACGGCGACCGCGTCGCGGCGTACGTCTACGTCGATCGCCCGGTCCGCCTGACCGGCGTCTGCAGCGACGGCGCGCTCAACGTCCTGACGAACGTCGACCTCGCGTTGGGCTGGAACCTCGTCGCCGCCACCCAGGACAGCGCCACGATCCTGTCGCTGGACGTGCTCGACCGCCCCGGTGCGCTCCCGTGGTACCTGGTCGCGAGCGACTGAGGAGGCGCCGCCTCAGCCGACCGCCCACCCGTACCGCTCGGGCCAGGGCGCCGGCACGCCCAGCTCCTGCGCCGCGCGCAGCACCCAATACGGTTCGCGCAGGAGTTGCTTCCCGATGAGGACCAGGTCGGCCCGACCGTCGGCGACGATCGCGGCGGCCTGGGCGGGCGCCACGATGCGCCCCACGGCGCCGCTCGCGAGCCCGGCTTCGCGCCGGACCCGCTCGGCGAAGCCCACCTGGTAGTCGGGGGCGACGGGGATCGCGATCCCTGGGACCGCCCCGCCCGACGAGCAATCGATCAGGTCGACGCCGGCGGACGCGAGCTCGCCCGCGAGCCGCACGGTGTCGTCGGCGCTCCAACCGCCCGGTGCCCAGTCCGTCGCCGACACCCGCACGAACAGCGGTTTCCCCTCGGGCCAGACCGCACGGACCGCGGCCACCACCTCGCGCAGCAGCCGCGTGCGCCCCTCGAAGCCGCCGCCGTAGGCGTCGGTGCGATCGTTCACGAGCGGCGAGAGGAACTGGTGCAGCAGGTAGCCGTGGGCGGCGTGCAGCTCGGCGACGTCGAAGCCGGCGGCGTCGGCGCGCGCCGCGGCGTCGGCGAAGGCGGCGACGACGCCGGGCACCTCGTCGGCCGCGAGCGCGCTCGGGGCGCGCAGCGCGTCGTTGAAGGGGGCGTCGGTCGCTCCGACCACCGGCCAGCCGCCGTCGGCGTCGGGTACGCCGCCCTTGGCGGTCGCCCAGGGGCGGTAGGTGGCCGCCTTGCGCCCCGCGTGCGCGAGCTGCACGCCCGAAGCCGACCCGTGGTCGCGGATCGCGGCGGTGACGCGGCGCAAGCCGTCGACGTGGCGGTCGTCCCACAGCCCCAGGTCCTGCGGCGAGATGCGCCCGCGCGCCTCGACCGCGGTCGCCTCGGTGAGCACGAGCCCCGCGCCGCCAGCGGCGCGCGATGCGAGGTGGACGAGGTGCGCGTCCAGCGCGACGCCCGCCAGCGGCGCCTCGCCGCGGGCGACGGCCGCCTCGTCGGGCGCCGAGTACATGCACATGGGCGAGAGCGCGATGCGGTTGCGCAGGGTCACGTCGCGGAGCGGGAGCGGGTCGAAGAGGTGGGGCATGCCGCCCAGGATGACGCGGCGGCGGCCCCGACCGCGTCGCGCCCGCCGCGGCCTCGGTCAGTCGAGGTCGTCGATCAGCGCGCGCTCCAAGGCGCCGTTGCGGGCGGGATCGGGGTCGACGACGCGCTCGAGGTCGGTGAGCAGGTCCGGGTTGCGGTCGAGCACCTCGAAGAAGGCATCGACCACCCGCGGTGCGAACCAACGGCCGCGCTGCCGGCGGATCTCGGCGATCGCGTCTTCGATGGGCCAGGCGCGTTTGTACGGGCGCTCGTTCACGAGCGTGTCGAACACGTCCGCCACGGCCACGATCTGCCCGACGAGCGGGATGTCGTCGCCGG